>CAZTEV010000052.1:8925-14958 GCA_964612785.1 uncultured Roseivivax sp. | reverse complement strand
CACCGTCATCTCGCCCTCGTATTCGAAGTTCACCCCACGTTTATCGAGCACATCTGGCGCCAGATGCATCTTCTCGGCCCGTTCAGAGACCGGATAACCGAAGGTCGAGAAGGACACGAAGGCCACACGCGGCTCGAGCCCGAGATGCCGTGCGACGCCTGCGGCCCGCTCGGCGATATCAGCGAGGTCGTTTTCGTCGGGCCATTCATGCACCAGCGTATCGCCGATAAGCACGATGCGCCCCTTGTGCAGAAGTGCGGTCACCCCCGCTGCGCCCTGTTTCGCCTGCGCGTCGAAGACGAGGTTGATCCGCTCCATCACATGCGCGGATTTTCGGGTGGCACCCGTCACGAGCCCGTCGCCATGGCCATGGGCCAGCATCAGCGACGCGAATACGTGCCGGTCCCGCGCGGCCATGCGGTGCGCATCCTGCTGGTCCATGCCGCTGCGCTGGTTCCGCGCATAGAGGAACTGCTTGTAGGTTTCGAGATGCGTGGTGTTCGCGGCGTTCACCACCTCGATCTCGCGCACGGCATCGGCCATGCCCGCGGCTTCCAGCTTGGCCTTCACGTCCGATTCGCGGCCCACGACCAGCGCCTTGCCGAAGCCCGAGCGCTGATAGCTGACGGCAGCGCGCAGCACGCGCGGATCGTCCCCTTCCGCGAAGATCATGCGGGCCTGCGCCGCCCGGGCGCGGGCATTGATGCCTTGCAGGATCGACGCCGTCGGATCGAGCCGGGTTTTCAGCGAAACCTCGTAGGCCTCCATGTCGACGATTGGCCGCCGCGCCGCACCGGTATCCATGCCCGCCTTCGCGACCGCAGGCGGGATGCGATAGATCAGCCGCGGATCGAAGGGCGTCGGGATGATGTAATCGCGCCCGAAGGACAGCGTCTTGCCATAGGCCACCGCGACCTCGTCGGGCACGTCTTCGCGCGCAAGCGCCGCAAGCGCTTCGGCACAGGCAATCTTCATCTGGTCGTTGATCGCGCGGGCATGGATGTCGAGCGCGCCCCGGAAGAGATAGGGAAAGCCCAGCACGTTGTTGACCTGGTTGGGGTAATCCGACCGGCCCGTGGCGACGATGGCATCCATCCGGACCTCATGTGCCTCTTCGGGCGTGATCTCGGGGTCCGGGTTGGCCATGGCGAAGATCACCGGGTTGTCGGCCATGGACTGCACCATGGCCTGTGTCACCGCGCCTTTCACCGACACGCCCAGGAAGACATCGGCGTCCACCATTGCCTCTTCCAGCGACCGCGCCTCGGTCTTGACCGCATGGGCCGATTTCCACTGGTTCATGCCATCGGTGCGGCCCTGATAAATCACGCCCTTGGTGTCACAGACGATGCAATTGTCGTGCCGCGCGCCCATACTTTTCAGAAGCTCGATACAGGCGATGCCCGCGGCGCCCGCGCCGTTCAACACGATCTTCACATCCTCGATCTTCTTGCCCGAGATATGCAGCGCATTGATGAGACCCGCCGCACAGATCACCGCCGTGCCGTGCTGGTCGTCATGGAAGACGGGAATATCCATCTCTTCCTTGAGGCGCTGCTCGATCATGAAGCATTCGGGCGCCTTGATGTCTTCGAGGTTGATGCCCCCGAAAGTCGGACCCATCAGCTTGACCGCCTGGCAGAAGGCGTCCGGGTCTTCCGTGTCGAGCTCGATATCGATGGAGTTCACGTCGGCGAAGCGTTTGAAGAGCACCGACTTGCCCTCCATCACCGGTTTCGAGCCGAGCGCACCCAAATTGCCGAGGCCCAGAACCGCCGTTCCGTTCGAGATCACCGCGACGAGGTTGCCCTTGTTGGTGTAATCGTATGCCAGCTCAGGGCTTTGCGCGATCTCCTCGCAAGGCACCGCAACGCCGGGGGAATAGGCCAGCGACAGGTCCCGCTGCGTGGCCATCGGCACGGTGGCCTGGACTTCCCACTTGCCGGGCGTCGGTTCCAGATGGAAAGCGAGCGCCTCTTCGCGGGTATATTTCTGCCGTGCCATACGATCCTCCCAGATGTGTCGAACCGACTTACCGGAGGGGCGGAATGGCCTCAACTCCGATAGCGCTATCAGATCCGTCTCGGGTCGCGGCGGATTTCGCGCTTTCGCATCAGCCTGGGCATTTGTAGGGTCGCCGCGGAACACCGCGATGGGGGTCGCATGAACGCCGTGACGCCGATGATGGCGCAATATCTCGAGATCAAGGCCGGGCATCCGGATGCGCTGTTGTTCTACCGAATGGGCGATTTCTACGAGCTGTTCTTCGACGACGCGGCGGCGGCGGCCGAGGCGCTGGATATCGCGCTGACGAAACGCGGCAAGCATGACGGCGACGACATTCCCATGTGCGGCGTGCCCGTCCATTCCGCCGAAGGCTATCTGCTGACGCTCATCCGCAAGGGATTTCGTGTCGCGGTCTGCGAGCAGATGGAAAGCCCGGCAGAGGCCAAGAAGCGCGGATCCAAATCCGTCGTGAAGCGGGAAGTCGTGCGGCTTGTCACGCCCGGAACGCTGACGGAAGAAAGCCTTCTGGAAGCCCGGCGGCACAATTACCTGGCCGCTTTGGGCCAGGTTAGAGACACATTTGCCTTGGCCTGGGCGGATATCTCGACGGGTGCGTTTCATGTGATGCCCCTGCCCGCCGCGCGGATCGGAGCCGAACTTGCGCGTCTGGCGCCAGCGGAATTGCTGATCTCGGAGGCCAGTGAAGAGGCCCAGCGCCCGATCCTGTCGGATCTCGGGATAGAGCCAACGATCCTGTCGCGTGGATCTTTCGATTCCACTGCAGGCGAGGCGCGCCTGACCGCTCTGTTCCACGTCTCCACGCTGGAGCCGTTCGGGACGTTCGACCGTCCCGAGCTGGCCGCGATGGGCGCACTGGTCGATTACCTGGAGATCACGCAGAAGGGCAAACTGCCCCTGCTGCGGCCTCCGAAACAGGATCAGGTGTCGCGGCTTCTGCAGATCGACGCCGCGACGCGGGCCAATCTGGAGCTGACCAAGGGGGCGGATGGCACGCGCTCGGGATCGCTTCTGTCCGTGATCGACAAGACCACGACGGCCGCAGGCGCGCGGCTGCTGGAGCGGCGGCTGTCCTCCCCTAGCCGGGAACTCGGGGATATCACCCAACGTCATGAAGCGGTGGCCTGGTGTCTGGAGTCTGGAAATACGGCTCTGACCCTGCGCGAAAGCCTTCGGAAGGTGCCGGATATGGACCGGGCGCTGTCGCGATTGGCGCTCGACCGTGGCGGCCCCCGCGACCTGAGCGCCGTCCGGGCGGCGCTGACCCAGGCGGAACATCTGGCCGACACCTTGCGAGAGACCGCCCTGCCCGATCTTCTATCCGATGCGACCGCCGCCTTGGTCGGCCACGACGCGCTGCTCGAAATGCTGGACGCCGCGCTGATCGCCGAACCGCCGCTTCTGGTGCGCGACGGGGGTTTCATCGCGGAAGGGTTCGACGCCGATCTCGATGAGGCGCGCACGCTGCGGGATGAAGGCCGAGGCGTGATCGCGCGGATGCAGGCGGATTACGTCGAGGCGACGGGCATCGGCGCGTTGAAGATCAAGCACAACAACGTGCTGGGGTATTTCATCGAGACCACGGCCACCCATGCCGCCAAGATGATGGCGCCACCCCATTCGGAGACTTTCATCCATCGCCAGACGACCGCCAATCAGGTGCGTTTCACGACGGTCGAATTGTCGGAGCTCGAAACACGGATCCTGAATGCGGGCAGTCGCGCGATCGAGATCGAAAAGCGGCTCTATGACAGCCTGAAAGGCGCAATTCTGGAGGCGGCCCCTGCCCTGTCGGCCCTGGCGCTGGCCTTGGCGGAGTTCGATGTGGCGTTGTCCATGGCAACACTCGCCAAGCAAGAGGATTGGGTGCGGCCCGTGGTCGACAACAGCCGTGCCTTTGCCGTCGAGGCCGGTCGGCATCCGGTGGTGGAGCGCGCGTTGCGCGCGCAGGGCGGCGCACCTTTCATCGCCAATGATTGCCGCCTGTCGCCCGAAGGCGAAGGTCCGGCGCTGGAGCTGCTGACGGGTCCGAACATGGCGGGTAAGTCGACCTATCTGCGGCAGAACGCGCTGATCGCGATCCTGGCGCAGATGGGCGGATATGTGCCCGCGCGCACGGCGCATATCGGGTGTGTCAGCCAGATCTTCAGTCGCGTGGGCGCATCGGACGATCTGGCGCGGGGCCGGTCGACCTTCATGGTCGAGATGGTGGAAACCGCCGCGATCCTGAATCAGGCGGATGCCCATGCGCTGGTGATCTTGGACGAGATCGGGCGTGGCACGGCGACCTATGACGGGCTGTCCATCGCCTGGGCGACGCTGGAACATCTGGCCGAAGTGAACCGCGTCCGGGGATTGTTCGCGACCCATTACCACGAGATGACGGTCCTGGCCGGGAAGCTGCCCGGCGTGTCCAACGCGACGGTCGCGGTGAAGGAATGGGATGGCCAGGTCATCTTCCTGCACGAAGTACGGCCCGGTGCGGCGGATCGGTCCTATGGCGTGCAGGTCGCGCAACTGGCGGGACTGCCGCCCGCCGTTGTGGCCCGAGCGAAATCGGTTCTGGAAGCGCTGGAAAAGGGCGAACGCGAGAAGACGTCGCCCAAGGCGTTGATCGACGATCTGCCCCTGTTTTCCGCGGTCGCCGCTGCCCCTGCCCCGCAACAGAAAGCCGCGCCGTCCGAGGTGGAGGCGCGGCTTCGAGATCTGTCGCCCGACGATATGAGCCCGCGCGAAGCGCTCGAAGCGCTATATGCCCTGCGCGGACTTCTGCAGGATTAGGGTCTATTTTCCGGGCGTGGAGCTGACACCGACCTGTGCCGGGCGAAGAAGGCGATCATAAAGCATGAACCCTTCGGCCGAGACCTGGATGATGTCACCTGCCTTGGTGTTGGGGACGGGCGCCTCGAACATGGCTTCGTGCACCTGCGGGTCGAACTTATCGCCCACTTCCGGCTTGATGACTTCGATCCCGTGTTTCTTGAAGACCGACTGAAGCTCGCGCAGCGTCAGCTCTACCCCTTCGAGAAGCGCGACGGAGATCTGTTTCTGCTCCTCGTTCGCGGCGGCCAGCGCACGCTGCAGGTTGTCGTAGACCGGCAGAAGGTCGCGGGCGAGACGGGTGGAGCCGTAGTTTTCGGCTTCCTTGCGGTCGCGATCGGCCCGCTTGCGCGCATTCTCGGCATCGGCCAGCGCGCGCATGAAGCGGTCCTTGTACTGGTCCCGCTCTGCCTCAAGCTCCGCGATCCGGTCCGCATCCGTGGGTTCGGCCAGTTCCTCGGCCTCTTCGCGCGCGTCGTCCTCGGCTGCGAGATCATCGGGATCGTCGAGGAAATCGTCGTTCTTCGGGTCAGCCATATCTTCCCTCTATTTCCGGTCGGACAGCAATTTCCCGACCAGCTGTGCAGTGTAGTCCACGATCGGAACGATCCGACCGTAATTCAGGCGGGTCGGTCCAATGACCCCGACCGCGCCCACAATCTTTCGATCCGCGTTCATATATGGAGAGACGACCAGAGAGGAACCCGAAAGCGAGAAAAGTTTGTTCTCCGAGCCGATAAAGATGCGCACGCCCTCACCTTCCTCGGTGAGCTCGAGGAACTCGGCGATGTCGCGCTTGCGTTCGAGATCGTCGAAGAGGGTCCGGATCCGGTCGATATTGGCGGGATCGGCCTCTCCATCCAGGAGATTCGCGCGGCCGCGCACGATCAGGCGTTCCGCGCGGTCACCGTCTTCGTCCCAGACCGCGATGCCCGATTGCACGAGATCGTGTGCGAGCGAGTCGATTTCGCGGCGCCGTGCCTCGATGTCGCGGCCCATATCGCGCCTGAGCTCAGACAGCGTCTTCCCCTCGACCAACGCGTTGAGGAAATTCGCAGCCTCCCGCATCGCGGACGGCGTAAGGCCCGGCGGCGGCGTAAAGACGCGGTTTTCCACATGACCATCGGCAAAGACGAGCACGACGAGCGCGCGGTTCTGGGCGAGCGAGACAAACTCGATATGCCGGAT
>CAZTEV010000052.1:0-8825 GCA_964612785.1 uncultured Roseivivax sp. | reverse complement strand
GGCTCGCCGCTTTCGAGATAGCCCTCGACCACGCGCTGAAACACCTCGCGCGAGCGGGCGTTCATCTGATCGAAGAGTTTCGGGCTGTCCTGCATCTCTGCCCCTCAGTCTGGAAAGGCTATTAAAAAGCGGCATTCGTCAGGGTCAATCGGGGTTGCCCGGGGCGCCGCGCTATCTGTATGCCCAGCCGCAAAGAAGGAGAACAGATATGCGCCCGTCCGGTCGTGATTTAAGCGAAATGCGTGCGGTTTCAATCGAGACCGATGTGACGAAACATGCTGAAGGATCCTGCATGATCCGCGTGGGCGACACCCATGTGTTGTGTACGGCGAGCATCGAGGAACGCGTACCGCCCTTCATCAAGGGCTCCGGCCTCGGTTGGGTCACCGCGGAATACGGAATGCTGCCGCGCTCGACCTCGTCGCGGATGCGCCGTGAGGCGACCAGCGGAAAGCAAGGCGGGCGCACGGTGGAGATCCAGCGTCTGATCGGACGGTCCCTGCGTGCAGGCATCGACCGGGTGGCCCTGGGCGAGCGGCAGATCACCGTGGATTGCGACGTGATCCAGGCCGATGGCGGGACGCGCTGTGCCTCGATCACGGGGGGTTGGGTCGCGCTGAAGATGGCGGTGGACAAGCTGCTGAAGGCGGGCGATCTGACATCGGACCCGCTGATTTCGCCGGTGGCGGCGGTCAGCTGCGGGATCTAT
Organism: uncultured Roseivivax sp.; assembly: GCA_964612785.1. Classification (GTDB taxonomy): domain Bacteria; phylum Pseudomonadota; class Alphaproteobacteria; order Rhodobacterales; family Rhodobacteraceae; genus Roseivivax. The sequence continues at coordinate 8,116 of CAZTEV010000052.1, read as the reverse complement.
GCGGGTCAGCCGGTGCTGGATCTGGACTACCCGGAAGACAGCGAGGCCGGTGTCGACGGGAACTTCATCCTGCGCGGCGACGGTCAGCTGATCGAAATCCAGATGTCGGCTGAAGGATCGGTCTTTTCCCGCGATCAGATGTCTGCCCTGATGGATCTGGCGGAAAAGGGCGTGGGCGAGCTGGTCAGCACGCAGAAGGCGGCCGTGTCGTGACGCGGCGCTTCGAGGGATCGAAACTGCTGGTTGCGACCCATAACCGGGGCAAGCTCGAGGAGATCTCGGACCTGTTGGCGCCGTTTGGCGTCGCCTGTGTGGGGGCTGCAGAGCTCGACCTGCCAGAGCCGGAGGAGACCGGGACGACATTTGTCGAGAATGCGCGGATCAAGGCACACGCGGCAGCGCAGGCGACCGGCCTACCAGCGCTGTCGGACGATTCCGGTATCGAGATAGACGCATTGGGCGGAGCGCCCGGCGTCTATACTGCCGATTGGGCAGAAACGGACACGGGTCGGGATTTCGTGATGGCCATGAGCAAAGCACGGGACCGAGTACTGGCGTCAGGAGCCGAAGAGCCCTGGACGGCGCGGTTCTGCTGTACCTTGGTTCTGGCCTGGCCGGACGGGCATGACGAAGTCTTCCCCGGGGTCATGGAAGGCCGCGTCGTCTGGCCGATGCGCGGATCGGAGGGTCACGGCTACGATCCGATCTTTCAGCCTGACGGGTATGAGGTGACCTTCGGCGAAATGGACCGTTGGGAGAAGAACAAGATCAGCCATCGCGCGCGGGCGATGGAGCTACTCTTGGCGGGCTGCTTTGGCTGAAAACTGGCAGATCGCGGGGTTCGGGCTGTATGTGCATTGGCCGTTTTGCGAGGCGAAATGCCCGTATTGCGACTTCAATTCGCATGTCACGCGCCAGGTGGATCATGTGCGCTGGCGCGAGGCGTTTCTCTCCGAGATCAGCCGTGTTTCCCGTGAAACAGGACCTCAGGTTCTATCCTCGATCTTCTTCGGAGGCGGAACGCCCAGCCTGATGCCGCCCGATCTGGTGGCGGATATCATCGACGCCGCGAAGCTGGCCTGGACCCCTGCAAACGACCTGGAGATCACGCTTGAGGCCAATCCTCGCTCGGTTGAAGCCGGTCGGTTTCGCGGTTTTCGTGACGCAGGCGTCAACCGCATCTCCATGGGGCTTCAGGCGCTGAATGACGCAGACCTGCGGCGATTGGGGCGGCTGCATTCCGTGACGGAGGCAAAGGCCGCATTCGAGACGGCGCGCGGCTTGTTTGATCGGATCAGCTTTGACCTGATCTATGCCCGGCAAGCCCAGACGCGGGAGGGCTGGCGGACCGAACTCGCTGAAGCGCTGAATATGGCCGCGGATCATCTGTCACTCTACCAGCTGACGATCGAGCGGGGCACAGCGTTCTGGGAACGGCATCGGACCGGTGTCCTGCCCGGCTTGCCCGACGAAGATCTGGCGGCCGATCTTTACGAGATGACACAAGAGATGTGCGAGGCAGCGGGCCTGCCCGCCTATGAGGTGTCGAATCATGCGAAACCCGGCTCTGAATCCCGGCATAACCTGATCTATTGGCGTCAGGGGGAATATGCCGGGATCGGTCCCGGGGCACATGGTCGTTTGACCGCCTCAGGCAAACGTGTGGCAACCGAAGCCTGGCGAAATCCCGGCGCCTGGTTGGAAGCGGCGCTGAAGGGCGATGGGACGCGCCTGACGACGCCGTTGCCTCTGTCCGAACAGGCGTTGGAATATCTGATGATGGGATTGCGGCTGCAGGAAGGTCTCGATCTGGAGCGCCTGCATAGGCTGGATGTAGATATAGCCGACGCATCAGCACGCAACATGTTGTGCAGTGATGGTCTGCTTTGGGAAGAATCAGGACGTCTTGGCGTTACCCCGCAAGGCCGGATGCTGTTGAATTCCGTGATTTCGGCGCTGGTTCCAGACGCAGCTTAACGCTGAGTGCTCAGAATGCCGCAAAGGGCGTCGAGCTGATCGAGCGTGTCATATGAAATCGTGAGACGCCCGGCTTCTGCCCCCGGTTTATGATCGATCGCGACTTTCATGCTGAGCGCTGCCGAAAGGTCGTTTTCGAGTGCGCGTGTATCCGCATCCTTCTCGATCGCCATGCCGTCTTTTCGTTGCGGCCGTTTCTCGACGCGGGCCGTATCGCCCTTGGCGAGCTTTTCCGTTTCCCGGACCGAGAGGCTGCGTGCAATGACGGTGCGGGCGAGCGCAGACGGATCTGGTGCGGTGACGAGCGCGCGCGCATGTCCCGCACTGAGCTGACCTTCGGCCACATAAGCCTGGACGTCTTCCGGCAGGTTCAGCAGGCGCATCAGGTTCGCGATATGCGACCGGCTTTTGCCCAGGGCCTCGGCCAATTTTTCCTGCGTATGCCCGAACTTGAACATCAGCTGACGGAAGCCTGCCGCCTCTTCGATGGCATTCAGATCGGCGCGCTGAATGTTCTCGATGATCGCGACTTCGAGCACTTCCGTATCGCTGAACTCGCGAACAAGCACAGGAATATCATGCAGTTGGGCCTTCTGTGCGGCACGCCAGCGACGCTCGCCCGCGACGATCTCGTAGGTTCCGGCCTCGGAAGCCCGTTCCCGAACGATGATGGGCTGGATGATCCCCTTGGCCCGGATCGATTCCGTCAGTTCCTCGAGCTGGTCTTCGGAGAAGCGGCGCCGCGGCTGATCCGGGTTCGGGACAATGCGATCTATCGGTACGATCCGGTCCGCACGGGCGGCGGCCGGAGTGTCCGTCTCGGCTGTACGTTGCGGTTCCACATCCGCCATAAGGGCAGACAGGCCCCGCCCCAAACCGCGGCGTTCACGTTTCTCGGCCATAACGTTTCTCCTATGCCGCTGTTTTCGCGTGGGTGGACAGCAATTCCTGAGCAAGCGCGCGATAGGCCGCCGCGCCTTTCGATGCCGTGTCATATTGCAGAACGGGAAGCGCGTAGGATGGCGCCTCGCTGACGCGGACATTTCTGGGAATTACGGTACGGTAAACCAGTTCGCCCAGGTTCGAGCGCGCGTCATCCTCGACCTGCTGAGACAGGTTGTTCCGGGCATCGTACATGGTCAGCACAACACCTTCGATCCGAAGATCCGGGTTGGCGCTTTGACGGACCTCACGGATCGTCATCATCAGTTGCGACAGACCCTCGAGGGCGAAGAACTCGCTTTGCAGTGGCACGAGGACGGAATGCGCGGCGACCATCGCGTTGACCGTTAGAAGGTTCAACGACGGTGGGCAGTCGATCAGGACAATATCGAAGGCATACGCGTCGATCGCAGGCTGTCGCAGAGCATCATGCAACAGGAAGCTGCGCTTTTCATTGGCGATCAATTCGATATCCGCGGAACTGAGATCAACGGTGGCCGGGATGAGGGCAAGATTGGCGATCTCGGTCTGCTGAATGACTTCCTCAAGGGGAATGTCGTCCAGGAGCAGCTCATATGTGGTGTATTCCCGGTCCGTGGGCTCGATCCCGAGACCTGTGGATGCGTTGCCCTGAGGGTCCAGATCGACGACCAGAACATTCAGGCCTTGTTCCGATAGAGCAGCACCCAGATTTATCGTTGTGGTCGTCTTGCCAACGCCACCTTTCTGGTTCGCAACGGCAATGATCCGGGGAGCCCGGGGTCGAATTGGATCAGGCATGATCAATATTTCCAATGCTGAGAACGACAGCGTTTTGGTCTGTTTTACTTGTAGTGGTTTCGCAGGAAAATGACCATTCCGCGCGGGCGGCCTCCACCTCTTTTTTCCACGTTGCGCCTTTTGGAAACACCGCCACGCCATCCTTTTTGAGATGCCGGTCCGCGAAGGACAGAAGGATGGGAAGGTCTGCAAGCGCACGGGCTGTGAGGACATCAGCTTGGAGCGACGCGAGTTCTTTGATGCGGGACGTTTCGACTTTGGCTGTGAGATTGAGTTCCCGGATCGCGGTGCGCAAGAAGACGGCCTTGCGATGATCGCTTTCCACCAATGTCATCCGAAAGTTGGGGTTCAGGGACTTTGCCGCGATCGCAATGACGATCCCCGGAAATCCGCCGCCCGATCCCAGGTCGACCCAATGACAGGGCAGCGATGGAAGAAAACCGATCAGCTGGAGGCCGTCGAGGATGTGCCTGTGCCACAAATCCTCAATGGTATTCTTTGAAACGAGATTGATGCGCGGGTTCCATTTACGCACCAACCCCTCGAAGTGTTCAAGATCTCGCAATGTTTCACGTGAAACATCCACATCAACGAACATCGGGCGCGTCATGCGGACTGGGCGCGCTTTTCCTGGCGCAGCTTTGCAAGGATGAGAGTCAGGGCTGCGGGAGTCATCCCGTCTATACGAGATGCCTGACCCAGGTTCTCGGGACGTGACGCATCGAGCTTTTTCTTCAACTCGTTCGACAGGGAGCCGAGGGAGAGGTAGTCAAAATCAGCCGGAATTTCAGCATTCTCATCCTTCCGCAACGCATCTACGTCCTGTTGCTGACGCGAGATGTAGTTGGCATAGAGCGCATCCCGTTCAAGCTGCATTGCAATAGCGGGCTTGATCTCCTGCAAACTCCGCTCCATTGCCACGAGAGTTCCGAAGTCGATGTCGGGATGTGACAGCAATTCGTATCCTGTGCGCTTGTGGCCATCCGCTCTGACGGTCTTGCCCTGCCCTCGCAGCTCTGACGGATGAAACGAGCGGGACTTGAGCCTCTCCTCCCCTTCCCGCAGATCGGTCATTTTACTCTCGAACGCTTCAATCCGCTCCTGCGACACACATCCGAGATCCATCGCCATCGGCGTCAAACGCTGATCTGCATTGTCCGCCCGCAGGGAAAGTCGAAACTCGGCGCGTGACGTGAACATGCGGTAAGGTTCCGATACACCGCGTGTCGTCAGGTCGTCGATCATCACCCCGATATAGGAATCTGAACGACGAAACCGAACCGGATCCCGCCCAAGAGCAGCCAACGCCGCGTTCAACCCAGCAACCAATCCTTGAGCTGCGGCCTCTTCATATCCAGTCGTTCCGTTTATCTGACCCGCGAGGTACAGATTCGGCACCGTTCGAACGGCCAACGTGAGATCGAGCGCACGCGGATCTACGTAATCGTATTCAATCGCATAGCCGGGCTGCAGGATTTCCGCCTCTTCCAAGCCGACGATGGACCGAACGTAGGCCGTCTGAACCTCTTCCGGCAGCGATGTCGAAATGCCGTTCGGGTAAATCACATCATCGTCCAAACCTTCCGGCTCCAGGAAAATCTGGTGCGCAGACTTATCCGCGAACCGGACGATCTTGTCCTCGATGGACGGACAGTATCGCGGGCCAACACCTGAGATCATTCCGCCATACATGGCGGATCGATCCAGATTGCTTCGAATGATGTCGTGGGTTCGGGCGTTGGTATGCGTGATCGCGCAATTGACCTGCCGTGCCGACGGCGCATCGGACAGGAAGGAAAACATCGTTGGCGCATCATCCCCCGGCTGCGCTTCGAGCCCGGAAAAGTCGATTGAATGCGCCGCCAAACGGGGTGGTGTCCCTGTTTTCAAACGGCCAAGGGGCAGGTTGAAACTGTCGATCCGATCGGGAAGTCGTGTGCTGGCCTTGTCGCCCATACGGCCGCCAGAATAGGACACGTCCCCGATATGGATCTGCCCGCGAAGGAAGGTGCCGGATGTCAGAATGGTACGCGCTGCACGAAGGTGTCGACCATCCGCCAGAATGACACCGTGAACTTCGCCGTCTTCATAAAGAAGATCGACGACCTCGCCCTCGACAAGGTGCAAGCCCGGACGTGCCTTCGTTTCGCGCAGCATCTCGCGACGATAAATCTGACGATCCGCTTGGGCACGCGGTCCCTGGACGGCTGGTCCTTTACGACGATTCAACAAGCGGAATTGGATGCCAGCCAAATCGGCCACGCGCCCCATGACACCGTCGAACGCATCGATTTCCCGAACGAGGTGCCCCTTCCCCAACCCGCCAATGGCCGGGTTGCAGGACATCACACCGATATCGGCCTCGCGCATCGTCACCAGAATCGTGTCGGCGCCCATACGCGCGCTGGCATGCGCGGCTTCCGTTCCGGCATGACCGCCGCCGATGACCAAAACATCCGTATCGTAATGTTTCACGTGAAACACTCCTTACTTGCCGAGGCAAAAGTTCGCGAAGATCTCATCCAGCACGGCCTCAACATCGATATGACCGATCAAGGCTTCAAGACGCCGTATCGCAATCCTGACCTCTTCCGCTGCCAGGTCATAGCATTCCGGACCTTGAATGACGATCTCCGACGCGACACAAAGATGCTCGCGCGCCGTTACCATCGCTTGGCGATGCCGCTGACGCGTCGCAAGCCCCGCGCGCTGAGCCGTATCCTTCAGACCTGCGATGATGTCATCAATCACCCGATCGAGCCCGTCACCCGTCTTCGCGGAAATTGCACCTGGCCGATCCTCGAGATCCGCCTTGGTCCAATATACCAAATCACCCGGACGCGGTTTCATATCTAGATCCGCTTCATCGAACCGCAGGAAGATCCGGAGATCCGCCTGATCCGCACGCTGCAAGGCGCGTGAAATTCCAAGGGATTCCACCACATCCTCTGTTTCGCGCAATCCCGCCGTGTCAATCAGCGTCACCGGCAAACCCGCCAGATCCATCCGAACCTCGATCACATCGCGAGTCGTACCTGCAATCTCGGACGTGATCGCCGCATCCCGTCCCGCAAGAGCATTCAGGAGGCTCGACTTGCCCACATTTGGCGCACCGACAATCGCAACTTCAAATCCGAGTCGCACCCGCTCCGCCGCTGCCACGCCGGAGATTTCCTTGTCGACGCCCTGGAGAACCCCCTGGATCAGCTCGGACACCTCCCCCGATACGTCCTCCGGAACCTCTTCATCCGCAAAGTCGATCACAGCTTCCAACAGCGATGCCGCCCGGATCAGCGATATCCGCCATTCCCCGACCTTCTCGCCCAAGGCTCCGGAAAACACCCGCAAAGCCTGCTGCCGCTGACCTTCGGTCTCCGCTTCGATCAAATCCGACAGAGCCTCGACCTGCGCCAGATCGAGACGTCCATTCTCCATCGCGCGTCGCGTGAATTCTCCGGGCTCCGCCAAGCGCAATCCCGGCTGGGCGCCAAGACAGTCGAGCACGGCACGCACGACGGACACAGATCCGTGCAAGTGCAACTCCAGCACCGCTTCTCCGGTAAAGCTTTGGCCCTCCGCAAAAGCGATGACCAACGCCTCATCAAGATGGCCGCCCTGCCCGTCCCGCAAAACCCGCAGAGAGGCGACCCGCGGTTCAGGCACATCACCGGCCAAAGCTTGTCCCGCCGTCCAGGCCTGGGGGCCGGAAATTCGAACGACAGCAACGCCCGCTTTGCCCTCAGCCGTGGCAAGGGCATAGATCGTATCCATCATCCTGCTCCTGTAAGGGGATCAGGTGTTCATCGAGTCGAAGAATTCGGAATTCGTCTTGGTCTGCTTGAGCTTCGAGATCAGGAACTCGATCGCATCCGTCGTCCCCATCGGGTTCAGGATCCGACGCAGCACGAAGGTCTTCTGCAGATCGCCCTTGTCGACCAGAAGCTCTTCCTTCCTCGTGCCGGACTTCAGAATATCCATCGCGGGGAAGACCCGCTTGTCCGCGACCTTGCGATCCAGCACGATCTCCGAGTTGCCCGTCCCCTTGAATTCTTCGAAGATCACCTCGTCCATGCGGCTGCCCGTATCGATCAGGGCGGTCGAGATAATCGTCAAGGAACCACCCTCTTCGATATTCCGCGCAGCACCGAAGAACCGCTTGGGCCGCTGCAAGGCGTTCGCATCGACACCGCCGGTCAGAACCTTGCCCGACGACGGGACCACCGTGTTGAACGCGCGGCCCAGACGCGTGATCGAATCGAGCAGGATGACGACATCGCGCTTGTGCTCGACCAGGCGCTTCGCCTTCTCGATCACCATTTCGCTGACCGCCACATGCCGCGTCGCAGGCTCATCGAAGGTGGACGAGATAACCTCGCCCTTCACCGACCGCTGCATGTCCGTCACCGCTTCGGGACGT
>CAZTEV010000051.1:13929-15336 GCA_964612785.1 uncultured Roseivivax sp. | reverse complement strand
GGCAGATCAGCAGGAACGGCGCGGTGATCGAGGTCAGCCAGACCGGCCAGCGCAGGCCGCCCGGGGCGAGGATGGTCACGACATAGGTCACCGCGAAGATCACGAAGATCCCTGCCTGCTGCGACAACCGTTCGAAGAAAACGGCCTGCGCCGCGCGCAACAGCCCCGCGGGCTTGCGCATCCGGTAGGCACGTCCCGCATCGCCCATCATCCCGCCCGGCAGCGACTGGTTGACGAATTGCGACAGGTAATATTCCCCCGCCGCATGGCGATACGTCATGGGCTGGTTGAGCCGCCCGGCAATCAGCTTCCAGCGCCACGCGGACAAGAGCGTCTGCGCCGACATCACGGCCCAGGCCAACGCAATCCACCCCAGATCCGCGCGCCGCAGGATCCGCAGCGCCTCCTTGCCATCGACCGCAAGCAGAAGCAGTGCGAGAAGCGTCGCACTGACCCCGATCTGGAGCACTCGAAGCTGGGTCCGGTTCAGCCGCATCGACGATCCGTGCTAGCGTGGCGGTTCATACGCCCCTTTACGCGGGCCGTTCCGGCGACACAACGGCGCCGAGCCGTCGATACGATCACAGGGCACACCATGGCACCAAAACCGCTGACCAATCTCGCCTCGGCGATTCCCGCGATCTACCAGCGGCAAGCCCTGCATTTCGATGCCGTGCGCGATCAATCGCTTTATGAACGCCGCGCGCTCGACCAGTTCATCGCGATCCTGCCCGCAACGCCTCGCGTGCTCGATCTGGGCTGCGGGACGGGACGCCCGATTGCCGCCTATCTGCGCCGCTCAGGGCTTGACGTGACGGGCATCGACGCTGCCCCCGCCATGATCGACCGCGCCCGGGCCTATGCCCCGACCGGCGATTGGCGCGTGGGCGATATGCGCGTGCTGAACCTGTCCGAGCGGTTTGACGGCATCGTGTCGTGGAACGCGTTTTTCCATCTGACCGCCGAGGATCAGATCGCACTGATCCCGCGGCTCGCGCGGCATCTCTTGCCGGGTGGCGCGCTTCTGCTGACGGTCGGCCCCGGGGCGGGCGAGGCGCTGGGACAGGTTGGCAGCGACCGGGTCTATCATGCCAGCCTCTCGCCCGACGCGTATGAAAGGCATCTGGGCGCTCAGGGACTGTCGGTCGTGGATTTCCGTCCCGAAGATCCCGATTGCCGCGGGCACAGCGTCCTTCTGGCGCGTAAGGATCAGCCGGACGCGAACCCCTGAAGCGCCGCTTCCAGGTTGTCGGACAGCGCATTCGACAGATAACCGCCCTCCTGAACCAGCAGCATCGGAAGGCCCATATCGGCGATATGGGCTCCGATGCGGGCGAAACCGGGTGTCGTGACCGCAAGGCCCTTCAGCGGATCGCCCTCATGCGCATCAAGCCCGAGCGCAACCAC
>CAZTEV010000051.1:0-13829 GCA_964612785.1 uncultured Roseivivax sp. | reverse complement strand
CCGCAAGGCCCTTCAGCGGATCGCCCTCATGCGCATCAAGCCCGAGCGCAACCACCAGCGTATCCGCGCCGAACGCCTCGATATGGTCGCGCGCCGTCGCAAGCGCTGTCAGGAACAGCTCATCCCCCGACCCGCGCGGCAGCGGCAGGTTCAGGTTCGCGCCCCGGCCCGGCCCCTCGCCGCGTTCATGGGCGTGGCCCCAGTAGAACGGATAAAAACCCGCGGGATCGGCATGGACCGAGATCGTCAGCACATCGCCACGCCCGTAGAAGATCCCCTGCGTGCCGTTGCCGTGATGCACGTCGATATCAAGAATGGCAGGCCTGCGCCCCGCCGCGCGCAAATAGTCTGCCGCGATGGCGGTGTTGTTCAGAAAGCAGAAGCCGCCGGCCAGATCCTGAAAGGCATGATGCCCCGGCGGACGGCAAAGCGCGTAGGCCGCGGGTTCCCCCGCCAGAAGCGCATCCGCCGCGGACAGCGCGGTTTGCGCCGACCAATAGGCGGAGGTCCATGTGTCTGCGCCGATGGGACAGGCCGTGTCGGCCTGATGATAACCCGCAAGCCCCACGGGCGAGGCCGGATAGCTGTCAGACCGCGCGGCGGGATGGATATTCGGCACGACTTCGGGCCCCGCACCGTCGAGCCGCGCCCACCGCGCGTGGATCGTCTGCAGGAAGTGCAGGTAGGCCGGATCGTGGATGGCCGCGATGGTCGCCATGCCGTGATCTTTGGGCGCATCGAAGACGCAGCCCGCAGCCTCCGCCCCGTGTTTGAGGCGGCGCGCCCGTTCCGGCTGTTCCGGTGACGGTTTCGACACACCCGCGACCAGAAAGGTCTGCGGATCGTGCAGGCTTTGACGGTCATCGAAGAAAGCGCGCATCCATCGCTCCGGTTCATGCTCTGGCAGAAGGCTAACCGCTTGCGCGGCGCAGGTCGAACCATCCACGAAAAAACCCGCCGACCGGGGCCGACGGGTTTGTCACTCTGATCGCTGGAAGGCTCAGCCGATGATGTCGTTCAGCGTCTTGGACGGCCGCATCACCGCCGAAGTCTTCGCCTCATCGGTGTGGTAGTAGCCGCCCAGATCGACCGCATCGCCCTGCGCTGCCGCGAGTTCCGCCACGATGGTATCGGCATTCTCGGTCAGGGCCTTGGCGATGGGCGCGAAATGCGCCGCGATCTCGGTGTCCTTGGTCTGAGCCGCGAGCGCCTGCGCCCAGTAGAGCGCGAACCAGAAATGGCTGTCGCGGTTGTCGGGCTGGCCGACCTTGCGCGAGGGCGAGCGGTCATTGTCCAGCACGCCCTGCGTCGCGGCCTCGACACCCTCGCCCAGCACGCGCGCCTTTTCGTTGTCGCGTGCATCGGCGAGGAATTTCAGGCTTTCGGCCAGCGCGCAGAATTCGCCCAGGCTGTCCCAGCGCAGGTGGTTTTCCTCGACCAGCTGCTGGACGTGCTTCGGGGCCGAGCCCCCTGCCCCGGTCTCGAACAGGCCGCCGCCATTCATCAGCTTCACGATGGACAGCATCTTGGCCGAAGTGCCGAGTTCGAGGATCGGGAACAGGTCGGTCAGGTAGTCGCGCAGAACGTTGCCGGTGATCGCGATGGAGTTCTCGCCCTTGCGGATCGTCTCCAGCGTCTGCCGGGTTGCCGCGCGCGGGGCGAGGATCTGGAACTTGTCGGCGACGCCCTCGGCCTCGAGGATCGGCGTCACCATCTTGATCAACTCCGCGTCATGCGCGCGGTTCTCGTCGAGCCAGAAGATCGCCTCGCACCCCTCGGCGCGCTGGCGCTCGATGGCGAGCTTCACCCAATCCTCGATCGGCGCCTTCTTGGCCGAGGCCGACCGCCAGATATCGCCCGCATCGACGGCATGTTCGTGGATCACGTCGCCATTGGCCGCAACGAGGCGCACCGTGCCTTTGGCCGGGATCTCGAACGTGGTCGGGTGCGAGCCGTATTCCTCGGCCTTCTGCGCCATCAGGCCGATATTCTGTACCGTGCCCGACGTCGTCGGATCGAGCGCACCGGTCTCTTTGAAGTAATTGATCGTCTCATCATAGACGGGCGCATAGGAGCTGTCGGGGATCACGCAATTGGTGTCGTGCTGCTGATCGTCCGGGCCCCAGCCCTTGCCGCCCGCACGAATGAGCGCCGGCATCGAGGCGTCGATGATGACATCCGACGGAACATGCAGGTTGGTGATGCCCTTTGCGCTATCCACCATGTACATCGGCGGACGCTCACCCATCACGCGCTCGATCTCGGCCTTCACGTCCGCGCCGTTCGGCATGTCCTCGACGCGCGCCATCAAGTCCTTGATGCCGGAATTCGGGTTCACGCCCGCAGCCTTCAGATCATCGCCGTACTTGTCGAACACCGGCTTGAGGAATTGCTTGACCGCGTGGCCGAAGATGATCGGGTCCGAGACCTTCATCATCGTGGCCTTCATGTGCAGCGAAAAGAGCGTGCCCTCTTCCTTCGTGGCCGCGATCTGCTCGGCCAGGAACGCATCGAGCTTTGCCGCCGACATGAAAGTCGCGTCGACCACGGTGCCTTCGGCGAATTGCACACCGTCTTTCAGCACGGTGACAGAGCCGTCTTCGCCCACATGCTCGATCTTCGCCGCACCGGCCTGTGCGCCGGTCAGGGTTGTCGAGGTCTCGTTCGAGAAGAAGTCACCATCGGACATGGAGGCGACGCGCGTCTTGCTCTCGGCGCTCCAGACACCCATCGAATGGGGGTTCGCCATGGCGTATTTCTTGACCGCACCGGCCGCGCGGCGGTCGGAATTGCCCTCGCGCAGGACCGGGTTCACCGCGGAGCCCTTGATCGCGTCATAGCGCGCGCGGGCGTCCTTCTCGGCATCCGTCGCAGGCGCGTCCGGGTAATCGGGGATGTCGTATCCCTGAGACTGAAGCTCCTTCACCGCCGCGACCAGCTGCGGAACCGAGGCCGAGATATTCGGCAGCTTGATGACGTTCGCATGGGGCTGCTTCACCAACTCGCCCAGCACGGCCAGATCGTCGGTCTGCTTCTGCGCATCGGTCAGCTTTTCGGGAAAGGCCGCGATGATGCGCCCGGCCAGCGAGATGTCCTTCATCCCGATCGACACGCCTGCGGCCGACGCGAAGGTGCGAATGATCGGCAGAAGCGAATGCGACGCCAATTCCGGCGCCTCGTCGACCTTGGTGTAGATGATATCAGGAGTGTTCGAATCCGACATGGCTGGTGTCCTTTCATCCATTTGAGCGCTCTATACATGGACGGTATACCATGGTCTACCGAAAAAGCGCGCCTGTCCCAGTGGCATCTGCCGCCGCGCCTCCCGTCCGTCGCGGCGCGTTCCGCGCAGGTATCGCACAAGATCGAACGGGACCAAACAGGCCAATCGCAAAAGGCGCCTCCGATCCGGAGACGCCTTGGAATTTCACGACTGAATGCCCGGGGATCAGGCGGCCTGATGCGCCGCGATCTCGGGCGCTTCGGCCTTGGGGATATCGAAGTAGAAGCAGCTGCCCTGACCCACCTCGCTCGAGACGCGGATGGTGGCGCCATGCCGGTCGAGGATGCGCTTCGTGATCGCGAGCCCTAGCCCGGTGCCTTCGCGGCGCACGCCGTCGCTGGCCTGAAGCTGCGAGAAGGTATCGAACAGCTTTTTCAGACCGTCCTTGCTGATCCCCGGACCACGATCCCGCACGGCCACGCGCCAGGCTGTCCCTGCATCGGAGACAGCAATGCTGACCGCCTCGCCCTCGTAAGAATATTTCGCGGCATTCGAGATCAGGTTCGCCATCACCTGCATCAAGCGCGACGGGTCCGCCTCCACATAGGCGGTCTCTACATGGGTCTCGTAGGTCAGCGCGACTTTCAGACCGCTGGCATAGGTCTCGTGCGAGACGACCGCATCCCGGACCAGCGCATCCAGATCGATCTTCGACTTGTCGAACTGCATCTGCCCGGCTTCGATCTTTTCCAGATCCAGGATGTCGTTCACGATGAACAGCAGCCGATCCGTGTTGCGCCCGGCGATCTTCAGGATTTCGCGCGCTTGCGGGCTCAGATCGCCATCGAACCGGCCTTCCAGCATCTTGAGCGCGCCTGCGATCGAGGTAAGCGGCGTGCGCAATTCGTGGCTGACAACCGAGACGGACGACAGTTTTGCACGCTGAACGGCCTGACGCTCGGTGACGTCCCGGACAAGCGAGATGAACACCATCTCTCCGTTCACCTGTTCGAACAGGCGGGTGGAGATTTCGGTGGGATGATCGGGGTCGCTGTTGAAGAGATAGACGGTTTCCACATCACCGCGCACCAGAGGCGCCAACCGTCTGCGGATCCGGTCCTCCTCGAGCTTGGCATCGGTATCGAGCACCTTGTACTGGCCAATTTCATCAAAGCTCCAGCCGTGACGCTTGCAGGCGGAATTATTCATGTAGGTCAGCGTGAGATCCGACAGACGGTAGATGTAGACTTCGTCCTGAAGGTTATCGAGCAGGCTTCGGATCTGGCGGTCGGCGGCCGCGGCCCGCAGGGAGGTCACGTCGGACCGGATCGAGATGGATTTGATCAACCGCCCGGATTTGTCCATCATCGGAACGATCGTGGCTTTGAACCAACGGCGCTGTCCATCCTTGGTGAGCGCGGAATGCTCGCCCGACCAGGAAATGCCCTTGGCCATCTTTTCGCGGATGCTGACAAAAAAGTTCTGCCCTTCTTCGTCGTCATGAACGAAACGCGGGGTCCGGCCAATGCATTCGTTGCGCGAATATCCGAAGACTTCGACAAAGCGATCATTCACGTCGATGATCTCGCCCGCGGCGTTCGTCACCGACACGATGGCGTGCCGGTCGAGCGCGGCGCGCATGATCGCGTTTTCCTTCAATTGCATCGAAAGGATCTGCGACTGCTGGCGGTTGTAGGTCTGAAGCTGAAAGAAGGCGCAGCTGGCCACGATGAGCACGGCGCTTGTCAGAAGATAGGCGTTGAGCGGCAGGCGGTTCCCGGTCGATGAAAACTCGGCGATCGTCAGAATCGCGAATGCCGCGATGAAGCCGATCAGAACAAGGATCCCGCCGATTTGGTTTCGATATCTCGCGAACAACGCCTTAGTTCGATCAGACTTCATAAATGTACTCCTTACCCCCGCCACACTGTTACAGGCATTAACGACGAAATAGGTCTATACTTTGGCGACCGAGCGACACTTGAAGGTCATGCCGCGTTCCAATTGCGTTTTTCCGTATGGACCCGCGGAATCCGGAACTCGTAGGCATCCGCTTCAGTCTCAAGTCGCTGATGACAGAAAACGGCGCCGCCTTGCTGTGCCAGACGTTCGGCAATGACAATGTCGATACCCTGGGCTTCATGGACCGTCGAATCTGCCACATCCGACCCGATCAGACGGTCGCTGAACAGATCTGTCCGCAACGACATCGGCTTGGCGTCACCGCTGATAACCATATGAACAGAAACAAAATCTGCGCCTTCCGTGATCTCAACATCCAGGGATGACGCATGATACGCCTCCTGGGCATGCCGCAGCACAGACTGCACCGCACGGTTCAGGACATAGGCGTTCGCGTGAACCAGGATACCGTCCGCGTCAGCCTGCCGGGCAGCCTGTCGCAAGACCTCCGCATGGCCACTTTTTTCCGTCGGCGTCAGCACCGTGTTGAGCCCGATGGAAGACGGCTCGGCGACCGGAAGGTCACCGTCGATATTGGATATATCGAGAATGCGGTCGACGAGCCCGAGTAGCCTGCGACCCGACGCGCTGACCCGGCCAGAGGTTTTGGCGATATCCTCAACGAAATCGTACAGCGCCTGGCGATCCGCGACGGATTTCAGCGCGGGATAGGTGCCAAGGCTGTTCGGGTTCTCCAGAAAAGCGACGTAGCCCAACAGGACCGCAAGCGGCGTACGCAATTCGTGGCTCATCTGATCGAGGAACAGCGTCTTTGCGTGGTTGGCGGCTTCCGCCGCCTGTCTGGCTTCCATGAGCTCGGTGATATCGACGCGGAACCCGACGGTCGCCCCATCCGCGAGACGCTTTTCCGACACTTTGAGCCAGCGGCCATCCGCGATTCGCTGGATGCTGGCCCCTTCGAGATGCCGATGCCGGGTCATCCGCTCTTCATACCATTCGTCTTCACGTCCGACCGCGTCGCGATATTCGCCGCGATCGACGCCGAAGCGGATGATCTCCGCAAACGGCGTGCCGGGCGTCATCTTTTCGGCCGAGCGCGCGTAGAAATCCTTGTAGGTCTGATTGCTGGTCAGGAAGCGGTCATCGGCATCGTAGATCGCAAAGCCGTCGTCGATCGCATTGATGGCATCCTGCAGACGATCCTCGGCCGCGCGCCGTGCGGTCTGAAGACGATCGAGGATGAGGTATATCACGAAAACCGACCCGCCCAGCACGGCGAACAGCGACCATATCGTGAGTCTGTCGGACGCGTGGGTCGGCCATCCGCCCTGCGGCACCGCGGAGAGCAACCAGGATTGATCCAGGATCTGCACGGGAAGACGAACGGCATCGGCGCCTTGCAGGTCGGTATCGCCGAATACCGTTTTCGCATCGCCCTCGCCCGTGCGGGTGAGGGAGAACGCGATCCCACCCTGCCGGGCCATATCCGCGATCCCGGTAAACGCGGCATCAATGCCCGCGACGACCGAGACCACGCCCCAGGGCTCCCCCGTTATAAGATCGTTGACGGCGACGCGCACGATCAGACCCTGCCCCCCCTGTTTTAGCGTGACAGGGCCGGTGATGATCGGCTGGCGCCGCGCCATGGCGGCTAGAACAGACGGGTATTGTTCAGGCAAGTCGCGATAATCGAGCCCAAGGACCTGGGCATTTCCGTCCTGCGGATAGACATAGCGCACGACAAGGTCTGGCGCGGCCGCAATGTTCAATATCTCGATACGGTCGTCTGCAAGCGCGTTGTCGGCGCTGATCCGCGCGACGATCCGCGCGTAGGCCTCCGGATCCATGTCCCCGTTCCCCGCAAGCACGGCCGAGACGCTTCTCGCGATGACGCTCAGATTGCCGATCTCGTTTTCGATCCGCTCGGCCATGCGCTGCGCTTGGGTTTCCACCTCGAACCGCGACTTCGATATCTCGAAGGTCAGCGATTTCTCGGTCATGAAAACGCTTGCGATGGCGACCGCGGCAAAAATTGATACGGCGATGAACGCATGCCTCTGCAGGGAGGCGAACGGGATGCGGGTCACACACATCTCCTTGATCGACGGAAAGAAGCAGACGCACCGTAACACTGATACACAACTATCAGGCGAAGAATCGCCTAGGTTCCGCACATTCGATAGAGTCGATAGCTTGGGCCTTAATAGTTTGTTGCCAAAATTCAACGAAATCGACCGTGGCATCACGCCGTGATTCGCTTAAAGGTATTGAAAAGGGAGAAAGACATGAGCGCACTGACGACAGTTCTGCACGTGGAGGACGATCCGGACATTCAGGAGATCGCCCGTCTCGCGCTTGAAATGGTCGGTGGCTTGCAGGTCCATCAATTCTCCGCCGGATCGGTCGCAGTATCCGCCGCGCCTGATTTGTCACCTGAGCTTATCCTTCTCGATCAAATGATGCCCGAAATGAGCGGGGAAGAAACACTGTATGCCTTGCGCAAAGTCCCGGGCTATGAGGATTTGCCGGTGGTTTTCATGTCCGCGCAAACTCAGGACAGCTCCGCCGCACTGGTGGAACGTACAGGCGCTCTGGGCTTTATCTCGAAGCCCTTCGACCCGATGACCCTCACCGACCAGATCAAAGCGTTGATGGGGATCTCCTAGGCCTCCGCTTCGCCTTCGAGGATGACATCGATATCGTCCAGGAGAGAATCGAGCGCCTCGCAGAGCGCGCGATCGTCATGCGGCGCGGGCAGTTCCAGCATCGAGTCGATCGCAGTGTCGATATGAGCGGCACGTGCGCCAAGCGCGGCGAATCCCAGGCTTCCGGCAACGCCTGCAATGCGGTGGACCCGGATGCGGATCTCGCTCCAGACCCGGTCCCGGCTGTCGGCGCCATTCAACAGATCGAAAAGGCTTTCAAGCTCGGCAAGCCTCTCTTCCAGACCGTCGATGAAGCGCTGCCGGATGATCTGCATCGGATCCATTTGCTCGACCCGTGCCGTGTTCGTCTGTGCCATACCTTAAATCCCCGCGATCAGCCGATCCAGAAACCCCGGCCGCGCCTCCGCGGCCTGTCCGAATGTATCGGAATGACGGTGCACCATGGCGGCCACCTCTTCCGCATCCATCACTGCATCGCGCAGCGCCTGAAGGCGGGCGGCGCGGGTGAGAGTGCGCGTTGTTGTGCTTGTGCCCACGATGATTTCGGGAATGACCGTCTCGCCCGAGGACAGGACGAAATCGAGACCGCCTGCCTCCAGCCGGACCATCCGCGCGACCTCGTCCACGCTCATGTCGACATGGCCATGGACGATGAAGGACAACACGCCGTTGCCCGAATGGGTGATGAAATAGCTGCTGCCGATCAACACGTCGGTGACGGCATCGGCCACGGAATTGACCATCAGACGGAACTCGTCCGGTGTCGCCTTGCGATGCAGATCGGCGATATTGCCGATCTTGACCGCGAAGAATTGCATCGCGTTCAGACCGCTCGGGATACGCTCCAGATAGGCGTCGAGCGCCATGTTTTCGATCGCGCCAGGAACGTCGTCCAGCATGAACGCCTCGGAAAGCCGCACCTTTTCGTTGGACGCCCCATCATGGGCCGCGATGATCCGCTGCTGGCTGGAGACCTGATCGGCGAGCCGCATGCGCACGCTGAGCTCGGTCGCATCGAAGGGTTTGGTCACGTAGTCGGTGGCACCGGCCGCAAAGGCCCGGTCGAAATGCTTCTTCTCGTCGAGGCGCGAGACCATCAGGATCGGTGCGACATGATACAGCGGCATCGCCCGTACACGCTGGCAGAGCTCCACCCCGTCCAGGCCCGGCATCAAAATGTCGAATAGAAAGCAGTCGAACCGGGTCTCGGTCGTCTCGAGAATCGATAATGCCTGATCGCCAGACCGCGCCGTGACGAGGTCGGTGTAGCCTGCCCGCTCCAGAACGGTCGTCAGCAAGTCCAGGATGATCGGATCATCATCAACCGCGAGAATACGCATGGGGATCTCCAGTTCTACCGGGAATCGTCCCGATCTCTGGTTTTCACCCTGTCGCGCAATCGTGGTGCAAATGGGGCATTGAGAGGGCACCGCGCCCCGATTCATAGGATGTGGGGAAAATACGCCTTTGCAATAATGAGAATTTTTCTCATATCGCCGCGCTGGTTGCGCACCGCTGCCTTGTTGGCCCCAAGGACAGGGCACGCCCCGCAGAACTTCAAAACGATCCTGCGGGGCGCCTATTCTCCCTGAGTTCCATTAGCCGCGCCGCGCGACGTTACTGAACGGCAGTCCGTACGGATGCCGCCGCAGTATTGATCAGGGTCGGCAGTGCCTGGTTCAGGGCACGGCTCCACTTGGTGATCGGCTGCTGTTCCACGAAGACGATGTCGTTCGGACGCATCTCGAATCGGGTGGCCAGCGTCAGGTTCGCCGCATTTGCCGCATTGAGGTGCCACGCCGTCACGGCGCCGAATTCCGCCGGATTGCTGGAGGCGCGCAGCACGTAGATTTCGGACGGATCGCCCGTCGCAGTCGGCATACCGCCACTGTCGTAAAGGACGTCTGCCAGCGTGACCTGCTGCTCGAAGGGCATCGTGTAGCGGCTTTGCTCGGTGACCTCACCGGCGAGATAGACGTAGTCGCGCGCCTCGGCGCCCAGCTCCAGCCGCGAGGTGAAGTTGTCCCGACGCTCGTTCAGCTCACCCCGACGCAGATTGACGGTCGCCTGCAATTCCTGGATCGCAGCCGTCCGCGCGTCCCGGCGCACATTGATGACGTCGATGCGCGAGCGGTAGAATTCGAGCGCCTGTTCCAGATCGTAGCTCGTGTCGACATAGACCGCGTCACCATTGGTCAGCGTGGTCCGCTGCAGATCGGGCCGCGACAGGAATTCCTCGAACGGGATCTGGTAGAGTGAGCCGTCGCGATAGATGCGGATCGACGCGAATTCCTCGTTTGCCACCTGCACACCGCCTGCGGCCGTCAGCGCCTCGCCCAGATCCAGGGTGTTGAGCGTGATGGGCACCAGCGTCGGGTTGCCGACAGCACCGCCCACGGCCACGCGCTTCGAGTTGAACTCCGCGATTTCGAGCGAGAAGGCCGGGTCGATCTGGTTGTCGACCAGCGCCTCGAAGACCCGGGCCTCCGCCTCTTCGATGGTCAGGCCCGCGAGTTGCAGCGTACCAAGATCAGGAATCGCGATCGCGCCGTCATCCCGCACCGTGTAGCCCTGACGCGCGTTCTGTGCGGCCAGCAGACCGGACAGCTCCTCGATGGTCGTGCCTGCGGCCTTGGTCGCCAAGAGCACAACGTCGCCCACGCCGATCCGGTAGGGCTGAGGCGTGACCGCGGGCGGCACGCGCAACTCCAGCGTGCGGCGCTGTTCGTCAGGCAGAAATGGCTCTGCGGGTAGCGTATCGACGCCACGCAGCTGGCCGCCCCCGGCCGCACGGTAATAGATGTCGGGCAGGGATCGGGGCGTGTAGCTCTGGCGGTTCGCGACCAGCACGGTCTGAGGATCGACATCGACCACTCTGACCTGCGCGCCGCCCGATTGCTGGCTGACGCTTGGTGCAGTGTAGCTGATCCCGCAGCCCGCCAGCAATGCGGCGCATGTCGCCAATATCGATCCGAACAGCACTCTGCTCATAACACGTCCCTCTTTGCGATCCGCCCGAGGCAGATCATTTCAGTCGTTCCGTCTGGATGTATCCGACACTTTCGCCGATCCATTGCCGGGAACGCAACACGGTCCCGTCCTGACCCACCCAGTAGGTATTCGTCACATTTCGCCCCGGCGTCGCACAGATTTCCGCGATACGGGTAACTTGGAAGCTCTCGTCGAACAGGGTCAAAGTCTCGGGGGCGCGGCTTTCCACGATGCATTGATAGCTGCGGAATTCGGGCTGGTATTCGCCATCGAGCAATGTGTGAAAGAGCGGGTAGTACTCCCCACCGTCCCGTCCTTGCAGCGCCGCGATGGTCCCCGCCACATCCGCGGTCATCAGATCGTCGCCCAGCGACCGGGTCGCCACGATCACGCCATTACGGGTCGAGATCTCGGAGGCATTGTTCTGAGTACGCCAGTTGATGACGCCGTTCAGACGTTCCGCAGGCTGCACGGTCGACTCGGTCTGCAGACCCTCGACGGCAATATAGAGAAGCTCGTTCTCCACCGTCGCGACGATCTCTGGGGTCAGACCGGCCCGCAACGTGCCCAGAGGCGGCTGTTCGGCACAACCGGCAACCAGCCCGGCCGCCATGAGGAGGGACAACAGATGTCTCATTTCCAGAACCTGCCCCAATCGTCGCGCAACTCGGGCTGGTGATTGTCGCGCACCAGCTCATAAAGCCGATTGCGGATATTCACCCGCGCGCCGCCATCCCGCAGGATTGGACGCAGGATATAGTTGAACTCGTTCGTAGTGGGCGTGCCCCGCACCCAATCGATGGGGATCGTGATCATCAGGCCCTTGTCGAAGGAGCCTTCGCCGAATTGCTCGAACGGCACGTCGGTGAAGGTCGCGAACGCCCCCACCTTCCAGCCGTTCTTGAACGTTCGCTGCAGCGTGAAGGTCGCGCCCCAATCGCCTGCGAGGTAACGACCCGCGTCGATCTTGGCCTCGAACCCGTTGTCGAACACGTAATAGACCGAAGCATGGCCCGTCGCGATTTCGTAATCCTGGAAGCCGAAGCCCTGTTCGAATTCGCGCTGTTTGACGTAGTTGGCCTCGATCCCGATGGCCAGATCGCTGTCCACGGGCTTCCACAGAAGCTCGGTCGAGAGACCGCCATATTGCGTCTCGAAATAACCAACGGTGACACGACCATATAGGTCTTGCCCCGGTTTGAAGTAATACGAGCCCGTCAGATAAGTCATGAACGTATCCGCGTTGCGCTGGAAGACGTTCGTGTTCGTGCGCACCTCAGGCAGCTGCGAATTAGGCGGACGGAACGACTCGTCCAACGTCCCCGCGAGTCGCTGGCGCACCGCACCTTCGATAAGGATCCCCGGAACCGGCTCCACAGACGCATTCGCTTCCACACCTATATCGAAGCGTGCCGGATCGTCGGGATCGAAGAAGCTCGGCGTCAGATAGGGCCGGAAGTTGTAGTTGAAGCGCGGATAGATGTCCTCGAACGGCGTCAGGTTCGTGGTCGACGCTTCAAACTGCGCCCGCGCATAGCTCGACCAGCTATTGTCGAGATCATAGGCCAGCGCCTCCATGTCATCCCGACGGATCGTGATCGCCGAACTGCGAATGCCGAGCGCCGTGGGCACAATCACGAAAGTATCGACCGCAGGCGGCATAGACGCGGTCAGGATCCGCGCCGTGCGACCAACCGCCTGAGCCGTCGTGCGATACCGCTGGTTTTCGATCTCCACGCGCACCGTGTCGCCTGTCAGTCTGAAGGCATGCACCGCGATGCCGTCCGCCTCCATCACGTCGCGCACCTGCGCCACGGCTGCTTGCCCGTTATCGGGCAATGTCCAGCCGAGCGCGTCCACATCCACGGCTGCACGGGGCGTCATCGGGTAGGGCGCGGCTTCGGCGCCGACAGTGTTCGGGGGCCGCTTGGGATTGGCGGCATAAGTCAGCTGCACGCCGACCGTAGAGCCATAAAGGTAGCTACCCGTGAGCGACAGGTTTTCGCGGATCTTGTAGGTGAGCCCGAAGTTCCACGGGGAATTGTAGTCGAATTCCGGACCAACTTCCTGGCGGTAGGTGTCAGACGAATATTCCGCAGCAAAGCTTAGACGGTCGGTGACAGCAAACTCCACCCCACCGAAGAACGCAGCGTCCCCACGGAAAAGCTGCTCAAGCTCCGCCTCACCGCCGACGCCGAAATCGCGGCCCGGGCGCGTCTCGAACACATCGCCCAGAAGCGAAAGCGGGTTGCGGAAGCCATTGTTTTCGCCAAGGCGCCCCCAACCGATCCCGCCGGTCGCCCGAAGTCGTGGCAGCAGGTGCTTGGTCGCAACCAGGTATTCGCTGGAATAGACGCCCGTGCCGAACAGGTCGTTGATGCCAAGCGCCAGCGCCGGACGGCCATCGCCTTCCCGCATGATCTGGTAGTGGATGGAGAAGCTTCGGTCGAAGAGCTCTCTGCCGTTGCTGAAGAAACCCCGAATGTTCGAATATCGGAAGGACCCCGTAATCCGCGGCAGGATCTGAAACGCCCCGGTGATCCGCGTCGTGCCGTCGAATTGCGTGACCGTGAAGCCCAGCTCCGCATCCGGCAAGGCCAAGGCGTTCGGCATATCCACAATACCGGGCATGCCGAAGGTATTGTACCTGGTCTCGAAGCCCGATTGCGCCGCCGCTCCGCTTGCCGCGAAGATCACCGCAATCATGGCCAGTATGCGAGTCACTCGATGCCTCCCCAAAGACCCGGCATGCTTAAGCGAATTGCCCCGGAAGGCCCACCCCTGGCCCGGCAACATCGGTGTAAGGCCAAAGCCCCCTGTTGCTGATGCGCTACATCCCGGCCCTTGGTCTGCCGCAAAAGTCCAGGCGTCGGCGAAACTCCGCGACCCGGCGGGCCGTGCCTTGCGTTGTCTTGACCCGAGTATCGGGCTAAATCGCGCCATATTGCGCCGT
Organism: uncultured Roseivivax sp.; assembly: GCA_964612785.1. GTDB lineage: Bacteria > Pseudomonadota > Alphaproteobacteria > Rhodobacterales > Rhodobacteraceae > Roseivivax. Next base: position 73 of record CAZTEV010000051.1, on the reverse strand, counting down.
ATGTGGGGGAGTTCATGCTGCAATCCTTGTTGGCGCGGTTTCGACCGCAGCCGAAAGTCGTCTTCGACGATCC
>CAZTEV010000050.1:0-15366 GCA_964612785.1 uncultured Roseivivax sp. | reverse complement strand
CAGAGAGGAGACGAAGGGGATCAGCATGATTCCCATGACAAGGCCCGCCGTCATCACCGCCGTGCCCGATTGCATCCAGCCCGCGCCCTCGTCCCCGAAGACGCCCAGAAGAAGCGGCCCCACGGTCAGCAGCGCGAAGAGGCCGTAGACGATGGTCGGGATCCCGGCCAGAACCTCGATTGCGGGCTTCGCGATGGAGCGGACGCGCTTTGATGCGTATTCCGACAGATAGATCGCGGCAAAAAGCCCGATGGGCACCGCCACGATCAGCGCAATGAGCGAGATGTAGAACGTCCCCCAGAGCAGCGGCAGGATGCCAAGCTCGGATCCGCCGCCGAAGGACGGCGACCAGGTGGTCGAGAAGAAGAACTCGGAGGCGGGATACAGGCGGAAAAACTCGATCGTGTTGAAGACGAGGCTCAGCACGATGCCCACGGTGGTCAGGATCGCGATGCAGGACGCGAGGATCAGCAGAACCCGGATCCCGGTTTCGACAGTGTTGCGCGCCCGGAAGTCCGATTTCGACTGGCTGAGGCCCCAAACAAGTCCGGCCAGCGCCAGCACCAGAACAAGCCCTGCGCGCAGAAGGCCACCCGTCTGCGACATCGCGCGATAGGCCTGCGCGGTCTCAAGGATCGGTGCGGTCACCGCAGAGCCAAGGGCCACGCCCGCGCCCGAGAGAACCTCGCGGATGTCGGTGGTATCGGCCTGCATGACAGCGGCCTCTTCGCGGCTGATGACGCCTTGCGACACCGCGACATCCAGCCCGTTGGCCAGACGGCGGACATCGGACATCATCAGGCCGATGGGGCGCTCTGCCACGACGCTTTGTTCCTCGAGGCTGCCGCGCACCGCGCTTTCGACGATCATCGGTTGCAGCAGCGACCAGAGCGCAAGCGCCAGAAGCGCCGGCACGACCGTCTTCATCGCGACATTGGCACCGTAATAAACGGGCAGCGAATGCATGACACGGCGATCGCCCCCGGCCGCCTGCAGCGCGCGGGCCCGGCCAAGGCCGAACCCCGCGAGCCCGAGGCCCAGAACGATCAGCACGATCAGAAGTGTCGACATGGTGACGGATCCCCTGTCCGCGGCAATGGTGCGGACGCCTTAGTCGATTTTCCCAAAAGGTGCGAGGGGCGGCACGCGGCCGCCCCTCCACGCCAGTATCGGAACGCTTACATCGAGTCCTGGCTCATCGTGGTCTCGTCCATGATCTTGGCTTGGGTTTCGCCAAGCTCGGGATCGGGCACGAGGCCGTAATTGGCCAGCGGGCCGCCGGGGCCTGCGATCTCGTCGGCCATGAAGAACTGGGCGTATTCCTTGAGACCCGGGATCACGCCGATATGTGCCGCCTTGATGTAGAAGAACAGCGGACGCGACACGGGATATTCCCCGCTCGCGATGGTCTCGGTCGAGGGAGAGACACCGCCCATCGTCGCCACTTTCAGCTTGTCGGTGTTGTTCTCGTAGAATGCGAGGCCGAAGACGCCGATGCCATCGGGGTTCGAGTCGATCCGCGCGAGGGTTTCGGTGTAGTCGCCGTCGATATCGACCGAACGACCGTCGGTGCGGACCGCCATGCAGGCATCCTCGGCGTCGTCCTCGGACATGCCGCCATCGATCATCGCCTGCATCGCGCCGGTGTCTTCGCAGCCCTGCAGCAGGACGTTTTCCTCGAAGACTTCACGGGTGCCGTGCTTGGTGCCCGGAATGAAGGCCGCGATCTCGACCGCGGGCAGGTCCGGATTGGCATCGGCCCAGGTGGTGTTCGGGTTCTCGACGATCTGGCCGTCGACGAGGATCTGCGCGCCGATGGCGTTGAACCAGTCGGAGGCCTCGAAGGCGGTGAAGGCCGGGCCGTCGATCTGGCTGGCGAAGACGATGCCGTCATACCCGATGCGCACTTCGATGATCTCTTCCACACCGTTCGCGGCGCAGGTCTCGATCTCGCCGCTGCGGATCGCGCGGGAGGCGTTTGCGATGTCGATGGTGTTCTCGCCGACGCCTTCGCAGAACCGGGCAAGACCGGCCGAGGAGCCACCGGATTCGACGACCGGTGCGGGGAAATCGGTGTTTTCGCCGAACGCCTCGGCGACGATCGAGGCATAGGGCAGAACGGTCGAGGAGCCGGCCACCTGCACGTTGTCGCGCGATTGCGCGAAGGCGGGTGCTGCGACGGCCAGAGCCAGCGCGGAGACGGTCAGTGTCTTGGTCATGGTCACTCCATTCGAGTGTGTTTGTCTGTTGGCAGCGGTTCGGTGTGCCGAACCCCATGGGGCCGACCTAGACGCCCCGAACAAAGCTTTTGTGACGGGCATGTAACAGTTTCATGACAACGCCACCCTGCCGACCACCGATCTGCGCCCCGACATGAAATGGTTTACGCAAAGTTAATTGTGGTGAAATGCGGCCGACGCCTTAGCTCTTTGTTGAACAATTTCGCGTAAGCGTCCCGAAAGTGTCATAAATTTGCCGGTGTGAGAGACTATATCAAACCCATGTTCCGCGATCTGACATATTGGGGCGCCGCGCTCCACGGAGGCTCGCCGCTGCCTTTGCGGGCCTGGCTGGCGGACGCCATCGTGAATTTGGCGGGACTGATTCTGTCGCTGGGCTCGGCGGCCTATCTGCTGGCCCATGCAGCGCTTCAGGGCGCGCATGCCGGGGTGCTTCTGGCCCTGTCGGTGTATTCCGCGGCCCTGGTGGCCAGCTTTCTGGCCTCGCTCGTCTACAATTCCGGGCCCTGGCATTCGGTGCGCCCGCTTCTGCGCCGCCTCGATCACGCGGCGATCTACATCAAGATAAGCGGCACGGCGACGCCCTTCGCGGTGATGTTGTCTTCCCCCTTCGCGCTGAGCGTGCTGGCGCTGGTCTGGACGCTCGCCCTTTATGGCGCCTCGCGGAAACTGTTCTTCTGGCAAAATCCCAGCCGCTGGGATCCGCTCGTGTATCTCGGTCTCGCGTGGTTCTCCGCCCTGCCGATGATTTCGCTGCCGGGCGTCGTGCCGTGGCAGACCATCGCGCTGATGCTGCTCGGTGGGCTGCTCTATACCGGGGGCGTGAAGATCTATGTCCGCCAGGACTGGCCCTATGCGCGGGCGCTCTGGCACATCTTCGTGCTGGCCGCGTCTGGCTCATTCTTCGCGGGGCTGCTGATCGCCGCGCCCGGCACGCTCTACTAGGCGCCGAACCGCTCAAGCGACACGCTGACCCGGCCCGCCGCATCGGCCCGCACAAAGGCGATATCCCCGTAGTTCAGCGGCGCAGGCCCCGGCAGCGCCATCGCCTCCCACATGGGCGCGAGGTTGCCCTTGTTGCCGACCCAGAGGATCGTCTTGCCGCCATTGCCCGCAAGGATCTGCGGCGCCACGTTGAAATCCGCCACCGTCTCGACGGGCACGCCCTTGGCATCGGCCACGGGTTGGGCGGTCAGCACATTGCGCTCGTAACTCGTGGAATAGACCCGGTTGAGCGGCACATCGGCCAGCCTGTCGGCCAGCGCCTGCGCCCGCGCGCGACCCGGCCCGGTCAGCTCCAGCCCGCTTTTTTCGCCGTGGCGCACCATGATCAACGTCGTGCCCGGCGGCACCGCCACATCGGCCGTCCGCGTATTGCATCCTGCCAGCGCAAGAGCCCCAAGGCCCAGCATCATGTCCCGTCTCTGCATCATCCGTCCCCCTGTGCATCTGACGCGTAGTCTGCACCGGGAGGCGAAAATCGCCAAATCGGGTGCTAACAGGGCAGCACGATCCGCACTTCGAGCCCCTTGCCCGGCTCCGAGGCCAGCCGGATGCGTCCGCGATGGCGGTTCACGATATGCTTCACGATCGCAAGGCCCAGACCGGTGCCGCCCTTTTCGCGCGAGCGGTGCGAATCGACCCGGTAGAAGCGTTCGGTCAGCCGCGGCAGATGCTGCGGATCGAGCCCCGGCCCGGTATCGCGCACCGTCAGCTGCACGCCATCGCCGCGCAGATCGGGCGCGAAGGCCGGTGCGCTCACACCGATTGTCACCCTTGCGCCGTCACCCGAATACTTGATCGCATTCTCCAGAAGATTGACCAGCACCTGCCGCAGCTGGTCGGCATCGCCCCGCACCAAAGCAGCCTCGGGGAGATCCATCTCCACGGCGATGCCCGCATCGTCGGTCAACCGCGACAGGCCCAGAACCACCGAGCGGACCAGCGGCACCAGATCCACCGAAGCCGTGGGCCGCACGCGCTCCTCCGCCTCGACCCGGCTCAGCGACAGAAGATCGGCGATCAGGCGGTTCATCCGCTCGGCCTCGGCGGCCATCACGTCGAGAAAACGTGCGCGTGCGGCCTCGTCGCTTCTCGCAGGGCCTTTCAGCGTCTCGATGAAGGAGGTGAGCGCGGTCAGTGGCGTCTTCAGCTCGTGGCTGACATTGGCGACGAAATCGCGCCGCATCTCGTTCGATTGCGCAAGCGGCGTCTCGTCCTCGAAGGTGACAAGGACAGCGGCCTGCGTGGCGGGCGCGACGCTGACTTTGAAGGTCGTGTCCTGCTGGCCGTCATTGCCGAGATAGCGCGCCTCGCGCGGGGTGGCGTCGCGCATCACCGCCTCGACCGCATCGAGCACGCCCGGCTGGCGCAGCGCGGTGATGAAGTGCCGCCCCTCGATGGCCGGCCCCAGAAGCGCGCGCGCCGCGCCATTGGCCGCCTCGATCCGCGCGTCGCGCCGGATCAGGAGCGCGGGCAGCGGCAGCGCATCGAGGATCGCCTTGGGCGTCACGGCCCTAGCCTGCCACCGCGTCCCGCGCGGCGGCCAGCCCGGCATCGAAGGCCGCAAGCAGCGCCTCGGGGTCCTCAAGGCCCACGGAGACGCGGAAGAAGCCTTCCGAAATGCCCAGCTTCGTCCGTGCCTCGGGGCTGAGCGCGCGGTGCGACGACGAGGCCGGATGCGACAGCGTCGTGCCCACATCGCCCAGCGTCGGCGCGAAGGCCAACGCCTCGGCGCCCTTGGTGAAGGCATTGGCCGCCGCCCGTCCGCCTTCGATCTCGAAGCTGACCATGTTGCAGCCCTGGCCCTGCAGCAGCCCCTGCGCACGCGCGCGGTCGGGATGATCCCCGCGTGTGGGATACAGAACGCGCGTCACGCCCGCCTGCCCCGCCAGATGCGCCGCCAGCCGCTCGGCCGTCTCCTGCGTGCGCGCGAACCGCAGACCGAAGGTCATCAGGCCGCGCTCGGCCAGCCAGCAATCGAAGGGCGACGGCGTCATGCCCGTGGTCACCGCGAAATCGTAGATCGCCTTGCGCTGCGCCGGATCCTTCGCCGCCACCCAGCCCAGCGTCACATCGGAATGCCCCGCCAGAAGCTTCGTGACGGAATGGATCACGATATCCGCGCCATGTTCGGCGGGTTTGATCGCCGCGGGCGTGGTGAAGGTGTTGTCGACCACGAGCGTGACGCCCTTCTCGCGGCAAAGCGCGGCAATGCCGTCCAGATCCGCCACCCGCAGCGTCGGGTTCGAGACGACCTCGATCAGGACGAGCTTCGTCTCGGGCCGCAGCGCCGCGGCGAAGGCCGCCGCATCGGTCGGATCGGCGAGCGAGGTGGCAATGCCCAGACGCGGCAGATCCTCGTTCATCAGACGCAGCGACCGACCGTATAGCTGATCGCCGCCCAGCACATGATCGCCCGCGCGGCAGAGCCCCATCAGAACCGCTGCGACCGCCGCCATGCCGGAGCCGAGGGTCAGACCGTTCTCCATCCCCTCCATCCGGTCGATGGCGCGGGCCAGAACGGCCGCGTTGGGATGGCCTTCGCGGGCATAGGTGTAGCCCTGCACCCGCCCTTCATATTGCGCATCGAGCGCATCGGGCGTCTCGGAGGCATAGACCACCGAGGGCTGGATGCCGTTCACGACCGGGCGCGAGACGCCGTCTTCAAGAATATCGGGACGCATGAGCGTGCGTTTGGTGGCCATGGGGCGCTCCATTCTGGCCGGCTGGGCCGGTGTCGTGCTGTCAGTCAGATCAGGACATGCCCGGAATGCCGAGGGGCCGCAATGCCCCGCCGCCAGTCCCGGGCAGGGATCAAAGCGCGCGCAGGCCCGCCCGGAACCGCGCGGCGTTCTCCTGATAGCGCTTGGCACTTTCGCGCAAAGCGGCGATGGCGCCTGCGTCCAGTTCGCGGACGACCTTGCCGGGCATGCCCATCACCAGGCTGCCATCGGGGATGACCTTGTTCTCGGTGATCAGGGCCCCTGCCCCGATCAGGCAGTTCTTGCCGATCTTCGCGCCGTTCAGGATGGTGGCGCCCATGCCGATCAGGGTGTTCTCGCCGATCGTGCAGCCGTGCAGCATGACCTTGTGGCCGATGGTGCAATCGGCGCCAATGGTCAGCGGGCAGCCGGGATCGGTATGGCAGACCACGTTTTCCTGAATGTTGGTGCCGTCGCCCACCACGATGGGTTCGTTGTCGCCGCGCAGCGTCGCCGCGAACCAGACCGAAGCCTGCGCGCCCAGCGTGACACGTCCGATCACGTTTGCATCGGGCGCAACCCAGGCATCCTCGGCCAGTTCGGGTGAAATGTCGTCCAGCGCGTAGAGTGTCATGCCTGTCCCTCCTCGAATTCCATCTGCAGCTTGCGGACATGATCGGTCAGCCCCGGCTGCTGCATCCGTCTGAGCCGCGCCGCGATCACGATGGATTTGAGCCGCGCCTCGGTTTCCTCCTGATCCTTGTTGACCAGCACGAAATCGTAGCCGTCCCAATGGCTGATCTCGTCCCAGCTTTTCTGCATCCGCTTTTCGATCGTCTCGGAATTGTCCTGCCCGCGTCCCTGCAGGCGGCGCTTCAGCTCAGCGATGGAGGGTGGCAGCAGGAAGATCGACAGCGTGTGCGGGGCGAGCGCCGAATTGCGGATCTGTTGCGCGCCCTGCCAGTCGATGTCGAACAGCACGTCGCGGCCGGCCTCGATGGCCTCGGCCACGGGGCCTGCGGGCGAGCCGTAGAAATTGCCGAAGACATGGGCATGCTCCAGCATCTCGCCCGCCGCGACCATGCGTTTGAACTCGGATTCCGAGACGAAATGGTAATCCGCCCCGTCGACCTCGCCTTCGCGCGGGGCGCGCGTCGTGGCGGACACCGAAAAGGCGATCTGCGAGTCCCAGGCGCGCAGGGCCCGCGCCATGGTGGATTTCCCCGCGCCCGAAGGCGAGGACAGGATGATGAGAAGGCCGCGCCGGGTCGCTTCCATAAGGCTCACTCCACGTTCTGAACCTGTTCGCGCATCTGGTCGATGAGCGTCTTCAACTCGAGCCCCGTCTCCGTCAGCGCCGTCGATTGCGCCTTGGAACAGAGCGTGTTCGCCTCGCGATTGAATTCCTGCATCAGGAAATCGAGCTTGCGGCCCACCGCGCCATCGGCCTCGAGCATGGCGCGGGCCGCTGCCACATGCGCGCCCAGGCGGTCGATCTCTTCGGTCACGTCGGCCTTCACGGCGATCATCGCCAGCTCCTGCGCGACGCGGGCCGCGTCGACGCCGTCGGTATTCTCCAACACGCGCGCCAGCTGCGCCTTAAGGCGGGCCTCCTGTTCCGGGCGCCGGGCCTCCGCTCGGGTCGCGGCCTCGGCGGTCAGCGCCTCGATCCGGTCGAGTTGGCCGGACAGGATGGCACGCAAGGCACCGCCTTCGGCAAGGCGCGCCTCCACGAAAGCCGCGCAGGTCCGGTCGAAATCCGCCAGCAGCGCCGCGCGCAGCGCCTCCATGTCGGGCACCGGCTGCGCCTCTTCCAGAACGCCGCGCAGAGACAGCAGATCGGCGGCGGATGCGGTGCCGAGGCTGAGGCCCTGCACGCGGGCCTCTGCCTCCACGCTCGACATTGCGGCCAGAACATCGCTCAGAACGGCGGCATTGACGCCAAGCCGCCCGGCCCCGCCTTCCGCGCCGATCTTCAGGTTCACCGATACCGAGCCCCGAGCCGCCGCGCCTTGCAGCCGCTTGCGGACAGCGGGCTCAAGCCCTTCGATCCAGTCCGGAAGGCGCAGCCGCAGATCGAGACCCTTGCCGTTGACCGACCGGATGTCCCAGCTCCAGGTGAAGCCCTGCCCAGCCCCTTCGGTCGCGGCAAATCCCGTCATCGACTGGCGCATCGGCGGCTTCCCTCATCCCTGAACGCGTCCATCGGGGCTACATGAGCCCCACCGCCAAGGCAAGCGCCGGACGTATTAACCAAGCCCGGCGAAATGAGGCGCTTTCGGGGCAAATATGGCGTAATTAGGGAATTAGTAAGGAAGATGAACGCAGGCTTAGGCATGGGGCTGCCTGGCCGCAGACCGAACGGAGACCACGATGCCCGGCCGAGGATGGGATTGCGACGACGTGATTGCGATGACAGGGCGCACACAAGGCCCCCTGCGCGAAATCGAGACATATTGGCAGGCGCTTCGGGGCGAAACGGGCGGGGTGCCGCCCCGCAGCGCCGTCGATCCGCGTGGCATGAACGGCGCGCTGGAGCATGCCTTTCTCATCCAGCGCATCGCCCCGGGGATCGGGCGGCTGCGCGTGGCGGGCTCGCACCTCAATGCGCTGACGGGGATGGAGGTGGCGGGCCTGCCGTTGTCGGCCCTCTTCACGCCCATGGCCCGCGACCGACTGGCCGAGGGGCTGGTGGCGGTTTTCGACAAACCCGCCATTCTGCGCGCGACATTGCGCAGCCCCGCAGGCTGGCAGCGCGGCCCGCTCAGCGCACAGATGCTGATCCTGCCGCTGACGGATGAGCACGGGCAGATCGGCCGGGCGCTGGGCGGTCTGGTCAGCGAGGGACGGATCGACCGGACGCCGCGGCGCTTCGACATCACGCATCTCGAGCTGGGCGCGCTCGAAGGACGACCGCCCGTAAAACGCAGCCCCAAGCCGCGCCATTTCGCAGAAGATCAGGCCCCGTTCACGGCAAAGCGCACCGCGTCGCGGCCGCATCTCAGGGTGGTTGTCTCTAACGACTGAGCGAACGAAAAGACGCCGTGCAATGCCGCGCGGCGTCTTTCGTCATTTCCGTCAAAGACCTGTTATTCGGCGGCAGTCGCCGGGGTTTCCACCGTCTCGAGCGCGGCACCGACGACGTCGCTGTATTCGCTGTCCTCGGACGCCACGGCCATCATCGCCGCCAGCATGCCCGCCTTGGAGCCGCAATCGTAGCGCGTGCCGGAGAAGCGGAAGCCGCACAGACCATCACCGTCAACCGCCTTCGCGATGGCATCGGTCAGCTGGATTTCACCACCCGCGCCGGGCGGCAGGCCATCCAGATCCTCGAAGATCTGCGCGGACAGGACGTAGCGCCCCACCACGGCCTGACGCGACGGCGCATCCTCGGGCGCGGGCTTTTCCACCATGCCCTTGGCAAGGATCAGCGCGCCGTCCCGGCCCGTCGCGTCGAGCACACCGTAGGCGGAGACCTCATCATCACCCACCTGCATCGTCGCAACCATATGCCCGGCCTTGGTCGGGTCATAGGCCTCGATCATTTCAGACAGGCAGCCCAGCTCACCGAGGATCAGATCGTCGGGCAGGATGATAGCGACCGGCCCGGGCAGAACGTGGTCCTTGGCGCAGAGCACCGCATGTCCCAGACCCAGCGGTTCGTCCTGCATCACGAAGCGGATCTGCGTCTCGCTTTCGTTGAGCGCATTTTCGTGCAGCATGTCGGCAAGCCGCGCCTTGCCCCGCTCCCGCAGCGTCGCTTCCAGTTCTTCGTCGGCGCGGACATAGCGTTCGATGGCATCCTTGGAGGGATGGCTCACGAAGATCATCCGCTCGATTCCGGCATTGCGCGCCTCGTCGATGGCGAACTGGATGAGCGGCGTGTCGAGGACCGGCAGCAATTCCTTTGGCGTGGCCTTGGTGGCGGGCAGAAACCGGGTTCCGAGCCCTGCCACGGGAAAAATTGCAGTGCGAACACGCGCGGTCTCGGCGGTCGTCTTGCGGTCCATTCGGGAAGCTCCTCAAATGCTGTTTTTGACGGCGTGGGTGCCGTCGATGGGGAAATTGGTAAGTGTTCACCCCAATAAGTCAAAAAGGGTGCCCTATGTTCCGAAGAAGATGTATTTTTGGAGTTCCACTCCTGCTATCTATCTGTTTTATGGAGGGTATTTCCCACCCCACCCCCTCATACACCGCGCGGGGGGCCCGCTTTTTATGGAAAATTTCTGTTCACAAGCGCATCAATGACTGGTTTCCCGGCGTCAAATGCTGCAACTGCACAAAAAATATGCATGCAGAAAACGAATTCCGCCCGATCTTTCATATGCACCGCGACATCTGGACACGGCGCGGCCACCCGCTAGCCTATATGGCATGACAATGAACAATCGGCGCGCCGCGGCCGCCGCAGGACATATGGACGGACAGACCCTGCCCACATCAGACGCCCCGAAGCCCGAGCGCGCCTCCACACGTCGTTCGGCCAAACCCTATTCCCGGATCGCCGTGCTTGGCATGGGCTCCTGGGGCACCGCGCTTGCCTCGGTGGCGGCCAGCACCGGCTGCACCGTACGGCTCTGGGGGCGCCGCGACGCGCTGGCCCGGGCGATCAATACCGAGCATCGCAACGTGGATTACCTGCCCGACGCCCCCTTGCCGGACGGCATCGAGGCGACGACGGATCTGGCCCATGCGCTGGAGGGGGCGGAGGCTGTGCTGCTGGTCACGCCCTCGCGCACGCTGCGAAAGATGTGCGCACAGATCCGGCCGCACCTGCCCAAATCGGTGCCGCTGGTGCTGTGCTGCAAGGGGATTGAACAGGGCACGGGATACCTTCTGTCGGCGCTGGTCGAAGAGGAATTGCCCGGCCATCCCGTCGGTGCGCTGTCCGGTCCGACCTTCGCGAAAGAGACGGTGCTGGGCCATCCCTCTGCCGCGACGATCGCCTTCGAGTTCACCTACAAGGACCGCCTGACACCCCAGGACAGCCCCGCCGCACGCCTGTCCGTCACGATGTCCTCGGCCGCCTTCCGCCCCTACATTTCGGACGATCTGACCGGGGTGGAAATCGGCGGCGCGGTCAAGAACGTCATCGCCATCGCCTGCGGCATGATGACGGGCGCGGGCTTTGCCGAAAACACCCGCGCGGCGCTGATCGCGCGCGGCATGGACGAGATGAAGTTCCTCGCCGAAGCCCTTGGCGGAAGACGAGAAACCGTCACCGGCCTGTCGGGCGCGGGCGATTTGACGCTGACCTGTTCCTCGCTCACGTCGCGCAACATGTCGCTTGGCCATCAGCTTGGGCAAGGCATCCCGCGCGATCAGTGTTTCGATGGCAAGAAGGTGGTTGTCGAGGGCGAGGTGAACGCGATCTCGGTCGTGGATCTGGCCCGCCGGATCGGCGTCACCATGCCCATCTGCGAAGCGGTCCACGCGATCCTGCACGAAGGCGCCGATCTGTCGGCCACCTTCGTCGATCTGTGGTCGCGCCCCATCGAGAGCGAGCCGCGCGCCCTCTCCCTGCAACTCGATCATCCCGCATCCCAAAAGGAGCGTTCATGACCCAACCGCCCCCGATTTCCACCGCGCTCAATGCGCGCCGCTTCGTGCTGGCCACCGATCTCGACGGGACATTTCTCGGCGGGTCGGATGCGGACCGCAAGACGCTGTATGACTGGATCGAGGCGCATCGCGAAAGCATCGGCCTCGTCTTCGTCACGGGCCGCGATCCCGCCTTCATCCGCTCGCTCTGCGACAGCGGCGTGCCTTGGCCCGAATATGTGATCGGCGATGTAGGCACCACCATCGCGCAGGTCACGAACAAGGAGATTTCTCCTATTGCGGAACTTGAAGAAGAGATCGCAAGTGTTTGGAATGATGCTGGTCCTTCGGTGCGTGAGGTGCTGGACGGCCATCCCGGGCTGACCTTGCAGCCGACATCCTTCAGGTATCGGGTGAGCTATGACCTGCAACCATCTGATTTTGAAGAAAGCGCCAAGGACAAGGTGACGGATCTCGGCCATGATTGGCTGATTTCGGACAACAAGTATTTCGACGTCCTGCCGCGCGGCGTCTCCAAGGGGCCGTCGCTGCGCCGCTTCGTGGCGCATATGGAGATTCCCGAGGATCGGGTGCTGGCGGCGGGCGATACGCTCAATGATGCGTCCATGCTGGAATGCGGGCTGCCGGCGGTCGCCGTGGGCGGCTCGGAGGCGGCACTGCTGGACCGCGTGCGGCATCTGGATCACGTACACAAGGCCACCGCTATCGGCGCGGGCGGCATTCTCGAAGCTGTGGGCGCGCTCGATCTGCACGCCCTGCCGGAGGGCGTCTAATGGGCAGCGATCTTGTCATCGTATATCACCGCCAACCCTATGAAGAGGTTGTCGAAAACGGCAAAACCGTGTTTCGGGAAAACAAAAGCCCGAACGGCATCGTCCCCACGCTCAAAAGCTTCTTCGGTCGCGTGGACAACGCCGCCTGGGTCGCCTGGAAAGAGGCCGAGGACGTCACCAATCCCGATTTCGACCGTGTGATCGAGATCGAGGACAGTTTCGGCAAATACACCGTCTCGCGCCTTCCCCTGACGGCGGCGGACGTGAAAAGCTTCTACCACGTCACCTCGAAAGAGGCCTTCTGGCCGATCCTTCACGGCTTCAAGGACAAGTACAATTACGACCCGGTCGACTGGGGCACGTTCCGCAAGGTGAACCAGGCCTTTGCCGAGGCAGCCGCGGCCGAGGCGTCCCACGGGGCGGCGGTCTGGGTGCACGATTACAACCTCTGGCTCGTGCCCGGCTATCTGCGCCAGATGCGCCCGGATCTGCGCATCTCCTTCTTCCACCACACGCCCTTCCCGGCAGCGGATATCTTCAACATCCTGCCCTGGCGCGGCGAGATCGTGGACAGCCTTCTCGCCTGCGACGTGGTGGGCTTTCATATCCCGCGCTATGCGTCGAACTTCGTCTCGGTCGTGCGCTCGCAATACGATGTCGGCGATGTGCCGCGCGTGACCGTGAGCGACGACTTCATCTCTGAAGGGTCGGCGCTGTCGGACCGTACCCAGCCGGTGAAGATCCGCACGCCCGACCGCGAGGTGCATCTGGGCGTGACGCCCGTGGGCGTCGATACGGACTACATCGCCGAGGTGACCGCGCGCGAGAAGACCAAGACCCGCGCGGCCGAGATCCGCAAAGAGCTGGGCGATGCCAAGTTGATCCTGTCGGTGGGCCGCACGGATTACACCAAGGGCGGAGCGGAACAGCTTCTGACCTTCGAGCGCTATCTCGAAAAGCACGAGGACATGCGCGACAAGGTGCGCCTGCTGCATGTCTCGGTGCCCGCCAACCGCAACATGACCGTCTATGCCGAAATCCAGGACGAGATCGAACAGCTTGCGGGCCGTATCAACGGGCGCTTCGGGACGTTCACGTCGAACCCGGTCTCGCTTATTTCCCGCGCGATCCCGTTCGAAAACCTCGTCGCCTATTACCGGGTGGCGGATGTGGCCTGGATCACGCCGCTTGCGGACGGCATGAACCTCGTCTGCAAGGAATTCGCCGCGGCGCGGGACGACAATGACGGCGTTCTGATCCTGTCGGAATTCGCAGGCGCCGCGATCGAGCTCAGCTCGGCCATCCTGACGAACCCCTACAGCCACAAGAACATGGATCATGCCATCGAGACGGCGCTGTCCATGAGCCCCGAAAACCGCCGCAGCAGGATGGAGGAGCTGCGCCGTCAGGTCGGCACCTACAACACCGCGCGTTGGGCGCAGGATCAGTTGGCGCTGCTCTCGCCCGATGATTTCGGCGAGTGATCCGGGCGGCTGCCCGCCATGACGCACATGGTCGACGCGGCAGGCCGCAACGTCGCGCTTTATCCGTGGTTCAAGGCGGCGCAGAACCTGCTCTTCTGGCAGGCGACTTGGTTTCTGTATTTCCAGCAGGCACTGACGCCCGCGCAGGCGATCCTGCTTTACGCGGTCTATGATGTCTCCGCGACGCTGCTCGAAGTGCCCTCGGGCGTGATGTCCGACCGGCTCGGGCGACGGGTGACGCTGATCCTGTCGGCGCTTTCCATGGCCGCGGGTGCGGCGCTTCTGGGCATGGGCGGAGGGTTTGCCGTCTTCGTTGCCGGTCAGGCGCTTCTGGGCGCGGGCATGGCCTTCGCTTCGGGCACGGATTCCTCGTTTCTCTACGAGTCGCTCGAGATGCGGGGCGAGGAAGCCTCGATCGAGGCTGAGGAGCTGCGCGCCTGGCGCTTTTCCTTCGTCGCGCTCTTGATCTCGGCACCGCTGGGCGGGGCCGTCGCGCTTTGGTCGCTGGCCGTACCGTTCTGGCTGTCGGCCTTGGCCTCCGGCATCGGGCTTGCCATCGCGCTGCGCTTCGCGGAGCCGCCGCGCAGCCGCAGCGACACGATCCGCCTGTCGCAATGGGGCGCGATCCGGCAGGCCTTCCGCGATCCGGGCCTCGTCTGGATCTTCGCCCTGGCGGTGCTGATGTATGGCTATAGCCACCTGCCCTTCATCTTCGGCCAGCCCTTCATCGAGACGGCGCTTGCGATCTTCGATCTGTCCGAGGACGCCCCGCTGGTCAGCGGCGGCATCACCGCGCTGATGATGGGCCTGTCGCTTCTGGCCTCCATGGCCGCGCCCGGGCTGCGGCGGCGGATCGGCTTCGCGGCGCTTCTGCTCTTCGCGTTCGGGCTGCAGATTGCCCTCATTTCGACGCTGGCGCTGACGGGATCGGCGCTGGCCATTCTGGCGCTGACGCTGCGCATGGTGCCCGATGCCTTCTCGCGGCCCTTCATCCTTGCCCATATCCAGCCGCGCCTGCAGGGCGAGGGCCGCGCGACCTACCTCTCGATCCAGAGCCTCGTGGGCCGTCTTGCCTTCGCCGCCTCGCTTTATCTTGCCGCGGGTGGGGCCTCCAGCGCGGATGCGATGCCCCATGGTGAGATCGCGATGATCCTGGGCGTCTATGCCGCCATCGGCATCTCGGCGCTGCTGGCACTGGCGGTCACCGCCCGCCGCGCCCGGCTCTGAGGCAAGAAAAAAGGCCGACCCCGAGGGATCGGCCTTTCCATTCTCTGATCGGCAAACCGCGCTCAGGCGTTCACCGCTGCCTTCGCCTCGCGATAGGCGGTCAGCTCCTCGGCCACGAGGAAGGCGAGCTCCAGCGATTGCGACGCGTTGAGGCGCGGATCGCAGGCCGTGTGGTAGCGATCCGACAGGTTCTCATCCGACACGGCATAGACGCCGCCGGTGCATTCCGTCACATCCTGGCCCGTCATCTCGAAATGCACGCCGCCGGGGATCGTGCCCTCGGCCTTGTGCACCGCGAAGAAGTCGCGCACCTCGCGCAGAACCGCGTCGAAGGGCCGGGTCTTGTAGCCCGAGGCCGATTTGATCGTGTTGCCAT
>CAZTEV010000049.1:0-15392 GCA_964612785.1 uncultured Roseivivax sp. | reverse complement strand
GTGGTGCAGGGGGCGGCCGTGGCAGGCCTTGTCCTGAACCTGATCGCGCTCTGGAAGCAGGAACAGGTCCGCCCCATGAGCGCGGCCGAGCGCGCCGCGCCGCGTCCGAGCTTCCGCGACGCCTGGGCCGATTTCGCCAAGGGCGGGACTGCCGGGCGGCTTCTGGTCGTCGTCTTCATCGGCACGATGGGCTTCAACATGCAGGACGTCCTGTTGGAGCCTTATGGCGGTGAGATCCTGGGCCTGTCCATTTCCTCGACCACGCTTCTGACCGCCATGTGGGCGGCGGGGGCCTTGATCGGCTTCGCGCTGGCGGGCCGGGTTCTGGCGCGCGGTGGCAATGCTTACCGGATGTCGGCCTGGGGCGTTCTGGTGGGCGTTGCGGCCTTCTCCACGGTGATCTTTGCCGCGCCGATGCAGTCGACCGCGCTGTTCTTCGCGGGTGCGGGCCTCATCGGTCTCGGCGGCGGTTACTTCGCGGTCTCCACCCTTATGGCCGCGATGACCATGCCCGCCGAGGGGCTTGCGGGCCGCGGTCTGGCGCTGGGCGCCTGGGGCGCGGCACAGGCCACGGCGGCGGGGCTGTCCACCGCGATCGGCGGCGGATTGCGCGACTGGGTGAACCTGCACGCGATGGCGGGCGATCTGGGAACGGCGCTGGCCACAAAGGCGACGGGCTATTCCGTCGTCTACCACATCGAAATCGGACTTCTGTTCCTGACGCTGGCGGTTCTCGGGCCGCTCGTGACCCGGATGCGGAAGCCCACGGGGGGTCCGGCGAAGTTCGGCCTCGCCGACTTCCCGACCTGACGACGCAACCATGATGGAGGACCCTAACAATGGTTGAAGACTACATCTTCGGAAATCTGGACCTCGCGAGCATCTCGCTGTGGCTCTTCTTCATCTTCTTCGTTGGTCTGGTCATCTGGATTCAGCGCGAGAACCAGCGCGAAGGCTATCCGCTTGTCGATGACGACGGCAGCCAGGCGGATGCGGGATCGGTCTTCCCGAACCCCAAGGACAAGACGTTCCATCTGCCACATGGCCGCGGCACCTATACCGTGCCCTCGCAGCAGCCGCCTGATCGCGACGACTATCACGCCAACATGGCGCGCGAATTCGACTCGGGCGGTTTCCCCTGGGACCCGGTCGGCGATCCGCTGGCCAATGGCATCGGCCCCGCCGCCTGGGCCAACCGGCGCGATGAGCCGGAACTCGACGGTCATGGCAAGCCCAAGATCATCCCCATGGGCGGCGAGGGCCATTTCAGCGTCGCGGCGGGCAATGATCCGCGCGGCCTGCCGGTGCGCTCGGGCGACATGAAGGTCGTGGGCATGGTCTCCGACATGTGGGTCGACGAGCCCGAACAGATGGTCCGTTACCTCGAGATCGAGCTGGAGGGCGGGGCCGGCAAGCGCCTCGTGCCGCTGACGCTCGCCCGGATCTGGGGCAACCGCGTCGATGTGAAGACGCTTTATGCCGATCAGTTCGCGGGCGTTCCGCAGATCAAGACGCCGCGACAGGTCACGAAGCTCGAGGAGGACAAGATCAGCGCCTATTACGGCGGTGGCGTCCTCTACGCGGACAAGTCGCGTCTCGACCCGCAGCTCTGAGCCAAGGGTCTGCAGTCGCCGCAGAGGAGGGAAGGCCATGCACCACGACGATTTCGCAACCGAGCCCGTGCGCGGGTTGCCGGAAACCCCGCCCGAGGGGGAACGCATCCTCTGGCAGGGGCGGCCGCAGACCTGGGCGCTGGCGCGCGAAGCGCTCAACGTCAAATGGGTCGCGGGGTATTTCGTGGTGCTGGCCGTCTGGCGCTTCATCGCGGTTTCGGACCTGATGCCCTTGGGCCAGGCCCTGGGCGCGGCGGTGCCGATGCTGATCATCGGAGCCATCGCGACGGGGCTTCTGGTCCTGATCGCCTATGTGCAGGCGCGCGCCACGGTCTACACCGTGACCAACAGGCGCGTCGCCATGAGGATCGGGGCGGCGCTGACCGTGACGCTGAACCTGCCCTACAGCCAGATCGCCTCGGCCGATCTGGCGCGGCGGCGGGACGGGACCGGCACGATCTCGTTCCAGACGTTGGGCGAGACGCGGCTGTCATACCTCGTCTGCTGGCCGCATGTGCGGCCCTGGAAGATGAACCCGACGCAGCCCGCGCTGCGCTGCATCGCCGATGCCGACAAGATCGCGGCCATCCTGGGCGAGGCCGCGCGCACCCGGATCTCCGATCCGCGGCTCGTGCGGAAAAGCCAGCCCGAACCCGTCGCGGATGTCGCGCCCGGCGCGGCCGTGGCGGCGGAATAGGGGGCTGTCATGACCACACGCACCGAGCCTCGCCTGCGCCATGACAGCAACGATCTGGTCCCAACCGCGCTGGTGCGCGCGATGGCCGCGCTGGTCGTCCTGATCCTGGCGCTGACCAGCTTCTGGGTCTGGACCGATCGCCCGCTCGAGGCACTGCCCCCTGAAAGTCCGGTCGCGCAGGAGCGCACCATATTCCTGGCGGGCGAGATGTCGGGCGCAGCCCGGGTCCTCGATCACAACGGCACCGTGATCGTCGATTTCGGACCCAAGGAGGGCGGCTTCATCGCCGGTGTCGCCCGAGTGCTGGAGCGCGAGCGGACCAATGCCCGCCAGCCGCTCGACGGGCCGGTGCGGCTCGTCGCCTACGAGAACGGCCGGATGGGGATCTTCGATCCGTCAACCGGATGGCGCGCCGACCTCATGGGGTTCGGCGCAGATAACGCAGCCGCCTTCGCCAGGCTTCTGCGGGACTAACCAAAGGGAACAAGACCATGGGAATACTCACACGCGAGATTGAGCGGGCACCCTGCACCGTCGAAATCTCCCACAAGTTCGAAAGCCTGCATGCGCATGTGCGCTTCAACAACGGCGCCGTGATCTATCCCGGCGACGAGGTCACCGTTCAGGGCCCCGAGATCATGGCCCCCTTCGGTGAAATCGTCTCGGAGGATCGCGAGGCGATCATCGTCCGGGCTTCGAAGATCGAACAGCTCTGGACGCGCCTGACGGGCGATCTGGAAGTGATGGAGCTCTGCGAGTTCTCCTTCTCCGAGGAGGTGCGGCTATGAACGTCCAGACCCCTTCCGATCTGAAGGGTGCAAAACCCACCCACACCGCCGACATCACCAATGTCGACGAAAGCCTGGCCTTCCAGCAGGAACAGGCGAAGTACGACGACGATTTCGCAACCTCCACGGCGATGTCGAACACGCTGCTGACGCCGCGCTTCTACACTACCGATTTCGACGAGCTCGATGCGATCGACGTGACGCCCGTGCGCGAAGACTGGGATCGTCTGATCGCGCAGATGGCGGCCGATCCGAACAAGGGACATTTCAAGAAGAACGAGGACTGGGATCAGGTCGATTGGGAGGGCATGGAGCCCGAGCTCAAGAAGGAGTTCATCGACTTCCTGATCTCGTCCTGCACGGCGGAATTCTCGGGCTGCGTTCTCTACAAGGAGATGAAGCGGCGCGGGAACAATGACGACATCGTGCAGCTGTTCCAGCTGATGGCGCGGGACGAGGCCCGGCATGCGGGCTTCATCAACGACGCGCTGCGCGAGGCGGGACTGCGGGTGAACCTGGGCTTCCTGACGCAGTCGAAGAAGTACACTTATTTCCGCCCGAAGTTCATCTACTACGCCACCTACCTGTCCGAGAAGATCGGCTACGCGCGCTACATCACGATCTTTCGGCATCTCGAGGCGCATCCCGAACACCGCTTCCATCCGATCTTCAAGTGGTTCCAGGAATGGTGCAACGACGAGTTCAGCCATGGCGAGGCCTTCGCGCTCTTGATGAAGACCGACCCGAAGCTGACTTCGGGGCGCAATGTCCTGTGGATCAAGTTCTTCCTCACCGCGGTCTACGCCACGATGTATGTGCGCGACCATCAGCGACCGGCCTTCCACAAGGCGTTGGGCGTCGATCCGGACTGGTACGCGCATGAAGTCTTCACCAAGACCTCGAAGCTCTCGGAACAGATCTTCCCGATCACGCTCGATATCGAGCATCCGCGCTGGCAGCCGACGCTGGAGCGTCTGCAGCGGGCGAATGTGGCGATCGCCGAGGGCAAGGAGGCGGGCGGTCTCGGTGGCCGCGTGAAGACGCTGGTGAACTCCGCGAAGGCCGCGCTGTGCTTCGCCCAGCTCTATACGATCCCGGCGCACAAGCACCGGGTGCCCGCAAGCACCCGGTTGGAGCCGGTCTATTGAGTGCGCTGCGGCACCGGGCGCGTTTTCCGTCGCGGAAAACGATCCGAATTCCCACGCGGAATTCGGTGCGCCCGGTGCTGCACGCTGCGCATCAATCTGCCTGCGGTCGGGACAAAGGCGTTTTCGCGTCGAAAACGCACCGCTCTCTTCGCAAGAGAGCGTGCGGCGGAGAATCGGCATGCTGACCGATCCCTGGATCGCCGCGCTTCTGGCGCTCTTCGCCTGGTGGTTTTCCACCGGGCTGATCCTGCTGATCGTCCGCGCGGCCGATCGCGGCAACCGCTCGCTTGTCGTGACGATCCTTGCGCTGACGGTTCTGGCGCTGGGCGCCTGGGGCCTCTGGAGCACGCAGACACGCCTCGATGCAGAAGGCGTGTACGTGGCTTTCCTGTCCGCGCTTGCCATCTGGGGCTGGATCGAATTGGCCTTTCTCGCAGGCATCGTCACAGGCCCGAACACCCATCCCTGCCCCGCGGCACGCCCGGGCTGGGAACGGTTCCTGCGCGCCTGGGGCACGATTGCCTATCACGAGATGGCGCTCGTCTTCTCGCTGATCGCGATGTGGATCGCCTTGCATGGCGCGGCCAACATGTTCGGCGTCTGGACCTTCGCGGTGCTGTTCGCGGCGCGCGTTTCGGCCAAGCTGAACCTCTTTCTGGGTGTGCCCAAGATCAACACCGAGTTTCTGCCCTCCGCGCTGGCCCACCTGCCCAGCCATTTCCGGATCGCGCCGATGAACGCGCTGTTTCCGTTCTCGATCACTGCGCTCAGCTTTGCCACCGCCTGCTGGCTCGAGCGTATCTATTCCGCCACCTCGCCCGCCGAAGTGGCCGGATTCGCGCTTCTGTCGGCGCTGACCGCCCTCGCTCTCCTGGAGCATTGGTTCATGGTCCTGCCTTTGCCCGACGAGAAGCTCTGGCGCTGGATGCTGCCTGCGCCCAAACAAAACCAGAAGACCCGGGAGGACGCCCATGGACTTTGACGCCCTTTTCAACGCCGAGCTCGACAATCTGCGCGCGGATGGAAATTACAGAATCTTCGCCGAGCTTGAGCGCAAATGCGGGGCCTTCCCGAAGGCCAGAAGCCATGACGACGACGCGCCCGACGAGGTGACGGTCTGGTGTTCCAACGACTATCTCGGCATGGGTCAGCATCCCGATGTGATCGCCTCGATGCAGGAGGCGGTGGCCAAGCATGGCTGCGGGGCGGGGGGCACGCGCAACATCTCGGGCAACACGCACCAGCACGCGCTGCTGGAGGCCGAGCTGGCCGATCTGCACGGCAAGGAGGCCGCGCTGCTGTTCACCAGTGGATATGTGTCCAACTGGGCCGCGCTGTCGACACTGGGCGCGATGCTGCCCGATGCGGTGATCCTGTCGGATGAAAAGAACCACGCCTCGATGATCGAGGGCATCCGCCATTCCCGCGCCCAGAAGATCATCTGGAAGCACAACGATCCCGAAGACCTCGACCGCAAGCTTGCGGCGCTGCCCTCGAACGCGACCAAGATCGTGGCCTTCGAGTCGGTCTATTCCATGGATGGCGATATCAGCCCGATGGAAGCGATCTTGGACGTGGCCGAAAAGCACGGCGCGATGACCTATCTCGACGAGGTGCACGCGGTCGGCATGTACGGCCCCCGCGGCGGCGGCGTATCCGAAGAGCTGGGCCTGCGGGACCGCATCACGCTGATCGAAGGCACCCTTGGCAAGGCCTATGGCGTTGTCGGCGGCTACATCACCGGATCGACCGCTTTGTGCGATTTCATCCGCTCCTTCGCCTCGGGTTTCATCTTTACCACCGCCCTGCCGCCTGCCGTGGCAGCGGCCGCGCGTACCTCGATCCGGCATCTCAAGCAAAGCGGCACAGAACGCGCCCGCCAGCGCGCGCAGGTCCGAAAGCTGCGTGCCCGGCTGGATGCGCTGGGCATTCCGCATCTCGACAATCCGAGCCACATCATCCCGGTGATGATCAAGGATCCGGTGAAGTGCCGTCAGCTCGCAGATATCCTGATGCAGGATTTCGGGATCTACGTGCAGCCGATCAATTACCCCACCGTGCCCAAGGGCACCGAACGGCTGCGGTTCACGCCCGGACCGCTGCATTCCGATGCGGATATCGAACATCTGGTGCAGGCGCTTGCAACGCTCTGGAAACGCTGCGCAATCGCGCATGCAGTCGCGTGAACGTGTGAAACCGGGGCGTGTCATGGACGGAGGAGTGCGCTAAGAAGGAGGCATTCATTGGGTCCCTGCCAAAATGCCTTTTCTTCGCGTCTTTCTCCTCTCGCTCACGCTCTGCGCTTCGTCTGCCCTTGCACAGGACGGTGCGCGCCTTTTCGAACGCTGCGCGGCCTGCCATTCGGTGATCGCACCGGATGGCGCCGTTCTGGTGAAGGGCGGTCGGATCGGTCCGAACCTCTACGGCATCGCGGGCAGCAAGGCCGGGTCTGATCCTGGCTTCAACTATTCGCAATCCATGCGGATCGCCGGCGCCCGGGGCCTTGTTTGGTCCCGCGACAGCTTTGTCGCCTATCTGCGCAACCCGACGGAGTTCCTGCAATCCTATCTCGACGATCCCGCCGCCCGCGCGCGGATGGCGTTCCGGCTCGAGATCGGATCGGAGGCGGTCTATGACTACCTGTCGGACCTGTCCGACTAAGCGCAGCCCTTTCCGATAATTCCCGGAAAATTCGCGGCATTCGCCAGAATCCTGCCGCACCGACGGCCGCAATTCCGAGGCTCTGCCCCTCTACTTCCGTCCCAGGACGAAAGAAGGAGTAGGTGCGATGCCCAGTGGCCCGTCCGGCAGCAATGCCGCCCCGATCATCATCAAGCGCAAGAAGGTCGTCAAAGGCGGCGGCCATCACGGGGGTGCCTGGAAGGTGGCCATATTCAGCGGTTCCTTTTTCGAAGATGCTTTTGCACCAGGTTGTGCCCGAATTGGGCTTCGAACGTCATTCTGACTTTTGCGTGGCGTCTGCCGCGCGCCGTTCGTCACGAACGCCTGTGCATCTTCGCGCCGGATCCCCTAATCATTTCCTAATTCGCAAAATTTCAATTCGCGTAATTCATTTCAAATTATGAGTGTTTCTCTAAACCAACCCCGCCTCGGTGATTGAGTGCGTGGGTATGTCCGTCCTGGCCATAATATCGCAATTCGATCCGGGACTGTGCCGTTGTTCCAATTCGTTCGGCAACGGACCGTAAGCCGGCAAGGGCTTCATCATACAGCGTCAGGTTACGACGGAGTTTTGCCATCATGGGTGCGTCCAAATTCAGCCTGTTTTCCTTTTCGGAAAGTTGTTCAAGCAGTGCTTCCTTTTTATGCAAAAGAGAGCTGATCTGTTTGAAATCACCCTTTAACAAGGCTGCTCGCTCTTCATCGAGGAGGGAATTGAGCCGTTCAATAATATCCTGTGCCATCTTTAGACCTTGAAAGCGATTTAAATATGGAATCTGCTAATCCTATGCCGCCCTGCTCCGCAAGTTTACGCGCATATTCATCACTCAGCATGGATGAAAATTGTGCCTCCCCAACTTCACCGCCAAGGCTTTCTCGAGAATCGGTCAGACCCGTATTTTTAAGCATTTCAGAAATGAATTGTGCCTCCATTGAAATGGCTGCATGGCGCAAATTCTCTTGAGGCCCTATGATTGCATGTGGTGTTATGACTATTTTCATGGCTCATCTCCAACTCTCCAAAGTTTTATCGACTATCTGCCACAGGAGTAAATATTTGGTAAGGAAATGATGATGAAACGAGCGAACATCGCCGGAGGGCTGGATGACGCACGTTCTGACAACGCTTTCGCAAGACGCGACCCCGGCGAAGCCGGGCCAAAATATAATGGCCACCAACCCTGACGGTGATGCTAATACACCGTTAAGCATTGATTTCTTGGAAGAATACGCTTCGGTGGACACTACAGAGGTCATTGCAGAGCATCAGGCGCTCGCTGTCATGCGAGATCATCAGTGCGCCGAGGATGCAGCGGACCTGGTTGAGGATGATTCGCAAACGGTTCAGCCTGAACCAGCGGCGATTTTGTCGGAGCCTGAGGCAGGTGAGTTGGGGGCCAGGTTCGGTTTCGATCAGGCTTTGAATCAGAGTGATGGAGAGTCGTATTATAGAGAAAAATCAACTGATTCTAGCTGGAACCAAACGGCCAATGCTCCAAAATATCTGACTGAATGTTGGTTATCATCACCCAATAGGCGGCTAAGTTCGACGGTCGGCGATTATATAAATGACCAGATCGACGCGAATGATGATGAATTAAAAATATACCTCGGCCCAGAATATATTTATCCAGAACGACCTGTAGGATACCCTACTGAGGATGTGCTTATCGAAGGCAGCACACCAGTTCTTACACTAGATTATGTCAATGTTGAATACGCGGGCTCTTCGGTTTCTTCTGAGCGCCTTCATGGTGTGGATGATAAAAGTCAGCCAAAATCAGAAGATTTTTTTAAGGCAGGCGCTTCGCTAATCGAATGGAAGTACTCATTCGTATTTGTAGGCCGAGTATCTCTAAGGCTTGCCGAGACTGCAAGTAAAGAAATGGCAGCCTTGGCGGGTACACCGGATCAGCCTTCTTTTCTCAGTGGTTCGCAATTAGCAGCTGACATGGCACCCAATCGTGTCCCGCAGGCCTCGTTGAATATGCCTGAGACTGTGTCGCCTGGCGGTTTGCGATTTATTTCCTTAGACGGAACGGAGTCCTTGGCTACCGACCGGCACGCATCGGTCAGTGATCCGTGGGCGACGAATGCTCATCCACAGGTTACGAAAGTTGGTGTGCGAGCGAGTGTTGTGCATCGAATGTCCGGATCGACAGCTATAGATACAGATACGGGCTTAGATCCCGATGTCCAAGATCGTCAGACTGTGCTGCATGGCACGCTTACGACCCCCGGCGCGGCCAAAGGTTCTAATGAACATGACATGTGGTCGTACGCTGTTACGCCCGGAAATCCAAGGCACCGGGCTATTGCCAAATATGTGCCAGTAATGATGGGCTCCAATACCATTGGAGCCGCCCGGCGATCCGGACCCGATTCGAAAGGACGGGTCGATCACGTTTCCGGGCATGAGAAGCCTCCTGTAGATCACCTGCCGGACAGAATTCCGCCGGACCGCGCTATGGCGCCAGGTGGAGGCCTGCGACCGTCAGAAAATAATGGCAAGTGGCCCCTACAACCAAAGATAGCACCATCATCATCGTCGTTCTCACATTCGGGCTTCGTCGACATCGCGTCAAATCCATCGGATCTGGAAATGGACGAAAGCACGGTATCGAGTGCAGGCCGGGAAATGACAGCGCTTCGAGCTGATGCAGTCCCTTCGCAAGGCACAGGGCTCTCTGGCTCGTTTGAGCGCGGGACTGCGCAAGTTCTGTCCCAGATCGCGGACGCAATCCGCCGCGAAGCGCCTGGAATGATCGAGCTGCGCCTGGAGCCGGAAGAATTGGGACGTTTGCGCATTGCGATAACGGCGGGCGAAGCGGGGATGAGTCTGCAATTCCAGAGCGACCGAAGTGAGACCATGGACCTCCTGCGCCGAAACGGGGCGGAGCTGGAACGGATCTTCGCGGAGGCGGGGCTAGACCTCGAAGGGTTCGCCTTCGGTTTTGGATCATCAGCCAAGCCGCTTTTCACCAAGGAGGCGCATACGTTCTCCGACGATCGGGTGGAAGAAGATACGTCCCCGTCACCGCACGAGTCTTCGCCCAATGGCCCTTCTTCAGTTGAGGGTATGGACCTCAGAATGTGAGACAAGCATGCAAATAGACACGAGCATTTCCCCGGCCTTCAGCGCGGGCGCCGGGACCACGCCCGAACAGCGCGCGACCACCCTGTCGTCGGATTTCGAGACATTTCTGCAGATGCTGGTCACCCAGGCCGAGAATCAGGATCCCCTGAACCCGATCGAATCCTCGGATTACGCGGCGCAGTTGGCGACCTTCGCGGCAGTGGAACAGCAGGTTCTGACCAATGATCTGCTTCAACAGATGCAGGTGCAATTGTCAGGCTCGGCCATGGCGGAGCTGTCGGGCTGGGTTGGATCGGATGTGTTGGTACAAGCGCCTGTCCTCTATTCCGGCACGCCCATCGAATTGGCGCCCCAGGTCGCGACGGGTGCAACCTCTGCCCAGATGGTCGTCAAGAACAGCGCCGGTGCTGTCGTGGCGCGCATGGCGTTGTCCGTCCCGCCCGGACAGGTGGTTTGGACCGGGACGGATCAAAACGGCGCGCCGCTGCCCCAGGATGTCTATAGCTTCGAAGTCGAAAGCGCGCAGGACGGTCGCGTGATCGCAACAGAGCCCGCCTTCGCCTATGCTCAAGTGGCCTCTGCCACCGCGGATGAAACCGGCGTATCACTGACGCTGACCAGCGGTGCGGTTGTGCCGATGGCCGAGGTGACTGCGGTGCGGCTTGACGATGCCGGGTGAGCGGGGAGGTCGGATCCTGCCAAGATGGATTGCGTGTCGTTTCCCGCATCAGGTCAAGGCGGCGCCGAGTGTCGTTCGAAACGGCCCTCAAAATGACGGATCACGAAAGGGCCGAAACGAGGATGCCGGTCCAAGTCGCTCAGAACAGCGTGGCCCCCAGCGCGGCAGCACCTGCACCAATCGCCATGCCCAGCGCGCCCCAGCCCAGTCGAGCGGGCCAGATCGAGGGCTTGGCGGGCGTCGTGCCGTGCGATTGCTGAACAAGCAGACTTTCCACGAGGCCGGGCAAGCGCGGGCCGAACCGCGCGACGACCTTGGCGGTCTCCTGCAGATCATGCGCGATGGCCCGGGGCCCGATGGAATTCTTGATGTAATCCTCGACCACAGGCTTTGCCGCGTGCCAGATATTCATGCGCGGATTGAGCGAGCGGGCAACGCCTTCGACCACGACCATGGTGCGCTGCAGGAGGATCAGCTCGGTCCGGGTTTCCATCCCGAAGCGCTCCGTCACCTCGAACAGATAGGCCAGAAGCCGCGCCATGGAGATCCGGGTGGCATCCATGCCGAAAATGGGCTCGCCCACGGCGCGCAGGGCGCGGGCGAACTCGTCCACATCGCGATCGGCGGGGACATATCCGGCCTCGAAATGCACCTCGGCCACGCGTTTGTAATCGCGCCGGATGAAACCATAGAGGATCTCGGCATAGACGCGCCGGGTATAGGCGTCGATATGGCCCATGATCCCGAAATCATACGCCAGAACGGCCCCGTCGGGCGCGACCTTCAGATTTCCCTGATGCATGTCGCCATGAAAGAAACCGTCGCGCAGCGCGTGGTTCAGGAACAGTTGCAAGACCCGTTCGGACAGCTCCACCCGGTCGATTCCGGCCGCATCCAGCGCGGCATTGTCGCCCATGGCGACCCCTTCGACCCAGTCGAGGGTCATGATCCGCCGCCCCGACAGGAACCACTTCACCTGCGGCACGCGGAAGCCGTCATCGCCCTCCGTATTGGCGGCAAACTCGGAGGCGGAAGCGGCTTCGAGCCGCAGATCGAGCTCGCCCGAAACCACGCCCTCGAAATGCGCGATCACGTCCACAGGCCGTAGGCGGCGCGAGGCAGGAGAGATGAATTCGATGCAGCGCGCCGCGAAGTAGAACGCGTCGATGTCGCGGCGGAAGGCGCGTTCGATGCCCGGACGCAGCACCTTCACGGCTACGACCGCGCCGGTATCGGACAGCTCCGCTTTATGAACCTGCGCGATGGAGGCCGCGGCAACGGGTTCGCTGAAATCCGAAAAGACCGTGACGGGATCCACGCCCATCTCGTCCTCGATGGCGCGCAACGCCGCCTCGCGCGGGAAGGGCGGCAGTTTGTCCTGCAGCACGCGCAGCTGCGCGGCCAGCTCCTCGCCCACCACGTCGGGGCGGGTCGACAGGATCTGGCCGAACTTGATATAGGCCGGGCCCAGCGCCGTCAACGCCCGCGTGACCGGGGGCATCTTTGGATCGCCCTCATAGCCCAGAAACGCGAAGGGCCGCCCGATGACGCGCGCGGCAATCCGCAGCGACCGGGGCGCGTCGACCGCATCGAGCACAACGCTCATCGCGCCCGAGCGTTCGAAGGTCGCGCCGGTGCGGATCAGCCGCCAGAGATTGATCGGTCCGCGCATCCGATCAGAGCTTCCAGCCGGAATGCAGGCAGGCGACGCCCATCGTCAGGTTGCGATATTTCGCCTGCCCGAAGCCCGCCGCGCGCACCATGGCGAGGAACGTCTCCTGATCGGGGAAGCGCCGGATCGATTCCACCAGGTACTGATAGCTGTCGCGATCCCCGGCGATCATCTGGCCCATCGCCGGAATCGCGTTGAAGGAATAAAGGTCATAGAGCTTCTGAAGCCCCGGCTGCGGGATCTGCGAGAATTCGAGCACCATCAGCCGCCCACCGGGTTTCAGCACGCGGTAGGCTTCGGCCAGGGCATCTTCGGGACGGGTCACGTTCCGGATGCCGAAGCTGATCGTGTAGACGTCGAAGCTGTTATCGGGGAAGGGCAGCGCCATCGCATCGCCCACAACCCAATCGAGGCTGTCCTGCATCGCCGCCGCCTCGGCACGTTTGCGTCCCTCGACCAGCATCGGCTCGGTCAGGTCCAGAACCGTTGCATGGCCCGACCCCGCACGTTTGAGGAACCGGAAGGAAATGTCGCCGGTGCCGCCCGCCACGTCCAGCAGCCGCTGCCCGCGCCGGGGCGCCAGCCAGTCCATCATCGCGTCTTTCCACAGGCGATGAATGCCAAGGCTCATCGCATCGTTCATAACGTCGTATTTCGACGCGACCGACTGGAAGACTCCTTGCACACGCCCCGCCTTCTGGGTCTCGGGGATGTCCTCGAACCCGAAATGGGTGGTCTTCTGGCTATCGTCGGTCATGTATGAAATCCCGGCCCTCTGGCAGCGTCGTCAATCCTTTACAGAGATGGCGTCCGGGCCACAAACAGTCAAATCGGCGCGGGTCTTTTCGCGCGCGTGCGGTGCGTCTATCTGAGGGCGGTCAGGAAGGAGTGCCGCATGCCCGAATTGCCCGAGGTTGAAACCGTCCGCCGCGGCCTGGCCCCGGCGATGGAGGGCGTGCGCATCGAGCGGGCGGATGTGAACCGGCCCGATCTGCGCTGGCCCTTCCCGGACCGGATGGCCGACCGCCTGACGGGTGCCATCGTCACGCAGCTGCGGCGGCGGTCGAAATACATCCTGGCCGATCTGTCCACGGGCGAGACGCTGCTGATGCATCTGGGCATGTCCGGGCGCGTTCTGGTGTCGGGCGATCCGCTGGGGCAGTTCGTCCACACCCATCCCGCGCCCGAGAAACACGATCATGTGGTCTTCTACATGGAAAACGGCGCGCGCATCACCTTCAACGACCCCCGCCGCTTCGGCGCGATGGATCTGATGGAGACGGCGCGCGCCGAGGAGCATCCGTTGATCGCCGCCTTGGGCCCGGAGCCTCTGGGCAACAGCTTCCACGAGGCGCATCTCGTGGCTGCGCTCAGGGGGCGCAACACGCCCATCAAGGCGGCGCTTCTGGATCAGAAGATCGTGGCGGGCCTCGGCAATATCTATGTGTGCGAGGCGCTGTTCCGGGCCGGGATCCATCCCGCGCGCAAGGCCGGGCGGATCGGAGCGGGGCGGGTAGCCGCGCTGGTGCCGATCATCCGCGAAACGCTGGATGCGGCCATCGCGGCGGGCGGCTCGTCCCTGCGCGATTTCCGGCAGGCGGACGGGGAGCTGGGGTATTTTCAGCACAGTTTCGACGTCTATGGTCGCGAAGGCGCGCCGTGCCGCAGGACCGGATGCGACGGCACGATCCGCCGCATCGTGCAATCGGGGCGGTCCTCGTTCTATTGCCCGCAATGCCAAAGATAACTTGAACAAGGTTCGCGACGTGATAACCACGTGGATCTGACAAGAGCGAACGGAGCTCCGTTTCATGGCTTACGAGACGATCATCGTCGACATCGAAGACCACGTCTGCACCATCAAACTCAACCGGCCCGACGCGCTGAATGCGCTCAACAGCCAGCTTCTGACGGAGCTGTCGACGGCGCTCGGGGATGCGGATGCGAATGACAAGGTCCGGGCAATCATCCTGACCGGATCGCAGAAGGCCTTCGCCGCGGGGGCGGACATCAAGGAGATGTCGGAGAAGGGCTTCGTGGAGGTCTTCCTGCAGGATTTCTTCGGGCCAGAGCATGACGCGCTGACCAAGGTCCGCAAGCCGGTGATCGCGGCAGTCGCGGGTTACGCGCTGGGCGGAGGCTGCGAGCTGGCGATGATGTGCGACTTCATCATCGCCGCGGACAACGCGAAGTTCGGTCAGCCCGAAATCAATCTGGGCGTCATCGCAGGCATCGGCGGAACGCAGCGGCTGACACGGTTCGTCGGCAAGTCCAAGGCGATGGACATGCATCTGACCGGCCGCTTCATGGATGCCGAGGAGGCCGAGCGGTCTGGCCTTGTCAGCCGGGTCGTGCCCGCCAAGTCGCTGATGGAAGAAGCCCAGAGCGCGGCCGAGAAGATCGCCGAGAAATCGCAGCTGTCCGCCATTGCGGCGAAGGAAGCGGTCAACCGCGCCTTCGAGACGACGCTGGCCGAGGGCATCCTGTTCGAGAAGCGGTTGTTCCATGCGCTCTTCGCGACCGAAGATCAGAAGGAGGGCATGGCGGCCTTCCAGGAGAAGCGCACGCCGCAATTCCGCGACAAGTAGGACAGGCCTCCGGCGCCCGAAGGCGCGGCGGGGCTTGTCAGGCCAAGTCTTTTGGCCTATGCGGCACCTCGAAATGCGCGTGATGCCCGCTCAGGCAAGAATCGATCCGGTCGTGTGATCCGGGTGTGGCGTCTCTGCCGCGCAAGACATTTGGAACACGAAGAAGGTCGATCATCATGGCAAATACGCCCCAGTCCAAGAAACGCGCCCGTCAGAATGAGCGTCGCAACGCGGTCAACAAGGCGCGCCGTTCGCGCATTCGCACCTACCTCCGCAAAGTCGAGGAAGCGATCGCATCGGGCGACAAGGATGCCGCCGCGAACGCGCTGAAAGCAGCCCAGCCCGAGCTGATGCGCGGCGTCACCAAAGGCGTTTTCCACAAGAACACCGCATCGCGGAAGGTGTCGCGTCTGGCGGCACGGGTCAAA
>CAZTEV010000048.1:0-15497 GCA_964612785.1 uncultured Roseivivax sp. | reverse complement strand
GCGGGCACAGATCGGCATGGTGCAGCAGGACAGCGCGCTGCTGCACCGCTCGATCCGCGACAACATCCTGTATGGACGCCCCGATGCGGGCGAGGCTGCGATGATCGCCGCGGCCCGGCAGGCGCAGGCGCATGACTTCATCCAGGAGCTTGCGGATTCCGAAGGGCGGCGCGGCTATGACGCCCATGTGGGCGAGCGGGGCGTGAAGCTGTCGGGCGGTCAACGCCAGCGCATCGCGCTCGCGCGCGTGATCCTGAAGGATGCGCCGATCCTGGTGCTGGACGAGGCGACATCGGCCCTCGACAGCGAGGTCGAGGCCGCCATTCAGGACACGCTGTACGGCATGATGGAGGGCAAGACCGTCATCGCGATTGCCCATCGGCTCAGCACCATCGCCCATATGGATCGCATTCTCGTGATGGATGAGGGCCGGATCGTGGAACAAGGCAGCCATTCCGCGCTTTTGTCCGAAGGCGGGCTATATGCCGGGTTCTGGAACCGCCAATCGGGCGGGTTTCTGACATTCGACCCAGAGGACGAAGAGGCAGCGGAATGAGCGAGACGTATCATCGGCCCTTCCCGTGGCTGAAACCCACGGAATGGATCGACGCGTTCCGCCCCGCGAACGGTCCGCCGCCGCGCCGGATCGTGGCCTTCTTCCGCTGGACGCTGGAAGGGGCCTGGCCCGTGCTGGGCGCCGCCGCAGCCCTGTCCATCCTCGCGGGTGTGATCGAGGTCTTCGCGGCGCTGATCCTGGGCCGCGTGGTCGATGCCGCGCTGGCCTCCGACGCAGGCACGGTCTTCACCGCGCAGGCGGGCGTCTTGATCGGCGCGCTGGTCTTCTTCGTCTTTGCGCGGCCCGTGATCCTGGGGCTCAACACCTTCTTCCAGTCCATCGTGGTTCAGCCCAACCTTCTGAACCTCGTCCTGTCGCGGCTGCACCGCTACACGCTGGGCCAGTCCGTGACGTTCTTCGACAACGATTTCGCGGGCCGCATTTCCCAGAAGGAGATGCAGACCTCGCGTGCCCTGACCGACGTGGTGATCGAAACGATCCATACGGTGCTCTTCGCGCTGGCCTCCGTGATCGGTGCCGTGCTGCTTCTGGGCACGGTCGATGCGCGGATCGCGCTGGGCCTCCTGCTGTGGATCGTCGTCTATGCGGTCTTCATCCGCGCCTTCATGCCGAAGATCCGCAAGCGCTCGAAGGCGCGGGCAGGCGCGCGGGCCACGGTGACGGGACAGGTCGTCGACACGATCACCAACATCAAGACGGTGAAACTGTTCGCCCATGCCGATCACGAAGACCGCGCCGCGCTGAACGCCATGAGCGCCTATCGGCATCGCGCGCTGGAATTCGGCTGGGTGTCGGTCACCTTCCGCTTCTGGCTGATGGCGCTGGCGGGTGTGCTGCCGGTTCTGCTGGTGGGCGGATCGCTCTGGTACTGGAGTCTCGGACTGGTCTCCGCGGGCGACATCGCCGCAACGGGCGCCGTGGCGCTGCGGCTTGCGCAGATGACCGGCTGGGTCAGCTTCACGCTGATGTCGCTCTATTCCAATCTGGGCGAGGTCGAGGACGGCATGCGCACGCTTTCGCCGCCCCACGCGTTGCGCGATGCGCCCGGGGCGACCGAGCTCGAGGTGCATGAGGGGCGCGTGACGCTCGACAACCTGACCTTCCGCTACGGGCGCGACACGGGCGGGATCGACCATATCGATCTGAAGGTCGCGCCGGGCGAAAAGCTGGGCATCGTCGGGGCCTCGGGGGCAGGAAAATCGACGCTCGTGGCGCTGCTTCTGCGGCTTTACGATGCCGAGGAGGGCGAGATCCGCATCGACGGGCAAAGCATCGCGGGCGTCACGCAGGAAAGCCTGCGCCGCAAGATCGGCATGGTCACGCAGGAAACCGCGATGTTCAATCGCTCCGCGCTCGACAACATCCGCTACGGCAAGCCCGATGCCAGCTTCGATGAGGTCGTCGCGGCGGCCCGGAAGGCCGAGGCGCATGACTTCATCACCGCGATGAAGGATCACAACGGGCGGGAAGGCTACGACGCGCATCTGGGCGAGCGTGGCGTGAAGCTGTCCGGCGGTCAGCGCCAGCGCATCGCGCTTGCGCGCGCGATCCTGAAGGATGCACCGATCCTCATTCTTGACGAGGCGACATCGGCGCTGGACAGCGAGGTGGAGGCCTCGATTCAGGACGCGCTCAAGCGGGTGATGGAGGGCAAGACCGTGCTGGCCATCGCGCACAGGCTTTCGACCATCTCGGACATGGACCGGATCGTGGTCCTGGAACAGGGCCGCATCGCGGAGGAGGGCACGCATGAGGCGCTTCTGGCCAAGGGCGGGCTTTATGCGCGCTACTGGGAGCGGCAATCGGGCGGGTTCGAGCCGCGCGCGGCGGCGGAATAGGGCGGGCGCCAATCCCCCTCGACCCGGCCCGCATTTCCGGGCATGAGAGCGGCCATGCAACCTGTGATCATCGAACGTCTGGGCCATCATGGCGACGGCATCGCGCCGGGGCCGGTCTATGCGCCGGGCACGCTTCCGGGCGAGGTGCTGGATGGCGATATCGACAACGGCTTCATGCCCAATCCGCGCATCCTCACGCCGTCGCCCGATCGCGTGGCGCCGCCTTGTCCGCATGGCAAAAGCTGCGGCGGCTGCCAGTTGCAGCACGCCTCCGAGGCGTTCAGCGCATCGTGGAAAGCCGAGGTCCTGCGCAATGCTCTGGCGGCACAGGGCCTTGAGGCCACCTTCCGTCCGATCCTGACCTCGCCGCCGCGGACCCGCCGCCGCGCGAGCTTTTCCGCGCGCCGCACCAAGAAGGGGGCGCTTGCGGGGTTTCACAAGAAACGCTCGGATGTGATCGTGCCGGTGCCGGACTGTCTGCTGGTGCATCCCGATCTCGCAAATGCCCTGCCGCTGGTCGAGGAACTCGCGGTGCTGGGCGGCAGCCGGAAGGGGGAATTGTCCGTGCTGGTCACCCGCACGGAGACCGGGCTCGACGTGGCGGTGACGGGCGGCAAGCCGCTTGATGCGGCCCTGCGCGGGGCGCTGGCGGATATCGCGCGGACGCATGATCTGGCCAGGATCGCCTGGGGTGCGGAGGAGACGTTGCAGCGCCGCGCGCCGGTCCTGCATTTCGGACCCGCCGCCGTCACACCGCCGCCCGGCGCCTTCCTGCAGGCCACACCCGAGGGCGAGGCCGCGCTGCGCGACGGGGTTCTCGAGATCACGAGGGGCGCCAAACGGTGCGCGGATCTGTTTGCGGGCTGCGGCACTTTCGCCTTGCCCATGGCGCAACATTCCGAGGTTCTGGCCATCGAAGGCGCGCGGGAGATGACCGATGCGCTCGATCATGGCTGGCGCATGTCGTCGGGGCTGAAGGCCGTCACGACCGAAACCCGCGATCTCTTCCGCAACCCGCTGATGGCCGAGGACATGGCGAAGCTCGACGCCGTCGTGATCGACCCGCCGCGCGCCGGAGCCGAGGCACAGGTGGCCGAGATCGCCCGTGCGCGTGTCGGCAGGATCGCGCATGTCTCCTGCAACCCGGTAACCTTCGCCCGCGAGGCGGCGACGCTCGTTCAGGCGGGCTATCGCCTCGATTGGGTGCAGGTGGTGGACCAATTCCGCTGGTCCACCCATATCGAACTGGTCGCCTCTTTCACCCTGCGCTGAGTGCTCTTGATGAATCTTCGTTCCCGCCTGTCCGATATCCTCGACCGTGATCTGACCCGCAACGTCATCACCGGCGTGATCCTGTTCAATGCCGTGGTGCTGGGGCTCGAGACCTCGGAGACCGTGATGGCGGCAGCCGGGCCGCTGATCCGCGCGCTCGACATCGCCTGCCTGACGGTCTTCGTGATCGAGATCGTCGCGAAACTGATCGCCCATGGCGGGCGGTTCTTCCGAAACGGCTGGAACATCTTCGATTTCGTGATCGTCGGTCTGTCGCTCGTGCCCGGGTCGCAATCGCTGTCGGTGCTGCGGGCGCTGCGGATCCTGCGGGTCTTGCGCGTCGTGTCGGTCATGCCGCGTCTGCGCCGGGTGGTCGAAGGGTTTCTGACCGCGCTGCCGGGCATGGCCTCGGTCTTCCTGCTGATGACGCTGATCTTCTATATCGGCGCGGTGATGGCCACGAAGCTCTTCGGCATGGGCTGTCCCGCCTGCAGCCCCGAACAGGCTGCGCAATTCGAGGAATGGTTCGGCACTCTGGGCCGGTCGGCCTATTCCCTGTTCCAGATCATGACGCTCGAGTCGTGGTCCATGGGCATCGTGCGCCCGGTCATGGAGGTCTATCCCTATGCCTGGATCTTCTTCGTGCCCTTCATCCTGGTCACGACCTTCGCCGTGGTGAACCTGGTCGTGGGTCTGATCGTGAACTCGATGCAGGACGCCCATGCGGAAGAGGCCAATGCCGCCACCGACAGCTACCGCGACCAGGTCCTGCAGCGGCTGGAAGCGATCGAGAAGCGCCTGTCCGAGCGCGGGTAACCGGCCTGTGATCGGCTCGAAAGAGGTGCTTCGCGGATCGGGGATGTTGCGGTAATCTCTGCCGAAAAAGAGCGGGCAGAACAGTGACACTCATCAGGCTGATCGGCGTGTGCCTTCTGGCTTTCGGGCTTCAGGGGTGCAGCAGTAAATTCCGGACATATAACGGGCCGGAGGTGACCCAGGTCATCGTCGACAAGAGCGACCGGCGCATGCATCTTCTGCATCACAGCGAGGTGCTGAAGACCTATCCCATCGGGCTGGGTTTCGCGCCGGTGGGCGACAAGCAGATCGAGGGCGACGGCAAGACGCCCGAGGGCATCTACACGATCGACAAGCGTAACCCCAATTCGCGGTTTCATCTGTCGCTGGGCATATCCTATCCCAACGAACGCGATATCGCGGAGGCGCTGGCGCTGGGTAAATCGCCCGGCGGGGATATCTTCATCCATGGCGGCCCGCCCAAGGGCAGCACCGCGCATCCCCGGTCGGACTGGACCTGGGGCTGCATCGCCGTGAAGGACCGCGAGATGGAGGACGTCTACGCCATGGTCAAGGACGGCACGCCGATCGTCATCCTGCCCTAGGGCGGGGGAAGGCGCCGCCCCGGCCTCGAGCCGGGACGGCCCCTGCGAGAGGCTCTGCCTCTCGCGCTCTCCGGAGGTATTTATGGTCCGGTCGTGACAGGGGCGGGGCGCATGGGCTGCCCTCCGGTCGCCCGGCGGCCCCAGGTCCGGTTCAGCGCGCCGCGGCGGTGGTGATCGTTCCCGAAGACGACAGCACGGGGTCCGCAGAGTCGATACTGGCCGGACCGCCTGTGACCAGCGTCCACCAGATCTTGCCATTGTCTTCCTGGAACCAGGCAAAGCCCATGTCGCGCGCCTCGGGCGACAGGATCACGCCGCGGGTCGCGGGTTCGTCCATCCAGGCAGCCAGCGTCTGCAATTCGGTCTCGTAGGTTTCCGAGATCGCCTCGCCTTTCAGCTCGCCGCCGTAGCCGACGCGGCGCGCACGATCCACGGGCGAGGAGCCGTCCGAGCCGAAATGCCACGGACGGTTCTGCACCGACATGTCGCGCGCATGGGTGGCAGCCGCGGCATTTAGGGCGGAATTGTAGCTGAGCTGGGCGACGCCCGCCTCGGCGCGCAGGGCGTTGACCGCGTCCAGCATGCGGATCTCGATCCGGTTCTGATCGCCCGCATTGATTCGATAGAGCGTCGGCAGGGGAAGCCCGTCCGGACCCAGCTGCGGCGCGGCGGGCGGCGGCGGAGCACCGCAGGCGCCCAAGGCGGCAAGCGCAATAACGGCCATCAGGGGCGTGAAGCGGGTCATGGCGGGTCCTATCTTTGAAAAAGTGCTTAAAATGGCTTAAATTATGCGGCGTGGCTTATCAAACCCACATCGGCGTGTGTTTGCCGGCCCACGCGGGTTTGATTTGTGACTGAGGCATCCGGGCCATATTTCGGGCATAACGCTTTTTCTGCTGATGGAGTTTCGACCATGACAGCCAAATCAAGATCTTATCCGTCCCGCCGCGCGGTCGTTCTGGGGGGCCTGGCCTCCGGGTTTGCCGCGCCTGCCCTGGCCCAGAGCGTCAACGGTGCCGCGACCACGGAAGTGGAGCGTGACCTGTCGACCGTCGTGCGCCGCAACATTTCGAGTTTCCGGACCCTCGACTGGCAGCCCTATTTCTCGAACCTCAACAACGGCGCGATCCTGGTCGATATCCAGAGCCGCGCGCTGCATTACTGGTCCGAGGATCAGTCGGTCTACAAGCTGTACCCGACCTCGGTGCCGCTGACCGAGGATCTGACGCGCCGTGGCCGGACCAGCGTCACGCTGAAGGATCCCGAGCCCGACTGGCGCCCCACGCCGTCGATGAAAGAGCGGAACCCGGAATGGCCGGATTACGTCCCCCCCGGGCCGGACAACCCGCTTGGCACCCGCGCGCTGCATCTCAGCTGGACCTATTACCGGATCCATGGAACGCATGACACGCGCAAGATCGGGCGGCGATCGTCCAATGGCTGCATCGGTCTCTACAATCAGCACATCGAGGAATTGTACGAGATGGCGAAGGTTGGCACGCAGGTGTTGCTTATTTGACGACAAGAGCCCAACCGCCCCTTCGCGTCGTCTATGTTGCATTTGCATTCCAAGAATGAAGCTGGTTAGAACGACTCACGAGGTTAGTCTTGGGTGCCCCTGTGTCTTTTTCACATGGGCAGTTATCTGGAGGATAATTATGAAGAAACTCGCACTCGCCGCCGCTATCGCCGCTGCAGGCACGTCCGCAATGGCTGGCTCCTACGCAAAAGACGACGTGGTCATGGAGCCCGTCGTGATCGTCGAAGAGACTGAGCAGCAGTCCTCCTCGGCCGCGATCATCGTTCCGCTGATCCTGCTCGCGCTCGTCGCAGCAGCTGTGTCCGCAAACGACTGATAGCTTCTGTATCGGTACGGAAAAGGCGGTGCCTCGGCACCGCCTTTTCTTTTTTCACACCGGCTTTCATTCGTCAGTGACGCAGCGCGTCTGGCCAGGACGGCCACCTAACGACACGGCGCCAGGTGGCCTGCAAACTCTCAGCCGACCGAGGCCGGGACTTTTGCCGCGTCCGTCACCCAGCCTGCCAGGTTCTCGTCGATCACGCTGCACAGCGCGTCGATATGCGCGTCGTCATCGTTGAGGCAGGGAATGTAGGTGAAGTGCTCACCGCCCGCTTCCTCGAAGCTTTCCTTGATCTCTTCGTTGATCTCTTCCAGCGTTTCGATGCAATCGGCGCTGAAGGCAGGCGCACAGACGGCAATGTTCTTCTTGCCATCTTCTTCGGCCAGACGCGCCACTTCCTCGACCGTGTATGGCTTCAGCCATTCCTCGGGACCGAATCGGGACTGGAAGGTGGTGGTGATCTCGGTGTCGTCCCAGCCCAGCCGTTCCTTCAAGAGCCGCGTGGTCTTGGCGCATTGGCAATGGTAGGGATCGCCCTCCATCAGGTAGCGCTTCGGAACGCCATGATAGGAACAGACGAGGATGTCGGGCCGCGTCTCCATCTTGGCATAGGCTGTCTCGATCGACTGGGCGAGGGCCTCGATGTATTTCGGATGCTCGAAATAGGGATCGACCGTGCGTACGGTCGGCTGCCACTTCTCCTCCATCAGCGCGCGGAAGAACTGGTCGTTCGCAGTGGCCGAGGTGGCGCCCGCGTAATGCGGATAAAGCGGGAAGAACAGGATCTGGCGGCAGCCTGCCTCGACCATCTCGCGCACCTTGGACTTGGTGGAGGGATTGCCGTAGCGCATGCAGAAATCAACCATGACCTTGTCGCCGTATTGCGCCTGCATCTGCGCGCGGATCTTGGCTGTCTGGTCCTTGGTGATCGTCATCAGCGGGCTTTCGCCCTTGTCCTCGTTCCAGATCGATTTGTACGCCTCCCCCGAGGAGAACGGACGCTTCGTCAGGATGATGAGCTGCAGAAGCGGCTGCCAGAGCCAAGGCGAATAGTCGATCACCCGACGGTCCGACAGGAACTCGTTCAAGTAGCGGCGCATCGACCAGTAATCGTAATTGTCGGGCGTGCCGAGATTGGCCACCAGAATGCCGATCTTGGACGCCGGGATCTTCGGGTGGTCGGCCGGGGAATGCGGCGGGCGCACCGCGGATTTCGTCGCATCGAGCATGAACGGCCCTCATGATTTAGAACGGTTGTAATTTGGAGCCTAAGTAACCCCTCTTGCGCAGGGGTCAATCTTTCAGCTTGGTTTCCGACGTGCCCAGCGCATCGGCGAGCCGTGTCGTCGCGGATCCCGGGCGCAGCGGCTTCGGTTGGCTCTCGTCCGGGGCCCAGCCGGTCAGGGTGACCAGCTCATAGGTGGCGAGCACGCCGCCATTCTCGGAGGGGCTCGTCTGCGCGTAAAGCTCGGCCGCGCGATGGAATACCGCCGCTTGCGTGAAATGGCGCACCCGGCCTGCCAGCGCATTGGTCTCGCCCATGGCGCGCAGATCCCGCATCAGGTGCAGGGCGGTGTCGTAGCGTACGCGCAGGGGGGCCGCGTCGGCCACGGGCAAAGCCAGGCCTGCGCGTTGCAGGAGGGCGCCCAGATCGCGGATATCGGCCATGGGCGCCACCCGGGGGCTCAGCCCGCCGGTCACTTCGATCTCGGCCTGGCCGAGGGCCGCGCGCAGCTCGGTCAAAGTCTGGCCGCCGAACGCCACACCCAGAAAAAGCCCGTCCGGCTGCAGCGCGCGTCGGCACTGGATCAGCTGACCGACGGGATCGTCCGCCCAATGCAGGCTGAGGGCATGAATCACCAGATCATGCGCGCCCTCTTCGAGCGCGAGGACCGGCGCATCCGGCACGCAGACGGCGCCCGGAAGCCGCGCCTGCCAGAGCGCGGGCTCGGTCGTCACGACGGCGGGTTTGGTAAACGTCCTGTTAACCAACGCGAGGCGATCCTCGATATCATCCGCGGCAATTTCCTGCAGAAACAGCGCGGGCGCGCGCCGCGCGCGGGCGCGATGGGCGTCGAGGGCGGTGCGGTCGGTCAATTTGGGCGTGTCGGACATGGGAAGGCAGATAGGATGCGGTCTCGGCTGATGCAAACGGTGCTCGACGCGATCTATCCGCCCTCCTGTCTCGCCTGCGGGGGGCTGGTGGCGGAAAACGGCGCGCTCTGCGGTCCCTGCTGGGCCGAAACGCCGTTCATCACCGGTGCTGCCTGCGGCCTCTGCGGTGTGCACCTGCCTGGTGACGCAGTCACGGAAGGGCTGCGCTGTGACACCTGCCTTACGATCGCGCGGCCCTGGGCGCAGGGCGCGGCTGCGCTGCTGTATGCGGGCCGCGCGCGGGATCTGGTGCTGAAGCTCAAACATGCGGACCGGCACGACATTGCAGGCCCCGCCTCACGTTGGATGCTGCGCGCCGCCCGGCCCATGATGCATCCCGAGACGGTCATTGTGCCGGTTCCGCTGCATTGGACGCGGCTCGTGCGCCGCCGCTACAATCAGGCGGCGCTTCTGGCGGCTCAGATGGGGCGTGCGTCGGGCCATCCGGTCTGCCTCGACGCGCTGCTGCGGACCCGGCGCACGCCAAGCCTTGATGGTGCGCGCCGAGATGCGCGGTTTACCGCCCTGTCCGAGGCGATGGCGCCCAACCCCAAACGCACCGCGCAATTCAGGGGCCGCCCGGTCCTGATCGTGGATGATGTCATGACGTCTGGCGCCACTTTCGCGGCGGCGACAGAGGCCGCCCATGCGGGCGGCGCACAGAAGGTCTGCGTTCTCGCGCTGGCACGCGTCGCAAAGCCTGCTTAGGTTAACGTCAGCCAAATCAGGACCGGACCCATGCCCAAGATCGACATTTATACCTCGCCGCTCTGCGGCTTTTGCCATGCCGCCAAGCGGCTTCTGTCCCAGAAGAATGCCAGCTTCACCGAAATCGACGTCATGGTGCATCCCGACCGCAAGCCCGAGATGATCCAGCGCGCCAACGGCGGTCGCACCGTACCCCAGATCTTCATCGGAGAGACCCATGTGGGCGGCTGCGACGACCTGTTCGCACTGGATCGCGCGGGCAAGCTCGATTCGTTGCTGGCTCAGTGAAGGCCGCACTTCTCCAGATTCGCGCGTCGGACGATCCGGCGGAGAACCTTGACGCTCTGCGCGACCTGATCGCGGAGGCGGCGGCGGGCGGCGCGGACATGGTCTTTACGCCCGAGGTGACGAATTGTGTCTCGGCCAGCCGGACGCATCAGAATGCGGTGTTGCGGACCGAAGCCGAGGATCCGACGCTCGCAGGTCTGCGCGACGCCGCGCGGATGCACGGGATCTGGATCAATGCGGGCTCGCTCGCGGTGAAATCCGACCCGCCCGAGGAACGGTTCGCCAACCGCTCCTTCGTGATCGACCCCGAAGGTGCGGTGACCGCGCGCTACGACAAGATGCACATGTTCGACGTGCAGGTGTCGGAGACGGAGACCTATCGCGAAAGCGCGGGCTATGCGCCGGGCGCCGAGGCGGTGCTGGCGCAGACGCCGTTCGGCACGCTGGGCCTCAGCATCTGTTACGACTTGCGGTTCGCCTACCTCTACCGGGCACTTGCGCAGGCCGGGGCGCAGATCCTGACCGTGCCATCGGCGTTTTCCACCGCGACGGGGCCTTTGCACTGGGAACCGCTTCTGCGGGCCCGTGCGATCGAGACCGGATCCTTCGTCATCGCCGCCGCGCAGGTGGGCACGCATCCGACGTCACGCGGAAAGCAGCGCAAGACCTACGGGCATTCCATGGTGGTCGCGCCCTGGGGCGACGTACTGCTCGATGCGGGCGAGGAGACGGGGGTTTTCACGGTCGATATCGACCTCGACGCCGTTGCGGATGCCCGGCGAAAGGTGCCGTCGCTAAGCCACGACCGAGCGTTCGACGGGCCGCGCGTCAGTCCGGTCTGACGGCCGCCACCGCGTAATTCACCGACAGGTCGCGATCCGACAGGGACCAGTGCCAACGGAACGGATCGAAGACCATGCCCTTGCGGTCCACGGTCTGAAGCTGGGTCGCGTCGATCATCGCGACCAGCTCGTCGGGCGTCAGGAATTTCGACCAGTCATGCGTGCCCTTGGGCAGCCAGCGCATCACCCATTCCGCCCCCACGATGGCCGCGGCGAAGGACTTGGGCGTCCGGTTCAGGGTGGAGCAGAGGAACAGCCCGCCGGGGCGCACCAGATCGGCCGCAACGGCGAGGAACCCCGCGGGAT
This sequence comes from uncultured Roseivivax sp., assembly GCA_964612785.1. Lineage (GTDB taxonomy): Bacteria > Pseudomonadota > Alphaproteobacteria > Rhodobacterales > Rhodobacteraceae > Roseivivax. The sequence continues at coordinate 4,250 of CAZTEV010000048.1, read as the reverse complement.
CGGCCACATGCTCGATCACTTCGAGCGCGAGAACCACATCGAAGGTCGTGCCCTCCGCGCGCAACGCCTCGGCGCTGGTGTGTCGGTAGTCGATCGTCAGCCCCTGCGCCTCCGCATGGGCGCGCGCCACGGGGATGTTGCCGCCGCCCGCATCGATGCCCGTCACATCGGCGCCAAGCCGCGCCATCGGTTCGGACAAAAGCCCGCCCCCGCAGCCGATATCGAGCACGCTCAGCCCCGAAAACGGCGCCTGCGCGGACAAGTCGCGGTCGAACTCGCCCGCGATCTGCGCGGTCAGGTAATCCAGCCTGCAGGGGTTCATTTCGTGCAGCGGCTTGAACTTCCCGTTGGGATCCCACCATTCGGCGGCCATGGCCTCGAATTTGGCAATTTCGGCAGGATCGACGCTGGCGTGGTCCGCAGGGGCTGTCATGGGCAAAATCTCATGGTCTTTTCGCGCTCTTCTCTCATATAGGTGGGACATGGACAAAGAACTGGGTCAAAAGCGCGCCGTTCAGTATCTCTACCCGCCGATCGATGCCTTCGACCAGCGGATGATGAGCGTGTCCGGTGGCCACACGATCTATGTGGAGCAATGCGGCAACCCCGAGGGTATTCCCGTCATCGTGCTGCATGGCGGTCCGGGAGGCGGCTGCAGCCCCGCGATGCGGCGGTATTTCGACCCCGAAGTGTACCGTGTCGTGCTGTTCGACCAGCGCGGCTGCGGGCGCTCGCGTCCCCATGCCAGCGTGAAGGAGAACACCACCTGGGATCTGGTCCGCGACATCGAGGCGATCCGGGCCGAGCTGGGCATCGCCAAGTTCATCGTCTTCGGCGGCTCCTGGGGCGCGACGCTGGCGCTGATCTACGCGATCTCCCACCCGGAAGCGGTGCGTCATCTGGTGCTGCGCGGCGTCTTTCTGATGACGCAGGTGGAGCTGGACTGGTTCTATGGCGGCGGTGCGGGGCAGTTCTGGCCCGAAACCTGGGCGCGGTTCCGGGATCTGGTGCCGCCCGACGAGCAGGACGACCTGATTTCGGCCTATCATCGGCGGCTCTTTTCCGGCGACCTGCGGATCGAGACGCAGTTCGCGCGCGCCTGGTCGTCGTGGGAAAACGCGCTGGCCTCGATCCATTCGAACGGGTCGGGCGGGGAGGCGCCTGGGGAATATGCCCGCGCCTTCGCGCGGCTGGAAAACCACTACTTCACCAATCGTGGCTTCCTGCCCGAGGATGGCTGGATCCTGAAGAATATCGACCGCATCCAGGATATTCCGGGCGTGATCGTGCAGGGGCGCTACGACATGATCTGCCCGCCCATGCGGGCCTGGCAATTGGCGCGGCACTGGCGCGGGGCCGATCTGCGCATGATCCGCAATGCGGGCCACGCCCTGTCCGAACCGGGCATCAGTGCGGAGCTTGTGCGCGCGATGGATGACCTCGCCCGCTAAGCCATGTGGCGTGCCGTAGTTCGGCCACAAGGGTTTACATCCCGGAGCAGGCCGTTACGTTTGCGTCATCCTCTGCGACAGGAAATTACCCGGATCTGTGTCTAGCCTTGTCAAAATTATCGCACAGCGCCTCGCCCTGGGTGTGCTGACGCTATTCATCGTCTCCATCATCATCTTCACGGCCGTGAACATGTTGCCCGGCGATTTTGCCGAGGCGATCCTGGGTCAGGGCGCAACGCCCGAGGCAGTGGCCGCCATCCGCCGCGATCTCGGTCTCGATCAGCCGCCCGTGGCGCGCTACTGGGAATGGCTTTCCAGCACGTTGCGCGGCGATCTGGGCACCTCCTTCGCGCAGGCCAATTTCGCGAGCTTCACAGGAACGACCAGCGGTGCGTCGTCGGTCATGGCGCAGATCGCGCCGCGGTTCGAGAACACGATGTTCCTGGCAGGCGTGACCGCGCTGATCGCGGTGCCTTTCGCGGTTGGCCTCGGCATCCTTGCGGCGCTGTTCCGCAATTCGGCCTTCGACAAGGGCTCAAACATCTTCGCGCTGACCTCGATCTCGAGCCCCGAATTTTTCGTGGCCTACATCCTGATCCTGTTCCTTGCGGTTCTGAACCCGCTCCTGCCGTCGCTGTCGAATATCTATGACGGCATGGGCTTTGGTGAGCGGCTGCAGAAGACGCTGCTGCCCGCGCTGACGCTCACGCTTGTCGTGACCGCGCATATGATGCGGATGACGCGGGCCGCGATCATCAATCTGCTGTCCAGCCCCTATATCGAGATGGCGCGCCTCAAGGGCATCAAGCCCATGCGGGTGATCGTCCACCACGCTCTGCCCAACGCGCTGGCGCCGATCATCAATGTCGTGGCGCTGAACCTCGCCTATCTCATCACCGGCGTCGTCGTGGTCGAGGTGGTCTTCGTCTATCCCGGCATCGGGCAGCTTTTCGTGGACAGCGTGAAGATCCGCGACATCCCCGTGGTGCAGGCCTGCTGCCTGATCTTCGCCGCCGCCTACATCCTTCTGAACCTGATGGCCGATATCATGTCGATCCTGTCGAACCCGCGTCTGAGGCACCCGAAATGAGCGCGCTTCTCTGGATCGCTGCGCTGCTGGCGGCGCTTTGTCTGGGCGGCTGGAGCTTCCGTGCCGCGGGCCAGGCCGTCACCGGCAACAACCCCTATTTCCGGGACATGCCCTTTGCGGTGTCCTTCGGTTATGTGGCCGCCGGGGCGGCGCTTCTGGGCGGGGTCTGGCTCTGGTTTCAGCCGGGTGCGGTGTTCTTCCGCTGGGCGGTGCAGGGCTTTGCCATCGCGGCCATCGCGGCCTACCTGTTCCGCATCCTGGGCCGCCATGTGGGCACGGAGGGCACCCGAAAGGCGTTCCGCGCCATGCCGCTGACCGCGGCCTTCGGCATCCTGACCATCCTGCTTTACGCGATCTTCGCCATCTTCGCGGGCGTTCTTGCCCCCTACGAGCAGGCGCAGGTTTTCGACGCGGTGAACGTGTTGCCCGGCGGGAATCCCGCCACGGGCGGCAATCCCGATCATCCGCTGGGCACCGATCAGATCGGGCGCGATCTGCTGACGCGGCTCATCTACGGCGCGCAGAACACCGTGGGCATCGCCTTCGCCACGACCTGCCTGGCCTTCATCCTTGGCGGGTCCTTCGGGTTTCTGGCGGCGGTGATCGGCGGTTGGCTCGACAATGTGCTCAGCCGTATTGTCGATGTTCTGATGGCGATTCCGTCCCTGATCTTCGCGCTGCTTCTCATGACCATTGCTTCGGCCTGGGCGGGATCGCAGCAATGGCTGCTGACGGTCTACATGGTGCTGATCATCGCGGTGATCGATTCCACCCGCGTTTTCCGTCTGGCCCGCGCGGTCGGGCAGAACATCGTCGTGATGGATTACATCGAGGCGGCGAAGCTGCGGGGCGAGGGGCTGTCCTACCTGATCTTCAAGGAGATCCTGCCCAACGCGACCGCACCCCTTCTGGCCGAGTTCGGTCTGCGGTTCTGCTTCGTCTTCCTGACCATCGCGGCCCTGTCCTTCCTGGGCGTGGGCATCCAGCCGCCGCTGGCGGATTGGGGCACGATGGTCCGCGACCTCGCGCAGTTCATCAACTTCGCGCAGTTCTCGCCGCTCGCCGCGGCGCTGCCGCTGATGGCGGCGGGGGCCATCGCGCTTCTGACGGTCGCGGTCAACTTCGTGGTGGACTGGATGCTGCACCGGTCGTCCGGCCTGAAGGATTGATGCGATGAGCGATGTGCTTCTGGAAATCCGCGATCTGAAGATCGAAGGCCGCGCGGACGAGGAATGGCTGCCCATCATCAACGGCGTCGACCTGACCCTCCACAAGGGCGAGGTGCTTGGCCTGATCGGCGAATCCGGGGCCGGGAAATCGACCGTCGGTCTGGCGGCGATGGGCTATACGCGGGACGGCGTGCGCATTTCGGGCGGATCGGTGACCTTCGACGGGATCGATCTGGTGAATGCGCCGCTGATGAAGAAGCGCGCGCTTCTGGGCAAGCGTATCGCCTATGTGGCGCAATCGGCCGCGGCGAGCTTCAATCCCGCCCACAAGATCATCGACCAGCACACCGAGGGTCCGGTGCGCCACGGCGTCATGAGCGAGGCCGACAGCGCCCGCGATGCGATGGATCTCTATGATCGTCTGCGTCTTCCGAACCCCGAGGAGATCGGCTTCCGCTACCCGCATCAGGTCTCGGGCGGGCAGCTGCAGCGGGCGATGACGGCGATGGCCATGTCCTGCCGGCCCGACCTGATCATCTT
>CAZTEV010000047.1:4605-15548 GCA_964612785.1 uncultured Roseivivax sp. | reverse complement strand
CTATCTGCTGTCCGATCTGGGCGCAGGCGTCACCGGTGAGACGCATCACGTCGATGCGGGCTATCACGTTGTCGGCATGAAGGCCGTGGACGCGCCCGATATCGAAAAGGCCTGAGACCGGATCAGAGCGCCCTCCCAGAGAAGACAAGGACCCCGTCATGACCGACCTTCTGCCGCATGAAAAAGGCTTCCATGTCAGCTGGGACCAGCTGCACCGCGACGCGCGCGCGCTGTCGTGGCGTCTGCAATCGAACGTGCCCGAGGGCGGCTGGCGCGCGGTCGTGGCGATCACACGCGGTGGCATGGCGCCTGCCATGATCGTCGCGCGCGAGCTCGATATCCGCACCGTCGATACGATCAGCGTGAAAAGCTACAACCACCAGACCCAGTCCGAGCCGCGCATCATCAAAAGCCCGGACATGGAGGTGGTGGGCGACGGCACGGGCGTGCTGATCGTCGATGACCTCGTGGATACCGGACGCACGCTGGAAGTGGTGCGCAAGGCCATGCCGCGCGCCCATGTCGCCACCGTCTATGCCAAGCCCAAGGGCCGCCCGATGGTCGACACCTTCATCACCGAGGTGAGCCAGGACACCTGGATCTTCTTCCCCTGGGACATGGCGCTGCAATACGTCAAACCCTTCCACGGCGCAGACGATTAAGCCGCGCCCTTGCGGGGCTGGGGCGGCTCGCCTAGACGTGTCCCGGACCCTGATTTCGCATCTATCGAGGAGCCCCGATGGCACTCAAGGCCGGACGCATTTCCAAGTTTTTCCTGTGGATCCTGATGGGCCTCCTGCTCGTGGGGCTTGCGGGCTTCGGGGCGGTGAACCTCTCGGGCACCGCGCGCAGCGTCGCGGCCGTGGGCGATCAGGAGGTCAGCGTGGACGCCTATGCCCGCGCCATCCAGCAGGAGCTGCGCGCGCTGCAGGCGCAGCGCGGCCAGGCCGTCACCTTCGCCGAGGCGCGGCAGGCGGGCCTTGATACACAGGTGCTCTCGCAGCTCGTTCTGACCCGCGCGCTCGATTATGAGGCCGACCGGCTGGGCATCTCCGTGGGCGACGCCGAGGTCGCGGCAGAGCTTTCCGCGGTCAGCGCCTTCCAGGGCCCGAACGGCCAGTTCAGCCGCGACGCCTACAGCTTCGCGCTCGACAATGCGGGCATGAGCGAAGGCGAGTTCGAGGAAGACCTGCGCAACGAAATCTCGCGCACCGTCCTGCAGGGCGGCGTCTTCTCGGGGCTGACCATGCCTGCCCCCTACACCGACGCGATCATCGCCTATGCGGGCGAGCGCCGCGATCTGACCTATACGGTGCTGACCGGCTCGGATCTGGAGACCGGGATCGACGCGCCCACCGAGGACGATTTGCGGGCCTTCTACGACGACAATATCGCCGATTACACCATCCCCGAGACCAAGCGCGTCACCTATGCCTGGATCACGCCCGACATGATCCTCGATACCGTCGACGTGCCCGAGGAAACCCTGCGCGAAGCCTATGAGGAACAATCCGCGCGCTTCAACATGCCCGAACGTCGTCTGGTGGAGCGGCTGGTCTTCTCCACCGAGGACGCCGCGCAGGAGGCCGCGGACCGTATTGCGGCGGGTGAGATCACCTTTGAGGCGCTGGTCGTCGAACGCGGGCTTGCGCTGTCCGACACGGATCTGGGCGCGGTGGCCCGCGACGACCTGGACGATGCCGCAGACGCGGTCTTCAGCGCCAAGACCGGCAGCGTCGCAGGCCCAGCCCCCACGGGCCTCGGTCCTGCGCTTTTCCGCGTGAACGCGGAACTGGCGGCGGTGGAAACCTCCTTCGAAGAAGCCGTGCCGATGCTGCGCGACACGCTGGTCCTCGACCGCGCGCGCCGCGTGATCGCGTCCCAGGCGGAAAGCTACGACAACGAGCTGGCGGGCGGCGCCACGCTTGAGGAACTGGCCGAGACGACCGACCTGACGCTGGGCGAGATCGCCTGGACCCGCGACAGCAATGCCGAGATCGCCGCCTACCCGGCCTTCAACAGCGCCGTGCGCGCGGCCGAGGAAGGCGACTATCCCCAAATCGGAGAACTGGGCGATGGCGGTCTGTTCGCGCTGCGCGTCGACGCTATCGACCCACCCGCCCCCACCCCTTTCGAGGATGTCCGCGACGCCGTGACCGCCGATTGGGAACAGGCCCGGACCACCGAGGCGCTGCTCGCCCAGGCCGAAGCCCATGCGGAGGCCCTTTCCCAGGGCGCCAGCTTTGAAGACCGCGGCCTGCCCGCCACCACGCTTGAAGGCGCGGAGCGGACGGCAGCGCCCGGCCGTCTGCCCCGTGGCGCGGTCGGCGACGCTTTCGACGCCGAGACCGGCGCAACGATTGCCGTGGCAGGCCCCGACCGCGTGGCGATCCTGCGCGTCGACGCGATCATTCCCGCAGATCCCGAAAGCGACGACGCCGTGGCGCTCCGGACCCAGCTGGGCGAACAGGCCGAGGCTGCGCTGGCGGACGATCTATTCCGCGCGCTGGCCGCCGACATCCAGACCCGCGCGGGCGTCAGCGTGAATCAGGACGCGCTCAACGCGGTCAACTCCTCCCTGCAATAGGCGATCCATGGCCGAACTGACCCCCTCTTTCGCGGCGTTCGAGGCCGAATACGTCGCGGGCCGCAACCAGGTGGTCTATGCGCGCCTGGCGGCCGATCTCGACACGCCCGTGTCCCTGATGCTGAAGCTGACGGGTGCGGCCAGCGACGCCTTCATGCTCGAATCGGTCACCGGCGGCGAAGTGCGCGGACGCTATTCGATCATCGGCATGAAGCCGGATCTGGTCTGGCAATGCCACGGCGACGCGGCGCGGGTGAACCGGCAGGCACGCTTTGACGCCCAGGCTTTCGAGCCGATGGACGCCGATCCGCTGACCGCCCTGCGCGCGATACTCGACGAAAGCCGCATCGACCTGCCCGACGGGCTGCCGCAGGCCTCCGCGGGTCTGTTCGGTTATCTCGGCTATGACATGATCCGGCTGGTCGAACACCTGCCGGATGTGAACCCCGATCCGCTGGGCCTGCCCGATGCGACGCTGATCCGGCCGTCAGTGGTGGCCGTGCTCGACGGTGTGAAAGGCGAGGTGATCGTGGTCTCCCCCGCCTGGATCTCTTCGGGCCAGTCGGCGCGCGCGGCCTATGCTCAGGCTGCCGAACGGGTGATGGATGCGGTGCGCGATCTCGAACGCGCCCTGCCCCAACAGGCCCGCAACCTGGGCGAGGCGGCAGAGCTCGGCAAGCCACGCTCGAACTTCACCCATGAGGGTTACAGGCAAGCGGTCGAGCGCGCCAAGGATTACATCCGCGCGGGCGACATCTTCCAGGTCGTGCCCTCGCAGCGCTGGACGCAGGATTTCCCGCTGCCGCCCTTCGCGCTCTACCGCTCGCTCCGGCGCACGAACCCTTCGCCCTTCATGTTCTACTTCAATTTCGGCGGCTTCCAGGTCGTGGGCGCGAGCCCGGAAATCCTGGTCCGCGTCTTCGGCCGCGAGGTCACGATCCGGCCCATCGCGGGCACGCGGCCGCGTGGCGCCACGCCTGCCGAGGATGACGCGAACGAAGCCGATCTGCTGGCCGATCCCAAGGAGTTGGCCGAACACCTGATGCTTCTGGATCTCGGGCGCAACGATACCGGCCGCGTGTCAAAGATCGGCACCGTGCGCCCCACCGAGAAATTCGTGATCGAACGCTATTCCCACGTCATGCACATCGTCTCGAACGTGGTGGGCGAGCTCAGCGAAGACCAGGACGCGCTCTCGGCGCTCTTGGCGGGTCTGCCTGCGGGCACGGTCTCGGGCGCGCCCAAGGTTCGCGCGATGGAGATCATCGACGAGCTGGAGCCCGAAAAGCGCGGCATCTATGGCGGCGGCGTGGGGTATTTCTCCGCGGGCGGCGACATGGATATGTGCATCGCGCTCAGAACCGCGGTGGTGAAGGACGAAAAGCTCTACATCCAGGCAGGCGGCGGCGTTGTCTATGACAGCGATCCCGAGGCCGAGTACCAGGAGACGGTGCACAAATCGAACGCGATCCGACGCGCCGCGGCCGATGCGGCCCGCTTCACCGGCACCGGCAACGCCTGAAGATCGCGCGCCCCTCGGGGCAGCGCGTCCGTGTTCGGGCCCCACGGCTCCGTCCGCAAGGCGCAGGACGGCCACATGGCCACCGGGCGCCCCCACCTCTTGCCCTTCACCTTTCTGAAAAAACGCAAAAAATCCGTCCGGGCTTTTCCAAGGGAAAAGACCGGACATGACATGTCTGCGCAGGGCCTCGGCCCTGTGCAGCCCTTTGGATCAGGCGGCCTCGCGCGCCTGGTCGCGGATCCGCTCGATCATCGCGCGCAACCCGTTCGAGCGCTGCGCGGACAGGTGATCGTTCAGCCCGAGCCGCCCCAGCTCCGCACGCGCATCGACGGCGTCCACCTCGCCCACGGGCAAGCCGTCATATAGCTTGCGCAAGACCGCGATCAGGCCGCGCACGATCATGGCGTCGCTGTCGCCGCGGAAATGGAACTGGCCCGCCTCGATGCGCGGATGCAGCCAGACCTGGCTGGCGCAGCCGTCAACCTTGGTGGCGGGCACCTTCAGCGCCTCGTCGAGCGGTTCCATGTCGCGACCCATCTCGATCACCATGCGGTAGCGGTCTTCCCAGTCTTCCAGGAAGGCGAAATCCTCGACCACTTCTTCGAATTCCGGCTGTGCCATGACGGCTCCTCGATCATTATCGCCCCTGACGTAAGAGCCCCGGGCGCCCGCGTCCAGCCCTCTGCGTGTCGCATCGGGCCCGCATCGGGCTTTTCACAGGCCGATCAATCCGCTAGTGGAAGAGGGACGCCGCGTGAAGCCGCCGGAGGGGCAGGATGTCGATCAGAATACCGCTCGTGATCTGTCTTGCGGGGGCCCTGGCCCTGCCCGGCTGCGCAACGCGCCTCAACCCGTTCAACTGGTTCGGCCAGGCCGAACCCGTGCAGAGCACGACTGCCGGAAGCCCGGCCGCCACGAACCCCTTGATCCCGCAGCGCCGCGCCGGTGCAAGCCTTCTGCGCCGCTCGGATGAGCTGCCCTATCAGGGCCGTCCCATCGCCGAGGTGGCTGAGCTCACGATCCTGCGCCGTCCCGGCGGCGCGGTCATTCAGGCCGTGGGCATCGCCCCCACGCCCGGACGCTACGAGGCACGGCTGACCCCCATCGAAATCGACGATGGCGCGCGGCTGGTCTATTCCCTCGATGCCCGTCTTGCCCCCGGCCCCGCGGGCACGGGTTCTGACGCGCGCAGCGTCACGGTTGCGGTCTATCTGACCGATCAGGAGCTGTCGGGCATCCGTGAAATCGAGGTGCGGGGCGCAGGCAACGCGCTGGTGTCGCGCCGCTGACCGGCGCGCGCCTCCATCAAATCTCGATCACCGCGACCTTGCTGCCATTGGCGGAAAGCGCGATACGGCCTTCGCAAAGACGCAGCGCATCCTCGCCGAAGACCTCGCGCCGCCAGCCCTTGAGCGCGGGCACATCCCGCGCACCCGCGGCCAGCGCATCGAGATCCGCCGAGGGCGCAATCAGCTTCGGCGCGACGCCCGAACTTTCGGTCCGCGCTTTCAGAAGCACCCGAAGCAGATCGGCCAGCGCGGCATTCACCTGACCCTTGTCGGGCCCGCCCGTCACTTTGGGCAGATCCGCCTTGTCCATCGCCTGCCCGCGCGCCACCGCATCGAGGATACCCTGTGCGATATCGCCCTTCCGCGCCTCGCGCAGCAACAGCCGCGACCGGCCCAGATCCTCGAAACTCGCGGGTTTGGTCGAGGCCAGCTCGACCAGCGCATCGTCCTTGAACACCCGGTTGCGCGGCACGTTGCGGTCTTGCGCGTAGGCCTCGCGGAAGGCGGCCAGTTCCTGCACGATGGCCAGAAAGCGGGGCGAGGTGTTGCGGGTCTTGACCCGGCGCCAGGCCTCTTCGGGCCGCGTGATATAGGTTTCGGGATCGCCCAAGAGCGCCAGCTCTTCGGCCACCCAGCGGTGCCGCCCGGTATCGCGCAGCTTCTTCTCGAGGAATTCGTAGATCTTGCGCAGATGGGTCACGTCAGCGAGCGCATAGGTCTTCTGCGCGTCGGTCAGCGGACGGCGCGACCAGTCGGTGAAGCGCGAGGATTTATCGAGCCCGGCCCGCGCGATGCGTTTCACCAGCGTCTCGTAGCCCACCTGTTCTCCGAAGCCGCAGACCATGGCCGCGACCTGCGTGTCGAAGAGCGGTTCGGGAATCACCCCGAACTCGATCGAGAAAATCTCCAGATCCTGCCGCGCTGCGTGGAAGACCTTCACCACGGAGGTGTCGCGGAACAGCGCCACCAGCGGGTCGAGCGACAGATCCTCCGACAGCGGATCGACCAGCACCGCATCGCCGTCTTCATCGCCCGCGGGCGGCAGGGCCAGCTGCACCAGACACAACTTGGAATAATAGGTCCGTTCCCGCAGGAATTCGGTATCGACCGTCACATAGGGCGCCGCATGCGCACGGGCGCAGAATTCGGCAAGCTCTTCGGTCCGGGTAATCGTCTGCATACGGGCCTTTCACGGATTGTGACGCTTCAGGCACCCTGCCCCGATCCTTTGGGGCATGCAATGCACCTCGCGCGCCGCTCAGAGATCGACGCGGGTGCGATCCCCTTCGGCAAAGCGGCGCAGGCAGGCGGGATAGAGCCGATGCTCCTGCTCCAGCACGCGGGCGGCCAGCGCATCGGGCGTGTCATCCGGCAGAATCGGCACCCGTGCCTGGCCCAGGATCGGCCCGTCATCGAGCGCGGGCGTGACCTCGTGCACGGTGCAGCCATGGTCCGCATCGCCCGCCTCGATGGCGCGGGCATGGGTGTGAAGACCGCGATATTTCGGCAGAAGCGAGGGATGGATGTTCAGCATCCGTCCCTGCCAACGCGACACGAAGCCTTCGGTCAGAACCCGCATGAAGCCCGCAAGGCAGAGGATATCGGGCTCCGCCCGCATCAGACGGGCGTGCAGCACGTCCTCGAAGGCGGCGCGGTCGCCCTTGAAGGGGCGGTGATCGACGAAATCGGCCTCCACCCCCAGATCACGGGCTTTCTGCAGCCCCCCCGCCTCGGCGCTGTTGGCCAGGACCAGAACGGGTCGAGCGGGATGCGCGCCGGTCATGGAGCGCACGAGCGCCACCATGTTCGACCCGCCGCCCGAGAGCAGAACCGCCACTCGCTTCATGCAAGATCGCCCGCATAGCGCACGCCCGCCGCGCCACCCACACGGCCGATCACGCTGACGCGTTCGCCCGCGGCGGTCAGCGCTTCGACCTGCGCATCGGCGCGGTCGGCGGCCACGACCATGACCATGCCAATCCCGCAATTGAAGGTCTTGAGCATTTCGGCCGCATCGAGCGCGCCCTGCGCCTTCAGCCAGGCAAAGACCGGCGGCAGGTCCCAGGCGCCGAGGTCGATCTCGGCCCCCAGATCCGCGGGAAGCACGCGCGGCAGGTTCTCCGTCAGCCCACCCCCGGTGATATGGGCCAATGCGTGCACGCCGCCCGCGCGCACCGCATCGAGGCACGGCGTCACGTAAAGCCGCGTGGGCGCCAGCAGGGCCGCGCCCAGCGTGCCCTCGCCCCAGGGGCATTTCGCGTCCCAGCCGAGGCCCGAATGCTCCACCAGCTTGCGCACGAGGCTGTAGCCATTGGAATGCACCCCGTTCGAGGCGAGGCCCAGCAGCACATCGCCCTCGCCCACATGGGCGGGCAGCGCCGCGCCCCGCTCCATCGCGCCCACGGCAAAACCCGCGAGATCGAAATCGCCCGGCGGGTACATGCCGGGCATCTCTGCCGTCTCGCCGCCGATCAGCGCGGTGTTGGCGGCCTCGCAGCCCTCCGCGATGCCTTCGATCACCCGCGCGGCGGCGTCGAGGTCGAGCTTGCCCGTCGCGAAATAGTCGAGGAAGAACAGAGGCTCCGCCCCCTGGCAGACTAGATCGTTGACGCACATGGCCACGAGGTCGATCCCCACGCTGTCGTAATGGCCCGTATCGATGGCGATGCGCAGCTTCGTGCCCACCCCGTCGGTCGCGGCCACAAGCACCGGATCGGTGTAGCCCGCAGCCTTGAGATCGAAGAGCGCGCCGAATCCGCCCAGCCCCGACATCGTGCCCGCGCGATCGGTGCGTTTGGCGGCGGGTTTGATCCGGTCCACAAGCGCGTTGCCCGCGTCGATATCCACACCCGCATCGGCATAGGTGATCGGGGATTTGCCTTGGGCCATCTGGGCTCTCCGCGCTGGGGCATTTGCATTCGCGACGGCGATAGCCCATCGCCGCGCGCCCTGCAACGACGCGCTTGACCAAGGCGCCCGGTCTGCTACTCCGAGGCGGCTGGGGGCCTGTAGCTCAATTGGTTAGAGCAGAGCGCTCATAACGCTTTGGTTGCGGGTTCAAGTCCTGCCGGGCCTACCAGCTGTGCTGAACAACATTCGGCGCAGCCTTTCCCCATCTCGAATTCTCCACCAGCGGACTTTCCCGCGGCGGATCGTCTGGACGCTTGCGCAGCGGGACCGGTCTAGCGCGATTCCGAGGCCTGATGTGCCGACGATCAGGGCTTTGCTGGACTTCCCGTGCAAGGATCGCGGCGGTCAGGCATGCCAAATGGCAACCGGGATCGGAAACCCGGGGTCAATCGTCATGCGAGATGCAGGATCTCAGGATGATATCCTGCACCGTTGCGCAGTAACTCTCTAGGGAAATCCCGCGCCGGCGGTATTTCGCGCGTTTCACATACCAGTCCTGAAGGAGCGGCTTGATCAGGGCCGGAAGCAGGTCGGACGTGTCCGCCCGGAACGTGCCCCGTGCGATGCCCGACTGGATCACGCCCGCGAAAAGCGCCTCGGTCAGGGCCTCGCTGTCGGTGGCGAGGCGGCGTTCGGCGGGCGGGAAGTTCTTGGCTTCCATAAAGGCGAAGACGAACCAGGGCAGCAGATCCTCGGTCAGGCGAAGATGCGCGTCGATCATCCAGCGCAGATGCGCGACAGGATCGTCGGTGACGGCCTCGGGCGGCGCGGTCAGCACGGTCTCCACCACATGCGTGACCTGCGCGAGGATCATCCGCAGCAGCGTCGTCTTGCTATCGAAATATGCGTAAAGCCCGCCCGTCGACATGCCCGATTCCTCGGACAGGTCGCGCAGGGACATGGCCTGGAACCCGCCCGAATTCGACAGATCGAGCGCGGCCACGAGGATGCGTTTGAGGCGCGGCACGGCGATCGAGGGATTACGCACCGAGATCGTATCCTGATGCCGGGCCAGGATATCGCGGCACATGTCTTCCATGCTCAGAGCGAGCCTGTCCTGGGCCCCCTCAGCCACAAAGACATCGCTTTGGTATTTTAATTGCGCCATCCCGGTATTTCTCGACTTAACGTTGCGGCAAGCTAAGTCTTACTATACACATAAACGAACGAACGTTCGATAGGTTGTATTGGGAGGTATGGCTATCGTGGTTTCTTCGCCATTGGGGGAATGGCCCGGCCTTGCGGATCGCACGGCCCTCGTGACCGGCGCCTCTTCCGGTCTCGGACGGCATTTCGCACAGCTTCTGGCAGCGCACGGCGTCGCAGTGACGCTGGCCGCGCGCCGCATCGACCGTATCCAGTCGCTCTGCGAGGACATCCGTAGCGAAGGCGGCACGGCCCATCCGCTTGAACTCGATGTGTCGGATCCCGCCTCCATTGCGGCGGGGCTTGGCGGCGAAGCCTTCGATATCGTCATCAACAATGCCGGGATCGCGGCGTCGGCCACGGCGCTCGATCATGATGACGATACGCTCGACCGGATCATGGACACCAACCTCAAGGGCCCCTTCCGCGTCGCCCGGACCGCCGCACAGGCGATGATCGACGCGGGCAAAGGCGGCGTGATCGTCAATGTCGCCTCGATCCTGGGTGTGCGGGTGGCCAGCCATGTTTCGGCCTATGCGGCCTCGAAATCGGGACTGATCCAGATAACGCGCGCGCAGGCGCTGGAATGGGCGCGCCACGGCATCCGGGTGAATACGCTTTGCCCCGGCTATATCGAAACGGAACTCAACGCCGATTTCTTCGCCTCCGAACCCGGTCAGAAACTGATCCGGCGCGTGCCGCAGCGACGGCTGGGTCAGGTCCGCGACCTCGACGGGCCGCTTCTGTTGCTGGTCTCGGATCTCGGCGGGTTCATGACCGGCAGCGAACTCGTGGTCGATGGCGGCCACCTCGTCACATCGATCTGAAGGACACACGACATGGATTTCACCATCCCGGCAGAGATCGAGGATTACCGCACCCGCATCGCCACTTTCGTGGAAGAGCGTATCCTGCCGCAGGAAGCCGATCCCGCCGCATGGGACGCGCATGGCAACATCACGACCGAGCGGCTGAACGCGTTGCGCGCGGCCGCCAAGGCGGAAGGGCTCTGGTGCCTGCAGCTCAAGCCGGAAACCGGCGGTCAGGGGCTCGGTAAGGTCGGCATGGCGGTCTGTTACGAGGAGATGAACCGCTCTGTCTTCGGGCCTGTCGTGTTCAACTCCGCAGCGCCCGATGACGGCAACATGATGGTGCTCGAACAGGCGGGCACGCCCGAGCAGAAAGCGCGCTGGCTGGAACCGATCGTGTCGGGCGCGGTGCGGTCGTCGTTTGCGATGACAGAGCCCCATCCGGGCGGCGGCTCGGATCCCGGGATGATGATGACCAAGGCCGAGAAGACAGCCGACGGCTACGTCATTCGCGGCCATAAATGGTACATCACCGGAGCGGAGGACGCGGATCATTTCATCCTCATGGCGCGCACCTCCGACGATCCGCGCCGCGGTCTGACGGCGTTCCTGCATGACAAATCCGATCCCGGCTGGCGGATCGACCGCCGCATCCCGATCATGGGCCCCGAGGAACATGG
>CAZTEV010000047.1:0-4505 GCA_964612785.1 uncultured Roseivivax sp. | reverse complement strand
CTCGATCAGGGCCGCTTTGCCAAGAAGGAGGTGTCGATGGCGAAGATCCACGTCGCGAACCTTCTGCACAAGGCCGCCGATGTGGGCATCCAGATCAACGGCGCGCGCGGCTATTCCAAGGATACGGTTCTGGAATGGATCTACCGCTATGCGCGGCAGGCCCGGCTCGTCGATGGGGCGGACGAGGTGCACCAGATGGTGCTGAACCGCCACCTCGCCACCGAGGACCGCGATTTCTGGAAGTGGGACGCCGAGACCGGCTGAGTGTCACGCAAGGAAGGGAGGCCGCACATGTTCACAGATCCGCATCTGGCGCCGCGTTCGGCGAATTTCCGGCCTCTGACACCGCTCGACCTTCTGGATCAGGCGCTTGAAGTGCATGGCGCCCGCCCGGCGGTCGCTTGGGGCGCGCATGTCTGGAGTTACGATGACTTCGGCGCGCTCGTGGCGCGTCTGGCGGGCCATCTGCGCGCGCAGGGCATCGGCCCCGGCAATGTCGTGTCGGTGATCGTCGGCAACCGGCCCGAGATGATCGCGGCCCATTTCGCGGTCCCGGCCCTGGGCGCGGTGCTGAACACGATCAACACCCGGCTCGGGCCTGACGATGTGGCCTACATTCTGGATCATGCGGGCAGCAAGGCGCTTTTGTGCGAACGGGATCTGCGGCCCGATCTGGACCTCGACATCCCCGTGGACGTGCTGTGCAGCGCGCCGGGGGCGGGCGACGGGCTCGATCTGTTCGCGGGCGACGTGCCGCCGCTCGATCTGTCAGGGGCGGTCACGGACGAGGCCCAGCCCATAAGCCTGAACTACACATCCGGCACGACGGGTCGGCCGAAAGGCGTCGTCTACACCCATCGCGGGGCCTATCTGAACGCTGTGGGCAATGTGCTGGCGCTGGGGTTCACGGCCGAGACGCGGTATCTCTGGACGCTGCCGATGTTTCACTGCAACGGCTGGTGCCATGCCTGGGCGGTCACCGCCGCCGGGGGGATGCATGTGTGCCTCGACCGGGTGGATCCGGTGCTGATCCTCGACACGATTGCGGCCCACAGGGTCACGCATATGGCCTGCGCGCCGGTCGTCCTTTACATGCTGCTCGAACACGCGACCGAGCCACCGCCGGTGCGCGTGCGGGTGGCCACGGGCGGGGCCGCGCCCACGCCCGCACTTCTGGCGGGGCTTTCGAAGCTGGGTTTCGATCTGCACCATCTCTACGGGCTGACCGAAAGCTTCGGCCCGGCCACGATCAACGATCCGGGCGATCCTTCCGCCGATATCGAGACGCGCGCGGCGCTTATGGCGCGTCAGGGACGGCGGCATGTCACCGCCGGGCGCGCGCGCGTCGTCGACGAGGCAGGCCGCGACGTGCCCGCTGACGGTGAGACGATGGGCGAGATCGTGCTGGCCGGGAACACCGTCATGTCCGGCTATTACAGGAACGCCGAGGCCACGGAGGCCGCGTTCAAGGATGGCGTCTTCCATTCGGGCGATATCGCGGTGATGCACCCCGACGGCCAGATCGAGATCCGCGACCGGCTCAAGGACGTCATCATCACCGGCGGAGAGAACGTCTCGAGCCTCGAGATCGAAAAGACGCTGCACAGCCATCCCGGCGTGCGCCTGGCCGCCGTCGTCGCAGCACCGCATCCGAAATGGGGCGAAACGCCCTGGGCCTTCGTCGAGACGAAGGCCACCGACAGCGTCACCGAAGAGACGCTCGAGCGGTTCTGCCGCGACCATCTGAGCGGGTTCAAACGGCCCAAGCGGTTCATCTTCGGAGAGCTTCCCAAGACTGCGACCGGCAAGATCCAGAAATACATGCTGCGCGAGGTCGCGCGCGACATGGCCAACCGCGAGGACGTGGCATGAGCGGGACCGCCACCCAAGCCGCCGGGACCGAGTTCGACCCCGAGGCGCTGCGCGCCTGGCTGGCCACGCGGGATGTGCGCGGAGAGACGCTGTCGCTTGATCGGATCGGCGGAGGGCAATCGAACCCCACCTGGTTCGTGACCATCGGCGATCACCGGCTGGTGCTGCGCAAGAAACCTGGCGGGCCGATCCTGAAAGGCGCCCATGCGATCGAGCGGGAATTCCGCGTGCTGCGCGCTTTGCGGGACACCGATGTGCCGGTGCCCGAGGCGCTGTGGCTCGAGGAAGATCCCGACATTCTGGGCACGCCCTTCTACCTGATGAACCGGCTCGAGGGCCGGGTGTTCGAGGATGCCGCCCTGCCCGGTGTCCCGCCCGAGGACCGGCGCGAGATGTATCTCGACATGGCGCGCACGCTGGCGCGGCTGCATGCGGTGCGGCCCGACGCGGTGGGCCTGGCCGATTACGGCCGTCCGGGCAATTATTTCGAGCGCCAGATCGGGCGCTGGACGAAGCAATACCATGCCTCGACCGGCCCCCGGATCGACGATCTCGACCGGCTGGTCGCATGGCTGCCTGACAACATGCCCGAAGACGATGGCGCGGTCTCTATCGCGCATGGCGATTTCCGGGTCGGCAACCTGATGTGGCACCCGACCGAGCCGCGCGTCGTGGGCGTGCTGGACTGGGAGTTGTCGACGCTGGGGCACCCGCTCGCCGATCTGGGGTTCTGCATTCTGCCCTGGTACTCGGCGCCGGATGAATATGGCGGGCTGAAAGGCACGGATTGGCGCGGCGCGGGCATTCCCGAATGCGCCGACTTCATCGCGAAATACCACGCCCATGCCCGCCCGACCGCGCCGCTTCTGCCGTTTCATGTGGCCTTCGCCCTATTCCGCTTCGCCGTGATCTTCGTGGGCATCGCGGACCGCGCGCGCAGCGGATCGGCGGCCTCGGCCGAGGCCGCGCAGCTTGGTCCCCTCGCAGAACGTTTCGCGCGACGGGGCGTCGAAGTCATCGAGAACAAAAATACACGCATCGGGGAGATGGTATGAGGCTTCTGAAACTGTTCGACACCTTCAATGAAGGTCTGGGGAAGCTGGTCAGCTTCCTGATCTGGGCGGGCATCGTCGTGCTGTGCTTCGAGGTCGTGGCCCGCTACGTCTTCCAGCAGCCGACGCTTTGGGCGCATGGCTACACCCAGCGCATCTTCGGGGCCTATTTCGTGCTTGTGGGCGCCTATACGCTGCTGCGGCAGGACCATGTGCGGGTGGACCTGCTGCTGAATGTGGCGTCGCCGCGCTGGCGCGCCTTCCTCGATCTGCTGAATTTCGGGTTTCTGCTGCTCTGGGGCATCGTGCTGTCCTACGAGGCCTTCTGGTTCTTCGAGGACAGCTGGCGTTTCAACGAGGTCGATGACAGCGCGCTCCGGCATCCGATGTGGCCCGTGAAACTGGCGATGTTCGTGGGCGTGGCCGCGATCACGCTGCAGGGCCTCGTGGAGGCGATCCGCTCGGTCATCCTGATCGTCAATCCCGAGGCCGATACCGGCCGCAAGGATTACTCGGCGGGGGTGGTGTGATGAGCCCGGAACTTCTGACAATCGGCATGTTCAGCATGCTTCTGATCTCGATCCTGCTGGGCGTGTCGCTGACCTTCGCGCTTGGCGGAACGGCGGTGGTCTTCGGCCTGCTGACCTTCGGTCTGAACGGGATGTTCACCATTGTCTCGACGATGTTCGGCTCGATGTGGTCGATCCTGCTGTCGGCGATCCCGCTTTTCGTCTTCATCGGCGTGGCGCTGGCGCGATCCAAGATCGCGGACGACCTCTATCACGCCTTCTTCCTGTGGTCGGGCCGCACGCCCGGCGGTCTTCTGATCGGCACGTCGGGCTTTGCCGCGACGCTGTCGGCGATGACCGGCAGCTGTGCGGCCTCGACGGTAACGACGGGCCTCGTGGGTATGCCCGCGATGAAGAAGCGCGGCTATGACAAGCGCTTCATGCTGGGCACGATCGGGGCGTCGGGAACGCTGGGCATTCTGATCCCGCCGTCGATCACCCTGATCCTGATCGCGCTGCAGACCGGCCAATCGGTCGGGCGGCTGTTTTTGGGCGGTCTGATCGCGGGGCTTTTGCTGCTGGCGATGTTCATGGCCTATGTGTTCCTGAAAAGCCGCTTCTCGCCGCATCTGGCGCCGGGCTCGGATGAACGCGCGCCGCTGAGCGAGCGGATCAGCTCACTCCGCTCGGTGTTGCTGCCGCTTCTGGTGATCCTGTCGGTGCTGGTGTCGATCTTCGCAGGCATCGCCACCCCGACCGAGGCTGCCGCCGTGGGCGCAGCGGCCGTCGTGCTGTCGGTGGCCATCCGGCGCGAATTGAACTGGACCTACATCAAGGCCGTCAGCCACGACACGGCCAGCCTGACCGGCATGGTCATCTGGATCGTGTTCGGCGCCTCGGCCTTTGTCGCGGTCTATGGCGGCGGCGGCGGCACGCGCTTCATGCAGGGCTATCTGCTGGGCCTCGAGATCGAGCCCTGGATGATGATCCTGCTGATGCAGGTGATCACGCTGATCCTGGGCATGTTCCTCGATCCGGTCGGGATCATCCTGCTGGTGCTGCCGATCTTCTT
>CAZTEV010000046.1:0-15554 GCA_964612785.1 uncultured Roseivivax sp. | reverse complement strand
CATGCACAACCGCGGCCTGATCGACATGGGCGACCGCAAGGTCTGGTGCTTCCTCGGCGACGGCGAGATGGACGAGCCCGAAAGCCTGGGCGCCATCGCCCTGGCCGCCCGCGAGAGCCTGGACAACCTGATCTTCGTCGTGAACTGCAACCTGCAGCGCCTGGACGGGCCGGTGCGCGGCAACGGCAAGATCGTGCAGGAGCTGGAGGGCAACTTCCGCGGTGCCGGCTGGGACGTGATCAAGCTGCTCTGGGGTCGCGGCTGGGACGACCTGCTGGAGCGCGATGCCTCGGGCAAGCTGCGCCAGCTGATGGATGAGACCATCGACGGCGACTACCAGACCTTCAAGTCGAAGAACGGCGCCTATATCCGCGAACACTTCTTCGGCAAGTACCCCGAGACGGCGGAGCTGGTGAAGGACTGGACCGACGACGAAATCTGGGCCCTGCGCCGCGGCGGCCACGACATCAAGAAGGTCTACAACGCCTATCACCGGGCCACGCATACCGAGGGTCAGCCGACCTGTATCCTCGTGAAGACGGTGAAGGGCTACGGCATGGGCTCTGCGGGCGAGGGGCTGAACATCGCCCACCAGTCCAAGAAGATGCAGACCGATCAGCTGAAGCAGATGCGCGACCGCTTCCAGATCCCGGTCGACGACAAGGACCTGGACAAGGTGCCCTTCGTCACGCTGAACAATGCGCAGAAGGCTTATCTGTCCGAGCGCCGCAAGGAGCTGGGCGGCGAGTTTCCCAAGCGCAACACCGAGGCGCCGAAGCTCGAGATCCCGTCGCTCGACAAATTCAAAGGGCAGCTCGAAAGCACAGGGGATCGCGAGATTTCCTCGACCATGGCCTTCGTGCGGATCCTGACGACGCTGCTGCGCGACAAGCAGATCGGCAAGCATGTCGTTCCGATCGTGCCCGACGAAAGCCGCACCTTCGGCATGGAGGGTCTCTTCCGGTCCGTGGGCATCTACAACCCGCTCGGGCAGAACTACATGCCCGAGGATCGGGACCAGATGATGTACTACAAGGAGGCCATCGACGGTCAGGTCCTTCAGGAAGGCATCAACGAAGCGGGCTCGATGTGCGACTGGATCGCGGCGGCCACGTCCTATTCGACGCACGGCGTGCCGATGATCCCGTTCTACATCTTCTACTCGATGTTCGGCTTCCAGCGGATCGGCGACTTCGCCTGGGCCGCGGGCGACAGCCGCGCACGGGGCTTCATGCTGGGCGGCACCGCCGGGCGCACAACGCTGAACGGCGAGGGCCTGCAGCACGAGGATGGCCACAGCCACATCCTCGCAGGTACGATCCCGAACTGCATCAGCTACGACCCGACCTTCAGCTACGAGGTGGCGGTGATCGTGCAGCACGGTCTGCAGCGGATGTTCGTCGATCAGGATGACGTCTATTTCTACATCACGCTGATGAACGAGAACTATCAGCATCCCGAAATGCCCACCGGTGCCGAAGAGGGCATCATCAAGGGCCTCTACCGGATGAAGAAGACCTCGAAGCCCGGCAAGAAGCACGTCAACCTGATGGGCTCCGGCACGATCCTCGTGCAGGCCCTCAAGGCGGCCGAGATGCTGAAGGACGATTTCGGCGTGACCTCGGACATCTGGTCGGCCACCTCGATGAACGAGCTGGCGCGCGACGGGCAGGATTGCCTGCGTTACAACCGCCTGAACCCGCTTCTGGAGCAGAAGGTGCCCTATGCCACTCAGGTGCTCGAGAATGCCAAGGGTCCGGTGATCGCGGCGACCGATTACATGAAGAACTACGCCGAACAGATCCGCGCCTTCGTGCCGCAGCGCTACACCGTGCTCGGAACCGACGGCTTCGGGCGCTCGGACAGCCGCGAGAACCTGCGCCGCTTCTTCGAAGTCGACGCGAACCATATCGCGGCGGCCGCCATGACCGATCTCTACCGGGAAGGCGCCGTTTCCGAGAAGGACCTGCAGAAGGCTCTCGACAAGTACAACATCGACGGCGGCAAGCCGAACCCGCGCCTGAGCTGACACGCGGAAACGAGGAGACAAGAACATGACAACCGAAGTGAAAGTGCCCGATATCGGCGATTTTACCGATGTGCCCGTGGTCAGCATTCTGGTCAGCGTGGGCGACACCATCGCCGAGGAAGATCCGCTGATCGAGCTTGAATCGGACAAGGCGACGATGGAGGTGCCGTCCTCGCATGCAGGCACGGTCAAGGAGATCAAGGTCTCCGAAGGCGACACCGTGTCCGAGGGCGATCTGATCCTGATCGTGGAAGCCTCGGGCGGTGGAAGCTCCGACGAGGGCTCGAAAGAGCCCGAGAAGGAGGCCCCGAAAGAAGAGCCCAAGGCGGCCGCTCCCGCGAAGTCCGAGGCCCCCGCGCCTGCGGCGCAAAGTTCGGGTGCCGTGACCGATGCGGGCTTCGGCAAGGTCCATGCCTCCCCGTCGGTTCGGGCCTATGCGCGCCGGGTCGATGTGGATCTGAACAAGGTCAACGGCTCGGGCCGAAAGGGCCGCATCCTGCGCGAAGACGTCGAGAAGGCCCTCAAGGGTCAGGCCGGTGGCGGCGCGGGTGCTGCAGCCGGTGGTGGCGCGCAGGGCGGCATGGGCATTCCGCCCATCCCGGCAGTGGACTTCTCCAAGTTCGGCCCGGTCGAAGAAGTGGAGATGAGCCGCATCAAGAAGCTCTCGGGCCCTGCCCTGCACCGCTCCTGGCTCAACATTCCGCATGTCACCAACAACGAAGAAGCCGACATCACGGAGCTCGACAAGTACCGCAAGGAGCTCGACACCCAGGCGAAAGAGGAAGGCTACCGCGTCACGCTCCTGTCCTTCATCGTCAAGGCGTCGGTCAGCGCGTTGAAGAAGCACTGGGAGTTCAACTCCTCGATCCATCCCGATGGCGACAAGCTGATCAAGAAGGACTTCTACAATATCGGCTTCGCGGCAGACACGCCGAACGGCCTTGTGGTGCCGGTCATCAAGAACGCGGACCGCAAGGGCATCGTCGAGATCTCCAAGGATCTGATGGAGCTGTCGGCGGCAGCGCGCGACGGCAAGCTGAAGGGCGACCAGATGCAGGGCGCGACCTTCACCATCTCGTCGCTCGGCGGCATCGGCGGCACGCATTTCACGCCCATCGTAAATGCGCCCGAAGTGGCCATCCTGGGCCTCTCGCGCTCGTCCATGAAACCCGTCTGGAACGGCGAGGAATTCGTGCCGCGCAACATGCTGCCCATGAGCCTCAGCTACGATCACCGCGCCATCGACGGTGCACTGGCCGCGCGGTTCAACGCCCATCTCAAGTATCTTCTGGCCGATGCGCGCCGGATCATGCTGTAACGGAAAGGGATCAGGACCATGGAAATCAAAGTCCCCGATATCGGCGACTTCACCGATGTGCCGGTCGTCTCGATCCTCGTGAGCGTGGGCGACACGGTGGCCGAGGAAGATCCGCTGATCGAGCTCGAATCCGACAAGGCCACGATGGAAGTGCCCTCGTCGGGCGCGGGCAAGGTCACGGAGATCAAGGTCTCCGAAGGCGACAAGGTCTCCGAGGGTGATGTGATCGTCATCCTCGAGGCTGCCGAAGGCGCGTCCGAGGCCCCCGCCAAGGAAGAGGCCCCGAAAGCCGACGACACGCCCGCGCCCAAGGCGGCAGCGGGCACGGCAAGCGGCAGCGGCGACTTTCACGGCGAGGTGGTCGTTCTGGGCTCGGGCCCCGGCGGCTACACGGCAGCGTTCCGCGCTGCCGACCTCGGCAAGAAGGTCATTCTGATCGAGAAGTACGACAGTCTCGGCGGGGTCTGCCTGAACGTTGGCTGTATCCCCTCGAAGGCGCTTCTGCATGCCTCGAAGGTCATCACCGAGACCGAGGAAATGTCCGAACACGGCATTTCCTTCGGCAAGCCCAAGGTCGATGCTGACGGTCTGCGCGACTGGAAGAACTCGGTCGTGGGCAAGCTCACGGGCGGTCTTGCGGGCATGGCCAAGCAGCGCAAGGTCACCGTGGTCAACGGCTACGGGACGTTCACGGGCGCGAATTCCATCGCGGTCGAGACCGAGGACGGCACCAAGACCGTGACCTTCGATCAGTGCATCATCGCGGCGGGTTCCGAGCCGGTGAAACTGCCCTTCGTGCCCCATGACGATGAGCGCGTGGTGGATTCCACGGGCGCGCTGGAGCTCAATCCGATCCCGAAGAAGATGCTCGTCCTCGGCGGCGGCATCATCGGCTTCGAGATGGCCACCGTCTATGACGCGCTGGGCGCCGAGGTGACGGTCGTCGAGATGATGGACCAGATCCTGCCCGGGGCCGACAAGGACATCGTGAAGCCCTTGCAGAAACGCATGGAGGGCCGTCTGGCCGCCATCAAGCTGAAGACCAAGGTCACCGCGGTCGAGGCGCAGAAGCAGGGCCTCAAGGTCACCTTCGAGGATGAGAAGGGCGAGACCTCGACTGAGGTCTTCGACAAGATGCTCGTCTCCGTGGGCCGGGTGCCGAACGGCGCCAAGATCGCTGCCGATCAGGCGGGTGTGAAGGTGACCGATCGCGGCTTCATCGAGGTTGATCATCAGCAGCGCACCAACGTGCCGCATATCTTCGCTATCGGCGACGTGGTGGGGCAGCCGATGCTGGCGCACAAGGCGGTGCATGAGGGCAAGGTCGCGGCGGAAGTGGCGAGCGGAGAGAAGCGGGCGTTTGATGCGCGCGTGATCCCGTCGGTCGCCTATACCGACCCCGAAGTCGCCTGGTGCGGCGTGACCGAGGCGCAGGCCAAGGCGCAGGGCATGAAGGTCGAAAAGGGCGTCTTCCCCTGGGCCGCGTCCGGCCGGGCGCTGTCGAACAGCCGCTCCGAGGGCATGACCAAGCTCATCTTCGACCCCGAGGATGATCGCGTGATCGGCGGTGCCATTGTCGGCACCAATGCGGGCGATCTGATCTCGGAAGTGGCGCTGGCCATCGAGATGGGGGCGGACGCGGTCGATCTCGGCCACACGATCCACCCGCACCCGACCCTGTCGGAGACGGTGAACTTTGCCGCCGAGATGTTCGAGGGCACGATCACCGACCTGATCCCGCCCAAGAAGAAAAAGAAGTGATCCGATTGTCGCGGTGCCAAGGCACCGCGGCAGGATGACCAAAAGCGCGCCTTCGGGCGCGCTTTTGCCGTTTTGGAGCGTGGCCCGACGGTGCGCCGCGGGTCAGCGGGCCGACTGGGCGGGCAGAGAGTACCAGCGCTCCCGCGTGATGCGGTAGAGAACGCAGGGATTGAGCTCGGAATCGCGGGCGATGTCGGGGTGAAGGAAGTCGCCGTCGGGATTGTAGATCATGCCGATCCGGCCCATCACCCGGCGCGAGGGAACGTTGATGCGGGGCGCGAAGGCCACGACCTCCTCAAGTCCGAGCGTGGTGAAGCCGTGGCGAAGCCAGGCCCGGGCGGCTTCGGTCGAATAGCCATGGCCCCAGACATCGGGCAGCAACCGCCAGGCGATTTCCGTGGCCGGAGCAAAGGGCAGATCCGCCTCGAACCAGGACAGACCGCACAGACCGATGAGTTGGTGGTCGCTCCGGCGTTCCACCGCCGAGAATGCATAACCGTCCCGCGCCTGGGCGCAGGCGAAGCGGGCCAGCTGGGTATCTGTTTCGCGCGGCGTGTAGGGACGTCCGAAGTAACGCATGACCCGGCGGTCAGCATTCAGCGCTACCAGCGCGGAGCGGTCACGCGCCTCGAACGGGCGCAATATAAGGCGGTCGGTTACAAGCATGTTCCCTGGTTACGCATACACATGCAGGATGCAGGCGCAACCAGTTGCCGATCGCCGTGAACCGATCTCAGATCCGCAGGAACGGCTGGGCCAGCCGGGGCAGCAACCCTTTGAAACGCAAGGGCGCATCGGTGACCGCAAGGCAGATACAATCCTCGGAGATATCCGCGATGGGCGTATGATCGACCTCGTCCGAGGCGACCTCCACATCGCCGCGGGCGAATGTGCCGTCCGCGTCGCTGAAGGCGCCCTGCAGGACGACCGTCACTTCCATCCCGCGATGGGAATGATCCGGCATCGCCATTCCCGCCGGGATATACAGCAGCCGCGCGGTGGCGCTGTCATCGGTCATCGGCAGAAGCGCCTGTTTCACGCCGCGCCCGACATTGCGCCATTTCACATCCGCCAGACGCTCTCCGACATAGCCCAGAAGCGGGCTTGGCAGAACGTCATCGGACGGGGCGGCGCTCACGGGCGCATCCGCGGGCGCGGAATCGAGCCCGGCCATCGTCCGTGCCAGCAGGTCGTCCGAGACCGGCACCACCTCGGTGCCGTCCAGAAGCGCGCCGCCCACCGCGTCATAGCTTTCCGCCGCCGCCCGGCAGGTATCGCAGAGCGACAGATGGGTCGCCACTGCGAGCGAGAACGCTTCGGGCAATTGCCCGGCGGCGTAGGCCATCAGCATGTCATCGGGAAGATGGTGACGGATCATCGTGTCGGTCTTTCTCAATCGAGCGCGCGGCGCAGCCGCTCCAGCGCGAGGCGGATGCGCGACTTGATCGTGCCCAGAGGCAGACCCGTTTCGGCGGCGATCTCGGAATGGGACAGATCGCCGAAATAGGCTTTCTCCACCAGGATACGCTGCTTTTCGGGCAGGGTCTTGAGCGCGTCTCGCAAGGTTTCGCTTTCCTGTTTCAGACCGATCACCTCGGCCTGGTCGGGTTCTTCTTCGGGGCCCCAGGGCAGATCCTCGGGCTCCGGGCGGGCGTGGCGGCGCAGCACGTCGATGCGCCGGTTTCGGGCGATGGTGTAGATCCAGGTCGATACGCTCGCCCGGGTGGGGTCGAAGCGGTCGGCCTTGCGCCACACCGATTGCATCACATCCTGCACGACTTCCTCGGACAGCGCCGGATCGAGACCCGAGCGCATCAGGAACGCCTTCAGCCGCGGCGCGAAGTGCCGGAAGATCGCGGCAAAGGACGCCTCGCACCGATCGCGGCGGATCAGCACCATCTCGGCGACCCAATCCGGGGCCGAGGCGACTGCGCTTTCCTCCGCCACAGGCACGCCACGGACGATCACGGGGTGGGCCCGTGCGGCGTCCGCGTCGCCACGCTCGACGTTTGCAGGTTGCAACATACCTATCCTACGCACCGCAGCCTCTGGCGGATCAGTCTTTTCCGTGATCTGGAACTTTTTCATCCACCCACCGTGTCTGCGCGTATCTAGTCAAAGTCGTTCACAGCCGGAGAAGTTCCCGCATGCCTTTCGAATCCCGCCCGCCTGCACCCAAACGCGTCGCCGTCATCGGTGCCGGCATCTCGGGGCTCGGGGCCGCGCATGCCCTGGCGGATGTGCATCACGTCACGCTGATCGAGGCGGAGCCGCGTCTGGGCGGCCATGCGCGCACCAAGATGGGCGGCAAACGCGGGGATCAGCCGGTCGATACCGGCTTCATCGTCTTCAACTACGCCAACTATCCCCATCTTGCGCGCATTTTCGACCGTCTGGACGTGCCGGTCGTCAAATCCGACATGAGCTTCGGCGCCTCGCTGTCGGGCGGGCGGCTGGAATACGGGCTGGCCTCGCTGGGCGCGCTTTTTGCGCAGCGCCGCAACATTGCCAATCCACGCTTCCTGCGCATGGTGCGCGACATCTTCCGGTTCAATTCCCGCGCGCTGTCCTCGGCGCAGGATCGCACGCAGAGCCTTGGGGATTTCCTGGACGCCTTGGGCACCGGCCCGTGGTTCCGCGACTATTACCTGCTGCCCCTGTCGGGCGCGATCTGGTCCACCCCCACGGACAAGATCCTGGACTTCCCCGCCCATGCGCTGGTGCAATTCTTCGAAAACCACGCGCTGCTGAGCGCCTATGGCCAGCACCAATGGTACACGGTCGAGGGCGGATCCATCGAATATGTCCGCCGCTTCGAGGCGACGCTTCGGGCGCAAGGCGTGGAGATGCGTCTTGGCGCCCCCGTCGATGCCGTACGCCGCAACGATCTGGGCGCGCAGGTGAAACTTCAGGGCGCCGAATGGGAGCAGTTCGACGAGGTCGTCTTCGCCACCCATTCCGACGACACGCTGCGCCTGCTGGCCGACCCCACCCCGGCGGAGCAATCGGCGCTGGGGGCCATCGGCTACCAGCCAAACAGGGTTGTCCTGCACGGCGACACGTCGATCATGCCGCGCTCGCGCAGGGTCTGGTCGTCCTGGAACTACACCGAGGATGCGCCGCGCGACTTCAACACGATCGATCTGACCTACTGGATGAACTCGCTGCAGCCCATCCCGATGGACGATCTGTGCTTCGTCACGCTGAACTCCACCCGGCCCATCCGCGAAGAGCTGATCTGGGACGAGACCACCCTGCGCCATCCGGTCTATGACCTGGCAGCCCTCGAGGCACAGGGCCGGGTCGCCGCGATGAACGGCGACAACGGCACCTGGTTCTGCGGGGCTTGGATGAAGAACGGCTTCCACGAGGACGGATTGTCCTCGGGCCTCGACGTGGCCGAGGGAATTCTCGGCAAATCCGCGGTGCCGAGCGCTGCGTGAGCGCGCGCGTCGATCATATCGAGGGCCATACCTGGCACGGACGGAAAGGCGCGGTGAAAAACGCCTTCCGCTATTCCATCGACTATGTCTGCCTCGACGCGGAGGCCCAGGTCGCGGGGCCGCGCCTGTTCACGCGCAACGGGCGCAACCTGCTGTCGCTGCGGGATCGCGACCATGGCGGGCCGCCGCATCAGGGGCAGGGCGCGCCCTGGGCGCGGGCGGTGCTGGACGAATATCAGATCCGCGCCGACGGACGGCTTGAGCTTCTGGCACAGCCGCGGGTGCTGGGTCATGTCTTCAACCCGGTCAGCTTCTGGCTTGCCCATGATGCGCAAGGCGCGCTGGTTGCGGTGATCGCCGAGGTCACGAACACGTTCGGCGACCGGCATTCCTATCTGGCCGCCCGGCCGGATGGCGGGGCGATCCGGCCCACCGACCGGCTTGCGGCGCAGAAGATCTTCCACGTCTCGCCCTTCCAGCCCATCAGCGGCGGCTATGTCTTCCGCTTCGATATCCGGCCCGAGCGGATCGGCATCTGGATCGATTTCGACACCGATGGCGGCGAGAATGGCGTGATCGCCACGCTGACGGGTCACCGCAAACCGATGACCAATCTCAGCGCGCTTCGGGCGCTGGTCCGGCGGCCGTTCGGGTCGCGCCGTGTGCTGGCGCTCATCCACTGGCAGGCGCTCAAGCTTTGGTGGAAGGGCGCACGCTACCGCGCACGGCCCGAGCCGCCCACCTCCGAGGTGTCGCGATGAGCGCGTCCCGCGCGCTCAACCTGCCGGGATACGCGGTCTTCGCAGGCACCTTGTCCGCGGCGGGCCTGCCCATCTACATTCACGCCCCGAAATTCTATGCCGACAATTACGCGGTAAGTCTGGGCGCTCTGGGCACGATCCTGTTCGCCCTGCGCCTTCTGGACCTGGTGCAGGACCCGACTTTCGGCTGGCTGGCCGAACGGTTGCGCAATGTGCGGGGGCTCGCCGTTGCGACCGCGGCCGTGGTCATGGGATCGGGCATGATCGGCCTCTTTTCCGTGGCGCCCCCCATCGCGCCGGGCCTGTGGTTCGCGATCACCCTGACCATGGTCTTTTCGGCCTTCTCCTTCCTGACGATCACCTTCTATGCGCGCGGCGTGGCCAAGGCCGCCGATCTGGGCGAGCGGGGGCATCTGCGGCTCGCCCGCTGGCGCGAGACCGGCGGGCTTCTGGGCATCTGCGTGGCCTCGGTGCTGCCCACGGCCTTCGCGGCGCTGGGATTGCCGGAATTCGCAGCCTTCAGCCTGGTCTTCGCGGGCCTGTGCCTGCTGGCGGTTCTGCTGATGCGGCAGGAATGGTCGGGCGGCATCGCGGTGCAGAGCCAGGGCTTCGGCGTGATCCTGCGCGATGGCGTGGCGCGGCGGCTTCTGCTGGTGGCGCTGGCCAATGCCGCCCCGGTGGCGGTGACCTCGACGCTGTTTCTGTTCTTCGTCGAAAGCCGCCTGCAGGCGCCGGGATGGGAGGGGCCGCTTTTGCTGCTCTTCTTCCTTGCGGCAGCAGGATCGGCGCCGCTTTGGTCGCGGCTGGCGGAACGGATCGGGCCCAAGCGGACGCTGATGATGGCGATGATCGCGGCCATCGTCGCCTTCTCCTTCGCGCTGGCCCTGCGCGAGGGCGACACGCTGGCCTTCGCGGTGATCTGCCTGGCCTCGGGCGCGACGCTGGGCGCGGATCTGACGCTGCTGCCCGCGATCTTCGCGCAGCGGATGGAGCGCATCGCCCCCAACGCCACAGAAGGCTTTTCGCTGTGGTCATTCGCCCAGAAATTCACGCTGGCTTTTGCGGCGGTGGCCCTACTTCCTGTGTTGGAAGTCACGGGCTTCGACACTGGGAAAGACAATACCGCGCAAGCGCTTTGGACCCTTAGCCTGCTCTATGCGTTGGTACCCTGCATCCTGAAACTCCTCGCCCTGGCGCTGCTCTGGGCGACCAACCTGGAAGAGTGAGGACATGGCGGCACTGTCCTTCATCGCTGGTAGCCTGTTCGTCCTGGCCATTGTCTGGCTGGTGCGGCGCAAATTCGCCTTTCCGGGCCAGACGCCCGAAGATTACGCGGACAAGGAGCCGGTCTTCGACCTGCGCCAGCATCTGAATGGCGACATGATCTGCGAGGGGGTGATTTACGGCCCGCTCGGCAAGGTGGTCTCGCGCTTCGTGGCGGATTTCGTCACCGAGTGGGACGGCAATGAAGGCGTCATGCGCGAATCCTTCGTCTACGACAGCGGCGAAACGCAGGAACGCGCCTGGTATCTGACACTGAAACCCGACGGCGGGTTGATCGCCCGTGCCGATGATGTCGAAGGCGAAGGTGTCGGCCACCAGACCGGCGCGTCGATGCGGCTGACATACCGGATCCGGCTGGACGAGGATGCGGGCGGTCATCTGCTCGACGTCGTCGACTGGATGTATCTGACGCCCAGCGGAACCATCATCAACCGATCGCAGTTTCGCAAATACGGCTTCAAGGTCGCGGAGCTGGTGGCGACGATGCGCCGGAAGGAGGCAAGGTGAAGAACTGGACCGGAAAGCGGTACTGGATCGTGGGGGCAAGCGCGGGCCTGGGCTCGGCCCTCGCCCATCAGCTGAGCCGCGTGGGCGCCAAGCTGGTCCTGTCCGCGCGTGACAAGGATGCGCTCGACAACCTGGCGGCAGAGCTGCCGGGCATGGCCGAGGTCGTGCCGCTCGATAT
Source organism: uncultured Roseivivax sp. (assembly GCA_964612785.1). GTDB lineage: Bacteria > Pseudomonadota > Alphaproteobacteria > Rhodobacterales > Rhodobacteraceae > Roseivivax. The sequence continues at coordinate 4,273 of CAZTEV010000046.1, read as the reverse complement.
CACCGACGATACCTCCTGCGCGGATGCGGTGGCACAGGTGGGCGATGTGGACGGCGTGGTGTTTTGCGCCGGGGTCTACTGGCCGTTCGGCGCCACCGAATGGGACGCCGAACAGGCCGTCACCATGGGGCAGGTGAACTATATCGGCGCGATGCGCTTCCTTGGCCATGTCGTGCCGCGCATGGTCGAGCGGGATCAGGGCCATCTGGTTCTGGTGGGCTCGCTCACGGGCTATCGCGGATTGCCCGGCTCGTTTGCCTATACCTCGTCCAAGGCGGGCGTGATGTCGCTGGCCGAATGCCTGCATTCCGACCTGCGCAAGACCGGCGTTCAGGTCCAGCTGCTCAGCCCCGGCTTCGTGAAGACCCGTCTGACCGAGAAGAACGACTTCAATATGCCCCAGATCATGGAGCCCGACGCGGCGGCACGCATCATGTTCGAACACATGAATTCCGACCGTTTCTCGCGGGCTTTCCCGAACCCCTTCGCATGGGTGTTCAAGATCGGCCAGATCCTGCCCGACGGGCTGTATTACCGCATCTTTTCCTGACGCCGCAGATCAACGCAGCGCGCGCCCCTTCAGGATCGCATCCGGCCCGAACCGCGCTCGGATGCGATCGGTGGCGCGTTCGGCTTCGGCCCGCCGCGCGGCATCGGGATCGAGAAGGTCGGGCGCCCGGTCCGCCTCGGCTGCGGAACACAGATCCGACAGCCCGACGCCCAGCAGACGATAGGCGCCGCGCCGTTCCAGCTGATCGAAAAGCGCGCGCGCCTCGCGGTATATCCGGTCGGCGGTCTGCGTGGGATCGCGCAGCGCGTGGCGGCGCGTGATCAGCGCGAAGCTGTCGGTCTTCAACTTCAGAACGACGACCCGCCCGGCCAGATCCTTGGCCTTAGCCCGATCCGCGACCTTCTCGGCCATGCGCCACAGATGTCCGTCGAGGATGTCGGGATCGGCGGTGTCCTCGTGAAAGGTCGTCTCGTTCGAGACCGATTTGACCGGATTGCGCGTGGAGACGCGGCGCATATCCTGTCCGCGCGCCAGATGATAAAGCCGCGTGCCCATGGAGCCGAAGCGCGCGGTCAGATCCTGCAGATCCCACCGCAACAGATCGTCGAACGTCCGGATCCCCGCCCGGTCCAGCGAGGCCTGCGTGGCCGCGCCCACGCCCCAGATCATGCGCACCGGCTTTTCGCGCAGGAAGTCCTGCGTCTCGGCCGCGCCGATCACGGCAAAGCCGAAGGGCTTGTCGAGATCCGAGGCGACCTTGGCCAGAAACTTGTTGTGCGACAGCCCGATGGAGCCGGTGATCCCGAGCTCTTCACGCATCCGTCTGACGAGGCCCGCCAGCATCACCGCGGGCGGATGCCCGTGCAGCTTCGCGGTGCCCGACAGATCGAGAAAGGCCTCATCGAGCGACAGAGGCTCCACCGCAGGCGTCAGATCCTCCATCATGCTGCGAATGGCGCGGCTGATTTCGGCGTAAAGCTGCATCCGCGGCTTGATGATGACCGCGTCGGGACAAAGCTTGAGCGCCTGGAACATTGGCATGGCCGACCGCACGCCCCGGATGCGCGCCACATAGCAGGCGGTCGACACGACACCCCGCCGCCCACCGCCGATGATGACGGGTTTGTCCGCGAGGTCCGGATTGTCGCGTTTCTCGACCGAGGCATAGAAGGCGTCGCAATCCATATGCGCGATGGAGAGATCCCACAGCTCGTCATGCCGCACGACGCGGCGCGACCGGCAGGACGGGCAGCGGGGTTCGGTCTCGAACGGGGTCAGGCAATCGCGGCAGAGGGCGGGCATGGTCGGACCCTAGCAGATGCGGGTATGCTGGCGAAGATGTGGGGTGCGAGGCCGGGGATCAACATGGACGGGGCGTTTCACGGTGCGAAACTGGTCCTGACGTTGGGCGAGGATCTGGTGGCGCTGCGGCGCGACGCGGATCCCGCGCTGCCCTGGGCCGGGATGCTCGATCTGCCGGGCGGGGCGCGCGAGGGTCAGGAGACCCCGCAGGCCTGCGCACTCCGCGAGGCGCGGGAGGAAACGGGGCTGGTTCTGCAGGCCACGGATATCATCGGCGCTTTGGCGCGGCAGGACAGCCGAGGCACGGCGTGGTTTTTCCGCGTCTCCTTGCCGGGTGCGCGTCGGGTGGACCTGCGGAAGGGCGCGGAGGGGCAGGCGTTGTGCCTGCTGTCCCCGGAGGCCTTCATCGCGGCGCCGGACGCCATTCCGCATTTCCGGGACGTGGTCCGGCGGATGGCGGAGCGGTGAAACGCAATATTGTGTGGGAGCGGACGCTTCGGAGGGAATGGCCGGGACCGAGGGGAAGGCTCGGTCCCGGCGGTAGGAGGTCGAGGGACAGGGAAGTGACCTCCAAGGGAACAAGGACGTAACGCCGCTCAGGCCGCCTTGTTCCGCACAAATGCAAATATTTCCCGAGTTTTTTCGATCAGGCCGAAACGGTCCTCGGATCGGCCGGACGTACCGTCCATATCCGAGGCGTAACACATTGATTTCAGGCCGGTGTTTTCGGCGTCTGCAATGCTGGCCGCGGCCAGAAGCCCGCGCCGTACCAGGGCGTCCGGTGACGTGAGTGGCGCGAAATACTGGGCCGGACGGCGGATCGTGCCGTTTGGCGTCTCGAAAGTGACGATGGCCTCGAAGGCTTCCTCGGCGGCGTTGTAGCGAACGGGTCCGAGATCGGATTGGATCGACTGCATCTTTGCCTCGCGTGTTTTCTAGTTGAAAACCAAACGCGCGAGGCTGTGGATAAGTTTCGTGCGGCTGCGCCTGCGCCCGGCTCAGGCAAGCTCTGCCAGGATCTCGCGCGCGGCGCCCAGGGGGTCTGCGGCCTGCCAGATGGGCCGTCCGACGACGATGTGATCGGCCCCGGCCTCGATCGCGCTTGCCGGGGTCGCGACCCGCTTCTGATCGCCAAGCGAGGCGCCTGCGGGCCGCACACCCGGCGTCACGATCAGGCGATCCCGGGCCACCGGCAGCGCCCGGACACGCGCGGCTTCCTGCGGGGAGGCGATGACGCCATCGGCGCCTGCCTCGAGCGCGCGGCCCGCGCGTTCCTCGACCATGTCGGCCACATCTCCGTCGCGCAGCATGCAATCGTCCAGATCGCCCCGGTCGAGCGAGGTCAGGATGGTCACCGCCAGGATCTTCGTGCCGGTGCCCGCCGCCCCTTCCATCGCGGCGCGGACCACATGCGGATCGCCATGCACGGTCAGGAAGTCGATATCGAACTGCGCCAGGCCCCGCACCGCGTTCTCCACCGTCTGGCCGATGTCGAAAAGCTTCATGTCCAGGAAGATGCGCTTGCCGTGTTCCTGCTTCAGCTCGTTGGCAAGGGCCAGCCCGCCCCCGCTCAGCATACCAAGGCCGATCTTGTAGAACCCGACTTGCGGGCCGATGGCCTGGGCCAGTTTCAGCCCCGTGAGGGCATCCGCGACATCGAGGGCAACGATCAGGCGGTCATCGGACATGGGGGGGCTCCTGTGCTGTTCGGTAGGGGCCTACCCGCCTCGCGGTGCAAAATCCACTGGCCCTGAACCGTAACCTGCAAAATTTGCCTGTTGCATTCTTGCATCACGGTTTTTGCGCCCCCATTTTGCTGGGGAGGCTTCGCAGGATGATGTGCCGCCGGGCGGGCATCGCAACGGACGAAGCGCTTGTAAAAAGGAGAGATCCCATGAACTTGGAGAAGTTCACGGAACGCGCACGAGGGTTCATTCAAGCCGCGCAGACCATTGCGATGCGCGAAAGCCATCAGCGCATTACCCCCGAACATTTGCTGAAAGCCCTGCTCGATGACGACCAGGGTCTGGCCACCAACCTGATCACCCGCGCGGGCGGCGCGCCCGACCGCGTGCGGCAGGCGCTCGAGTTGTCGATCGGCAAGCTGCCCAAGGTGTCGGGCGATGCGGGGCAGGTGTTCCTCGATTCCGCCACGGGCCGCGTGCTCGACGAGGCGGAGAAGGTCGCGACCAAGGCGGGCGACAGCTTCGTGCCGGTCGAACGTATCCTGACCGCACTCGCAATGGTGAAAAGCCCCGCGAAGGACGCGCTGGACGCAGGTGCGGTGACTGCTCAGAACCTCAACGCCGCGATCAACGACATCCGCAAGGGCCGGACCGCCGACAGCGCCAATGCCGAGGAAGGCTATGACGCGCTGAAGAAATACGCACTCGACCTGACGGCCCGGGCCGAAGAGGGCAAGATCGACCCGATCATCGGCCGCGACGAGGAAATCCGCCG
>CAZTEV010000045.1:0-15669 GCA_964612785.1 uncultured Roseivivax sp. | reverse complement strand
TCCTGTTCCACGCCACCACGCTGGTCTTCTTCGGCGGCTTCCCGGCCTGGCAGCAGCGGGGCGATGCGCTCTATTACGCGAGCTATTTCGCGGACAAGACCTTCAATCCCTTCGTGCCCTACCCGATCCTGGCGGGGTATTTCATTCTCGTGACGCTCTGCATCATCGGGCTGTTCGGATGGGTGAACCGGCGCCTGAACCGGCACCTGCCGAGTGATCGGCGCGCACGGCTGAAGATGCGGATGAACCTCATCCGGTAAGGCCCCCCGAACGCGGGCCTGCGCTGCGGGTCTCCATATGGGCGTGGGCGGAGGTCCCGGATCAGGTCCGGGACCGGGGCCGCCATGGCCTGATGCGTCACGTCACAGCACCCACCCGCGCCCCGGACCTGATCCGGGGCCTCGCCCAGCGCTTCAAACCGCCCCCTTGCCAGCCGCCGCGCCGCGTGACAAATTTGATCAAATTCTACGAAGGCCTGATCCGATGTCCTCCCTCACGATGAAGAACTACCTGCGGAAACACCCCGAGATCCGCACCTTCCGCGTTGCCGCCTGCGACCTCAACGGCCAGCCGCGCGGCAAGCGCGTGCCCTCGCGCTTCGGGGACAAGATCGTCGAGGACGGCACCCGCTTCCCGATGTCGGTGCTGAATCTCGATATCTGGGGCGAGGATATCGACGACAGCCCGCTCGTCTTCGAGACCGGCGACCGCGACGGGGTGCTGCGCCCGACCGAACGGGGCTTTCTGCCCATGCCCTGGCTCGAGGCACCCACCGCGCTGCTGCCGATCTGGATGTTCCGCGAAGATGGCCGCCCTTATGAAGGCGATCCGCGCCACGCGCTGCGCGCGGTCCTCGACCGCTACAAGGCGCGCGGGCTGACACCCGTGGTGGCGGTGGAGCTCGAGTTCTTCCTGATCGACGATTCCGGCCGCACGCTGGAAATTCCCATAAGCCCCCGCTCGGGCAAGCGCCGCAAGGCCGCCGAGACGATGTCGATCCGCGCGCTCGACGCCTTCGATACGTTCTTCACCGATCTCTACGATGCCTGCGAGGCGATGGACATTCCCGCCGATACCGCAATCTCGGAGGCGGGCCTCGGCCAGTTCGAGATCAACCTGATGCATTGCGACGATGCGCTGCGCGCCGCCGACGATGCCTGGCTCTTCAAGATGCTGGTCAAGGGCCTCGCCCGCAGCCACGGCTTTGCCGCCTCCTTCATGGCCAAACCCTACGAGGATTACGCGGGCTCGGGCATGCATTGCCATTTCTCCGTGCTCGACCAGAACGGCGACAACATCTTCGACGATGGCGGCCCGCAAGGCACCGATACGCTGCGCCATGCGATCCAGGGCTGCCTGGCCGCGATGAAGGACAGCGCGCTCATCTTCGCGCCGCATCTCAATTCCTACGACCGGCTCGTGCCCGGCGCCCATGCGCCCACGGGCCTTTGCTGGGCCTATGAGAACCGCACCGCCGCGTTGCGCGTGCCCTCGGGCGCGCCCGCCGCGCGGCGGATCGAACATCGCGTTTCGGGCGGCGACGTGAATCCCTACCTGTCGCTTGCCGCGATCCTCGGCGCGGCGCTGAACGGGATCGAGGATGCCGCGATGCCGCCCGAGCCCATCACCGGCAATGCCTATGCGCTCGACACCGACCACATGCCCGACAATTGGTCCGACGCCATCACGCTTTTCGAGGACAGCACCCATATCCCGCGCATTTTCCCCGCGGAGCTGATCCGCAACTACCTTCTGACCAAGAAGCAGGAGCGGCATTACATGGCCGAGCTGTCGCCCAAGGAGCAGGTGGAAATCTATCTCGACACGGTCTGATCCTTGTCGGCCGCTCGGGGCTCCGTTACCTCTGGGACAAATCCAAACCTCCGGTGATCCATGAAAATCGGCATTCTTCTGACCGGCCTGCTGCCGCCCGAAATCTCGGAGCGGACGGGCGAATACGACGCGCTGTTCCGCACGCTGCTCGAGGGGCGCGGCTTCACGTTCCAGACCTGGCGCGTGGTCGAGGGCGAGATGCCCCCGGGACCGGACGCTGCCGATGGCTGGCTCATCACCGGCTCGAAACATGGCGTCTACGAGGATCATCCCTGGATCCCGCCCCTCGAAGCGCTCATTCGGGACATCTACGCGGCGGGCCGCCCGCTGATTGGCGTGTGCTTCGGACACCAGATCATCGCGCAGGCGCTTGGCGGTCGCGTCGAGAAATTCGCGGGCGGCTGGTCCGTCGGCGCCACGGAGTACGATTTCGACGGCACGCCGATGCGCTTCCATGCCTGGCACCAGGATCAGGTCATCACACCGCCCGAAGACGCAAAGGTGGTCGCGGGCAATGCCTTCTGCGCCAATGCCGCGCTGCTTTACGACAAGAAGGCCTACACGGTTCAGGGCCATCCGGAATTCGACGACGCCTTCATCACCGACCTGATCGAGAAACGCGGCCCGGGTGTCGTGCCGGAGGACAAGCTTGAAGGCGCGCGCGAGAGCCTCGGCTCCCGGCTCGACCGAACACGGATCGCGGATCAATTCACCCGGTTCTTCCGCGGCGAGGAGGTGTTCGCATGAGCGACGACTGGACCAGTGCCCTGCCCAAGGCGGCACAGGATTACCTGGAGAATCGCCGCCTCGACGAGGTGGAATGCATCATCTCGGATATCCCCGGCATCGCGCGCGGCAAGGCCGTGCCCGCGTCGAAATTCGCCAAGCAGAAGACCTTCCATCTGCCGGATTCGATCTTCTTCCAAACGATCACCGGCGATTGGGGCGAGGCCGCGGACGAAGACGAGGGCTTCATCGAGCGCGACATGATCCTGAAGCCCGACATGGGCACCGCGACCGCAGCCCCCTGGACCGCGGACTGGACGCTTCAGGTCATCCACGACGCCTATGACCGAAAGGACCGCCCGATCCCGTTTGCGCCGCGCAACATCCTGAAGCGCGTGGTGGACCTCTATCGGGCCGAGGGCTGGCAGCCCGTGGTCGCGCCCGAGATGGAGTTCTACCTCGTCGCGCGCAACGTGGATCCCGCGCAGGACATCAAGCCGATGATCGGCCGCTCGGGCCGCCCTGCGGCCGCCCGGCAGGCCTATTCCATGACCGCCGTGGACGAGTTCGGCCCCGTCATCGACGACATCTACGATTTCGCCGAGGCCCAGGGCTTCGAGATCGACGGCATCACCCAGGAAGGCGGCGCGGGCCAGCTCGAGATCAACCTGCGCCACGGCGATCCCGTGAAACTCGCCGATGAGGTGTTCTACTTCAAACGCCTCATTCGCGAGGCCGCGCTGCGCCACGATTGCTTTGCCACGTTCATGGCCAAGCCCATCGCCGACGAGCCCGGATCAGCCATGCATATCCACCATTCGGTGAACGATATCGAGACGGGCAAATCCATCTTCTCAGGCCCGCAGGGCGGCGAGACGGACGCCTTCTTTCACTTCATCGGCGGCATGCAGACCCATCTGCCCGCCGCGACCGCCATCATGGCGCCCTACGTCAATTCCTATCGCCGCTACGTCCGCGATCATGCGGCCCCCATCAACCTCGAATGGGGCCGCGACAACCGCACCACGGGCATCCGCATCCCGCTTTCGGGGCCTGAATCGCGGCGGGTGGAAAACCGGCTCGCGGGCATGGATTGCAATCCCTATCTGGGCATCGCGGCCTCGCTCGCCTGTGGCTATCTGGGCATGAAGGAAGAGCGTTGGCCGTCGAAACAATACAAGGGCGACGCCTATGACGGCGACGGCGATCTGCCCCGCGTTCTGGGTCAGGCGTTGGAGCTGTTCGACGCCTCAGAGGCGCTGCACGGCGTGTTGGGCCGTGAATTCGCGCGGGTCTATTCGATCGTGAAACGCAGCGAATACGAGGAATTCCTGCAGGTGATCTCACCCTGGGAGCGTGAGCATCTGCTCCTGAACGTCTGACCGCGCCTGCGCCCCGAGGGCTCGGCAGGTGACGAGGCTGGGGGGCTGTCTGCCCCCGTCGCCATTATCTCTCGGACCAATGGCGCGACAATGCCGACACCCGAGAGATATTTTTGGTCCGAACGTGAACAAGGGACGCTTCATTGGATCTGCTTTATGCAAATGACCGGTCCGGGGAATATCCAGACAGTTGGTATGCCGCGACCGCCGATCTGCCGGATGCAGCGCCGCCCTTGCGGGGCGAGACCCGTGCGGATGTCTGCATCGTAGGCGGCGGTTATACCGGGCTGTCGGCGGCGCTCCATCTTGCAGAGGCGGGGATGGATGTCGTCTTGCTCGAGGCGCATCGCGCGGGCTTCGGCGCGTCGGGGCGCAATGGCGGGCAACTGGGATCCGGTCAGCGCGTCGATCAGATGGCGTTGGAACGCCTGATCGGGCCCGACGACGCGCGCCATTGCTGGGATCTGGGCGAGGACGCCAAGGCGCTGGTCAAGGACCTGATCGCGCGGCACGACATAGACTGCCATCTGCGCCCCGGCGTGGCGGAAGCGGCCTCCTCGACCGGCGGCGTGCGCGAGCTTGAAGAATACGCCGCGCATATGGACGCGCGCTATGGCTATCCGCATCTGGAGACCTTTTCCCGGCAGGACTGGCACGCGCTATGCCCCTCGCCCGCTTATCGCGGCGGCATCCTCGACCGGGACGCCGCGCATCTGCATCCCTTGCGCTATGCGCTGGGTCTCGCCGATGCCTGCCGCCGCGCGGGCGTGCGGATCCATGAGACGAGCCGCGTGCACCATGTGCAGGACGGCGCGCCCGCGCTGGTCCAGACCGATAGCGGCCGTGTCACGGCCGAGCATGTGATCCTGGCCGCCAACGGTTATCTGGGCGGGTTGTCTGGCGACGTCGCCCAGCGCGTCATGCCGATCAACAATTTCATCGTCGCGACCGAGCCCCTGGGCGATGAGGCCGCGCGCGTTCTGGGGCGCGACGTGGCGGTGGCGGATGATCGCTTCGTGGTGAACTACTTCCGCCTCAGCCACGACAAGCGGCTTCTCTTCGGAGGCGGCGAAAGTTACGGCTACCGCTTTCCGTCCGACATTCGCGCGCTCGTCTCCAAACCGATGCTGCAGGTGTTCCCGCATCTGCGCGATGTCCGGCTCGATTATGCCTGGGGCGGGACGCTTGCGATCACGATGAAGCGACTGCCCTACCTGGCGCGCCCCGGCAAACGCATCCTGTCCGCGTCCGGCTATTCCGGGCACGGGGTCGGCACGGCGACCCATGCGGGCAAGCTCATGGCGCTGGCCATAGAGGGCGAAAGCGCAGGTTTCGACGCCATGGCCGCCCTGCCGACACCCCGCTTTCCGGGCCGGGGGACGTTCCGCACGCCGCTTCTGGCCCTCGCGATGAGCTGGTACGCACTGCGCGACCGGATCGGGATTTGACGCATCAGCGGCGCAAAACCGCATCGATAAAGCTTGCGAGACGGCCCTCCGGCGTTAACACTCCCGCCTAGTGAGGCAGGAGAGATTGATGACGCGCATTCCCGACATGCACGATGCGGAGCCCATTCCCGAGGCCGCCCGCGCCGAGGTGGACCGGCTTTTTGCGAGCGGCGATCTGTTCCGCTACCACAGCGCGGAGAACAATCCCGTCACCCTGCTCGAGGATGAATTCGCAGCCTTCCTGGGCAGCCGTTTCGCGCTTGCGGTCTCCAGCTGCTCTGCCGCGCTGTTCCTGTCGCTGAAGGCGCTGGACCTGCCGCGCGATGCGCGCGTGCTTCTGCCGGGCTTTACCTTCGCCGCCGTGCCCTCGGCGGTGGTGCATGCCGATTGCGTGCCCGTCCTGTGCGAGGTCGGACCCGATTACCGCATCGACATCGCGGATTTCGAAGCCAAGATCGCGGACGTGCAGGCGGTCATCATCAGCCACATGCGCGGCCACACCTCGGATATGGATGCGATCCTTTCGCTGGCCGCCGCCCATGACGTGCCCGTCATCGAAGACGCGGCGCATTCGCTAGGCACGACCTGGGCCGGGCGCAATATCGGTACGCTGGGCCGGATCGGGTGTTTCAGCTTCCAAAGCTACAAGCTCGTCAATGCGGGCGAAGGCGGCATTCTCGTCACCGACGATGCGGATCTGGTGGCCCGGGCCGTCATCATGTCCGGCGCGTATGAGAGCAACTGGAAGACGCACAGCGTCGTGCACGACGCGGTCGCGCGCTGGCAGAACAAGCTGCCGCTGTACAACATGCGGCTGTCGACCCTGTCGGCGGCGATCATCCGGGCCCAGCTGCCCGAGATCCCGCGCCGGGTGCGCGATGGCCGCCGCAACCACGATTACATCGCCGACATGTTGCGCGCCTCGCCGTGGTTCGAGGTGCCCCACGCCCTCGCGCCTGAGGCCCGCGCGCCGGATTCGCTGCAATTCAACCTGCGGGACATGTCGGATGCGGATGTGACGGCCTTCGCGTCCGCCGCCGCCGAAATGGGGGTGAAGGTGCAGGTCTTCGGGCTGAGCCAGAACAATGCACGCGCCTTCTGGAACTGGGAATTCCTGCCCGACCGGGCGGATCTGCCCAAGACCCGGGCGATGTTGATGCGGGCCTGCGACACGCGCCTGCCCGCCCGCCTGACGCTTGAGGAATGTCGCGCCGTGGGCGCAGCGCTGGTGGCTGCCGCCGACAGCGTGATGGAGCCGATCCGCACCTACGGCACCTAGGGTCACGACCCCAGGGCGCCGGGGCGCGCCTCAGCTGCCGAACTTCGCGATCTTCTTCTGAAGCTCGGCGAATTCCTTCTTCAGCGCGTCCAGCTCTTCCTTGCTTTGCGCCGCTTCGTGCTTGGCTTCGGCGACCTTGTCCTCGGCACTGCTTTGGGCGCCGCCGGTCATCGCCTTCATGAAGGCTTCCTGCTGGGCCTGCATCGCCTCGAAGCCCGGCATCTTCGACATCGGGTTCATGGCGTTCATGTTCTCGACCCATTTCGACTGGCTGTCGCGGAACATCTCGAAGCTTTGCGCCAGGAATTGCGGCACCATGGAGGTCGCCTGACTGGTATAGCTGCGCACCAGATCGTTCAGCACGTTGACCGGCAGCACCGATTCGCCGCGGCTTTCATGCTCGGCGATGATTTGCAGCAGGTATTGCCGGGTCAGGTCGTCGCCGGATTTCAGATCCACGATCTGCACCTCGCGGCCGTCCCGGATGAACCCCGCGATATCCTCGAGCGTGACATAATCGCTGGTCTCGGTGTTGTAGAGCCTGCGCGATGCGTAACGCTTGATCAGCAAAGGTTTATCAGTCTTGGCCAAGTGAACTCTCCCCGTGTCTCGACGTCCGTGGACTCTACGCCGCAGCCCAGCATTTGAGCAAGTCCTGTCATGTCTGCCGTCGATCGCCTGTCGGGGCGCCCAGCACACCCGGCCACACAAAGAAAAAGAGCGGACCCGAAGGTCCGCTCTGAGTAAGGCGCTCCTAAAGGGAGGAGGAAGGAGCGCGATCTCTTGTCGGAGCGTCGCGATTACTTCGCGGTTGCTGCCGTGGTTGCCTTCTTGGCGTTCGCGGTCATGTCCGCGGTTGCCTTCTTCATGGCAGCCGATGCGTCCTCGGTCATGTCCTTGCCAGCGGCCATCATCAGCTCGACAGTGTCCATCTGGACCTTCTTCGCGATCTCGGCGAAGGCGGCCATGTGCTCGGCGCTGACTTCGGCTTGTGCCGATGCGAAATCGGTCATCGCCTTGGCGTAATCGGCAGGCTCTGCCTTCGCCTTGGTCAGGTCGCCCATCTTGGACAGCGTGTCACGGGTCCACTTGGCGGAGAGCTCGGAGCTCTTCTCAGCTGCTTCGAGCGCGACGCCCGACAGCTTCTCGTTCAGGGTCGCCTGGGTCTTGAAGGCATCTTCCATCGCCTTCGTGTCGACCGGGAATGCACCCATCATGTCTTTCATCATCGCGGTAAAGTCTTGCTGCTTAGCCATCTCTAAATCCTTTCGCTTACTTGTCTCCAGCAGGCCCACCCTGCCGGTTCCGTTGAAGCTGATTGGAATATGCATGCTGCAGTGCGGCATTTCAAGGGTTTTTGCTGCACTGCAGCAAAAAAGTTGGGGGAAACTTATAAGCGTCTGACGATGCCGGGAAATTTCCCGATCCGCCTTGTTTTTATGGCGGTATTCCACCCCCAACGCAGGCCGAACATACCCGAAAAACGGCTCGAAAACAAACACGCGCCCGCGCAACAGCACGATTGCATGCGGGTCGCGGCCCGCACGTCCCGCGCCTCAAGGCGCTACTTGTTCAACGCAACAGGCCCCGGACGGGATCCGGGGCCTGCGACATGTCGTAATCATGGTTCCGCTGGTCTATGGCTCGACCTCGCGCGCCTTGGCCAGCACATAGGTGCCCGGCGCCGCCCCGAGCGAGGGATGCGCCTTGTCGCCGGGCGCGCGGGCTTCCACCCATTTGCCCGAGCGCTTGGCGATCCACTTTTCCCAGACCGGCCACCACGAGCCCTTGTGGTAATCGGCCTTGGATTTCCAATCCTCGAACGTGCCATCGAACTCGTCATTGATGTAATGGCCGTACTTGTCCTTCGACGGCGGGTTCACGATCCCGGCGATGTGACCCGACTCGGACAGGATGAAGGTGCGGTCCTTCGATCCCATGAGGCTGACGCCGCGATAGCAGTCCGGGGCCGCCGCGATATGGTCGGTTTCGCAGGCGATGGACATCAGCGGCACATCCACGTCGCTGAGATGCAGCGTCTCGCCCAACATCTCGATGCCTTCGTCCGCGAAGGCGTTCGACTGGCAGAGCCCCCGCAAATATTGCACCGCCATGCGCGCGGGCAGGTTCGACCCGTCGCCGTTCCAGTAAAGAAGATCGAAGGCGGGCGGTGTTTCGCCCATCATGTAGTTCTGGATCGCCGGACGGTAGATCAGGTCGTTCGAGCGCAGGAACGAGAAGGTCCGCGCCATGATGAAGGACCGCAGGACGCCGGTCTTCTGCACCTCGTCCTCGATCCCGTCGATGAAATCGTCCTGCAGGAAGGGCGTGAATTCCCCCTGATCGGAGAAATCGGTCAGCGTGGTGAAGAAGGTCGCGGACTTGATCGAGTTGTCGCCCCGCTTCTTCAGAAGCGACAGGGTCAGCGACAGGGTGGTGCCTGCGATGCAGTAGCCGATCGCGTTGATCCGCTTCTGCTTCGTGATCGACTTCACCTCCTCGATGGCGGTCAGGAAGCCTTCCTCGATATAGGTGTCGAGGCCCACATCACTGTAATCGTGGTCCGGGTTGACCCAGGACACAACGAACAGCGTGTAGCCCTGTTCGACGACCCAGCGGATGAAGCTGTTACTTTCGCGCAGATCGAGGATGTAGAACTTGTTGATCCACGGCGGAAAGAGGACGATGGGCGTCTCCTTCACCTTCTCGGTCGTGGGCGTGTACTGGATGATTTCCATCAGCCGGTTGCGATAGACGACTTCGCCCTCGGCGGTGGCGATATTCTCGCCGATCTTGAAGGCCTCTTCGTCGGCCAGCTTGACGACCAGCTCTCCGTTATTGGCCTCAAGGTCCGAGATCAGGTTCTCGAGCCCCTTGACCAGGCTCGCGCCCTCGGTCTCGATCGCCTTCTGCAAAACGTCCGGATTCGTGGACATGAAATTGGTCGGCGCCATCATGTCGACGATCTGGCGCGCGAAATAGGTCAGGCGCCGCTTTTCCTTGGGCTCCATGTCCTCGATATCGGCCACGGCCTGTTCGAGCGCCCGCGAATTGATCAGGTATTGCTGCTTGATGAAGTTGAAATAGGGATGCGTGTCCCACAGCGGATTCGAGAATCGCTTGTCCTTCGGGCCCGGATCGTCCGGCGCCTTCAACTGCCCCGAGGCCAGCGCCTGCTGCGCTTCCACGAGGTGTTTCATCGTGTCCTGCCAATAGGCGAACTGATGTTCGATCACGCGCGCCGGGTTTTGCATCCAGGTCTGCCAATAGCCCTGCACGGCCTGGGTATAGACTTCGTGATCGGGCGCCTGCAGCGACGTATCGAGCGGCTTTCGATTGGTCATTGCCGCGATCAGACGCTGGGACAGTTCCTCGACTTTCGAGAGGTTCTGCTGAAACTTCTCTAAATTGTGCTCTTGATCCAAGGTCTCTGTTGTCATCGGGAAGGTTCCCCCCTACTTTTGCTGCTACGCAGAATTTTGTCGCCAGGGCGTGCGGCAGTGCGGACACCTTCCGTCCTTCGCGCCTGAGCGAAAGGAGACCAAACATGCGCTACATGGCCACCTACGATTTCATGGAGACGCTCCGTAACACCAACCAGTGGTTGGGTGCCACCGCACGGACCATGGCGTCCTATCCGGGTCTTGCCATGATCCCGAACCCGGCCATCCGCTGGATGGAAGCCTGGGGCACTGTGACGGAACGCACGTTCGAACGCATGGTCGCGAAGCCCGATTGGGGAATCGACAGCTTCACCTGCGACGATGGCAAGGATCACATCGTCACGCCGAAGACCGTCGTCAGCCGTCCGTTCGGCGACCTGATCCACTTCGAAGTGGCCGGTCGGCCCAAGCAGCCGCGTCGAATCCTTCTGGTCGCCCCGATGTCGGGCCATTACGCCACACTCCTTCGTTCGACGGTGAAGTCGCTTATCACCAATTGCGAAGTCTATGTGACAGACTGGCACAACGCGAGGGATATCCCGGTCTCTGCGGGCAAGTTCGACGTTGAAGATTATACACTTTACCTCGTCGACTTTATGCGCGAGCTTGGACCGGATACCCATGTCATTGCCGTCTGCCAGCCCGCGCCCCTGACGCTCGCGGCCACCGCCTATCTGGCGGAGGAAGATCCCGATGCGCAGCCCCGCACCCTGACCCTGATCGGCGGCCCCATCGACCCCGAAGCGGCCCCCACCGAAGTCACCGATTTCGGCGCGCGCGTCACCATGGGCCAACTCGAAGAGGCGATGTGCCAGCGCGTAGGCTTCAAATATGCAGGCGTCGGCCGCCGCGTCTATCCGGGCCTCTTGCAGCTGTCGTCCTTCATCGCGATGAACTCCGACACGCACGCACAGGCTTTCCGCGACCAGATCATGCGCGTCGCCGCAGGCGAGGCCTCGGATCACGACAAGCACAACAAGTTCTACGACGAATACCTCGCCGTGATGGACATGACGGCGGAGTTCTACCTGTCGACCGTGGACCGGATCTTCAAGCGCTGCGAGATCGCCAACAATATCTTCACCGTCGAGGGCAAGCATGTCGATATCGGCAAGATCACCAATGTCGCGGTGAAGACCGTCGAGGGCACGAATGACGACATCTCCGCGCCGGGCCAGTGCATCGCCGCGCTGGACCTCCTGACCGGCCTGCCCGACAGCATGAAGGCCAGCCACCTGGAGCCCGGGGCAGGTCATTACGGCATCTTCGCGGGTCGCTCCTGGCGGAACAACATCCGCCCGCTCGTGTTGGATTTCATCGATTCGAATTCCGGCAAGCGCCAGAAGGCGCCTGCGGCCGAGGCGGGAAAGACCGACGCGACCGCGGCGGCCTGACCCGGCCCTGCCCGAAAGAGAACGAAGACATGCCCGGGCCAGCGCCCGGGCATTTTTTATTGGCCAGCCTCGTAGACCCGGTCGATCATGGCCTGCGTGCCCTTCGAGAATTCGAGCGGACAGGGATAGGCCGCCCCTTCCAGCACCGAGCGATTGAAAGCCTCGCTCTGCAGCACGTAATGGTTGGCCGCCGGGAAGCGTTCCTGCCTGCGCTGCCCATCGCCAAGCTCCAGCTCGATCACCGCCTCGCCATAGACCTGCGCGTTGAACGGTGTCTGCATGGTCATCACCCCCGCCTCTCCGTGGAAGCTCACGCGCTGGAAGGGGGCCATCCGGGTCGAGACATAGCCGGAATAGTGAAACGACGGGAATCGCGCGGTGATATGCGCGCGGGTATCGACGCCCTGCGCCCAGTCGATGTCCGCCGACAGGATCTCCGCGGGCTCCTCTCCCGTCACGAAACGGGTCGAGCCGAAGATATAGACGCCGATATCCGGCAAAGCGCCGCCACCCATTTCAGCCTGGTTGCGGATATTGCCCTGGTCGTCATTGAAGAAGGAAAACTGCGCCGTAACCTCTCGCAGCGCACCGATCGCCCCTTCCGCGATCAGCCCCTTGGCGCGCTGCCATTGCGGGTGATGCACGATCATGTAGGCCTCTGCCGCCAGAAGCCCGGTTTCGTCGCGCTTGGCGATCACCGCGTCGAATGCGTCGGCCTTCATCGCCAGCGGCTTTTCGCACAGGACGTGCTTGCCCGCATCGAGCGCCTTGAGCGTCCACTCCACATGCAGGCTGTTGGGCAGCGGGATGTAGATCGCGTCGATCTCGGGATCGGCCAGAAGCGAATCGTAGCTGTCATGGACCCGAAGGCCCGGCGCGAAGGCGCTGAAGGGCTGGGCCTTGTCGGCCGAGGACGTGGCCAATGCATCGAGCGATCCGCCCCGCGCGGCATGGAGGGCCGGGCCCATATGGTCGCGTGCGAAGGCCGCAGCCCCCAGAATGCCCCATCTGACGTGATCGCTCATGGTGTTCTTCCTCTTCGTCTTCAGTCTGGTCGCAACCTGCGCGCAAGCGCGCGTCGGCGCAATCGCGTTACGGCATTGACCTAAAACAAAGATCGGGACGGTCGAGCCCATTAGGGTCGCTGTGCACCCCGATCCGGCGCCCGCGGCGCCGCCTTCCCAAACCAAGGATTTTCAACATGTTCGATCACATCATGGCCCCGGTGGACCTCACGCATATCGACCAGCTGACCCGCGCACTCGAAGTGACCGCCGATGCGGCGCGCCATTACGGCGCGAAGGTCACCTTCGTCTCCGCCACCACAGGCGCGCCGGGCGCGGTCGCCCATACCCCCGAGGAATTCCGCCAGAAGCTAGCGGATTTCGCGGAGACGCAAGGCCGCCAGAACGGCTACGACGCCGAGGCGCATGCCCTGGTCCTGCACGATCAGGCCGTAGATCTGGATCACGCGCTTCTGAAAGCGGTCGAGGCCATAGGCGCCGATCTGGTCATCATGGCCTCGCACAAGCCCAGCCTTGCCGATTACTTCTGGTCCTCGAATGGCGGGGCCATCGCGGAACATGCCGCCGTGTCGGTGATGATCGTCCGCGACGCCTGAGGTCCGACACGAAAAAGGCCGCCGAGGGGACCGGCGGCCTGTGATCTTGTCTGCAGTCTTATCTGCGGTGCAGCGCCCTTACGCGGCAGGCAGGATGCCCTGCTCCTTGGCCAGCTCCCGCATACGCTTCTGCAGCTTTTCGAAGGCACGCACCTCGATCTGGCGGATCCGCTCGCGGCTCACGTCGTATTCACCCGACAGATCCTCCAGTGTCATCGGCTGCTCGGCCAGCCGCCGCTTCACCAGAATGTCCTTCTCGCGATCGTTGAGAACATCCATGGCCTGCGACAGCAGCGCCCGGCGCGTGTCCAACTCGTCCTTGGCCTCGTAATCGCCGGCCTGATCGGCGTCCTCATCCTCGAGCCAGTCCTGCCACTGCATCGCGCCGTCATCTTCCTGACCGACCTGCGCGTTGAGCGATGCATCGCCCCCCGACATGCGCCGGTTCATCGAGATGACCTCGTCCTCGGTCACCCCCAGATCGGTGGCGATTCGCTGGACATGTTCGGGGCGCAGATCGCCATCCTCGAGCGCGCCGATGCGGCTTTTGGCCTTGCGCAGGTTGAAGAACAGCTTCTTTTGCGCCGAGGTCGTGCCGAGCTTCACAAGGCTCCACGAGCGCAGGATGTATTCCTGAATCGCGGCCCGGATCCACCACATGGCATAGGTGGCAAGGCGGAAGCCCTTTTCGGGGTCGAAGCGTTTCACCGCCTGCATCAGACCCACATTCGCCTCCGAGATGACCTCGGCCTGCGGCAGGCCGTAGCCGCGATAGCCCATCGCGATCTTCGCGGCGAGCCGGAGATGCGAGGTGACCATGCGATGCGCGGCCTCGGTGTCCTCGTCCTCGACCCAGCGCTTGGCCAGCATGTATTCCTCTTCCGGCTCCAGGAGCGGGAATTTCCGGATCTCCTGCAGGTACCGGCTCAGCCCTGCTTCCGGCGACGGCGCCGGGAGATTTGCATAATTACTCATTCCCATCCCTCCAATGTATAACGACTTAACATCCCATATGGGAGGCAGTCATGGGGGTTTCAAGCGTCTGGGACGCCATAGATTGATACAACATTAACGCATCGCCCCGCCGCACGGATCCCCGTTTCAGCCGCTTCAAGCGCATGTGCACGGTGTTTCAGCGCACAGACAGCGCACCGATCAGCGCATCCATGTCCTGGGGCAGCGGCGCTTCGAAGGACAGGTATTCGCCGCTGACCGGGTGATCGAAGCCAAGCGTTGCCGCATGCAGCGCCTGCCGCGGGAAGGCGTTCACCGCCGCGAGCGCCGCCTCGGACACCGCTTTCGGCGAAATCTTGCGCCGCCCGCCATAGACCGGATCGCCCACAAGCCCGAATCCCGCATGCGCCAGATGCACGCGAATCTGATGCGTGCGCCCGGTCTCGAGGCGGCATTCCAGCAGCCCGAGCGACGGCGGGCTACCGAATTGCTCCAGAAGATGCGCGCGGGTGATCGCGTGCCGCCCCTGCCCGTCGAAATAGACCGCCTGACGCTGCCGGTCGGTCTTGTGCCGCGCGAGACCCGTGGTGATCTTCATCACCGCGCCCGGCTCCAACGAGACGCCGCGCACGCCGCGCAGACGCGGATCGCCGGTATCGGGCACACCATAGCAGAGCGCGAGATAGCGCCGTTCGACGCTATGCGCCTCGAACTGCTTTGCGAGCCCCTGATGCGCCCTGTCGGATTTCGCGACGACCAGCAACCCGCTCGTATCCTTGTCGATGCGGTGCACGATGCCCGGACGCTTTTCGCCGCCGATCCCCGACAGATCGTCCCCGAAATGATGAAGCAGCGCATTGACCAGCGTACCGCCCGGCGTGCCGGGCGCCGGATGCACAACCATGCCCGCAGGCTTGTTCACGACGATCAGGTCCGCATCCTCGTGCACGATATCGAGCGGGATGGCCTCGGGGCGGGTATCGACCTCGGTGGCCTCGGCCACCTCGATCTCGACTTCCGCGCCCTCAGCCACCTTGGCCTTGGGATCGGCCGCAACACTGCCGTCGACGCGGACCGCACCTTCCCCCATGAGGGCCGCCAGACGGGTGCGCGACAGCGCCGCGCTCTCTGGCACATCGCGGGCCAAGGCCTTATCAAGCCGGGAAGGCGGGTTCGGCCCGATCGCGAAACGATATGTGGTGACGCCCATGGAAGGCCCCTCTCAACCCGATCCGGTGCCGCAGGGCGATGTCCGGTTCCTGAAAATCCTGGTCACGACGCTGACCACGACAATGATCGCGGGCCTTCTAGTCATCATCGCGCTCTTTGTCATCCGCTTCCGCGAACCGCCCGCCCTCAGCCTGCCCGAAAGGCTGGAACTGCCCGCGGGCGCCACGGCCCTGTCGGTCACGACCCTGTCCGACCGGGTCATCGTGGTGACGGATCAGGACAGCGTTCTGGTCTTCGCCCCCGATGGCGCGCTGCGCCAAAGCGCGACGCTTGGCACGGCGGGCGAATAACAAGGCTTTGGGTGATGGTACCGCCTCCCCGGCTCGAACGGGGGACCTCTTGATCCACAATCAAGCGCT
>CAZTEV010000044.1:0-15684 GCA_964612785.1 uncultured Roseivivax sp. | reverse complement strand
CCGCGGGCAAGGAAGCCTCGGGCACCGGCAACATGAAATTCGCGCTGAACGGCGCCATGACCATCGGCACCCTCGACGGGGCGAACGTGGAGATCCGCGAACATGTGGGCGCGGAGAACTTCTTTCTCTTCGGCATGACCGCCTCGGAGGTGATGAAGCGCCGCGAACTGCCCGATCACGCGGCCCAGGCCATCGCCGCCGATCCGCGGCTCGAGCGCGCGCTCAAGGCCGTCCGTTCGGGCGTCTTCTCGCCCGATGAGCCCGACCGTTACGCGCATATCGCCGACAACCTGTCGGGGGCGGATTACTTCCTCGTCTCTTCGGATTTCACCGATTACTGGCGCGCGAGCCGCGAAGCGGATGCTGCCTTTGCCGTTCCCGAGACCTGGATCCGCAAGGCCGCGCTCAACACCGCGCGCTCGGGCTGGTTCTCGTCGGATCGGACGATCCGGGGCTATATGCAGGATATTTGGGCGGCGCGCTCATATCTCGGGGCATGATCGGGGGCGTGCGTTGAAGCCACGCGATGAGATGCTAAACTGAGGTGCATGGTTGATCATGCACACCTTCCCCGCCCCGCCCTGAAGCGCATTCTCGATGCGACCAGCGACGATCCCTTCGCCGTGCTGGGGCCGCACACGGTCGAGGGCACGCGCCATGTGACGGTCTTCGACCCGGGCGCAGCCCAGATCCACGCGGTGATCGGCAAGAAGACGCATCCGCTCGATCCGGTCTCCGATCTGCCGGGCATCTTCTGCGGCGCGGTGCCCGGTGAGGCGCCCTACGGTCTGCACGGCACCGATGCGGCGGGCAAAAGCTGGGACATGGAAGATCCCTACCGCTTCGGCCCGGTGCTGGGCGAAATTGACGAGTACCTTCTGGGTGAAGGCACGCATCAGAAGATCTGGCACGCGCTCGGCGCCCATGTGATGACCCATGAAGGCGTGCACGGCACCCATTTCGCGGTCTGGGCGCCCAATGCGCGCCGTGTCTCGGTCGTGGGGGAATTCAACGGCTGGGACGGGCGCCGCCACCTGATGCGCCGTCGCGGCGCCACCGGCGTCTGGGAAATCTTCATCCCCGGCGCGGGCGAAGGCACCGTCTACAAGTACGAGATCATCGGCGCGCAGGGCAATCTGATGCCGCTCAAGGCCGATCCGGTGGGCTTCGGCTCGCAGCATCCGCCCGAGAACGCCTCGGTCGTGCGCGACATCAAGGGCTATGGCTGGTCGGACGAGAAATGGATGACCAAGCGCGCGGCCATGAACAGCCGCGAAGCGCCCATTTCTGTCTACGAGGTGCATCTGGGCTCGTGGAAGCGCAAGGCCGACAATCGCCGCATCTCCTATGTGGAGGCGGCGAAAGAACTGGTAGACTACGTGCAGGAGATGGGCTTCACGCATATCGAGCTGATGCCGATTTCCGAATATCCCTTCGACGGCTCCTGGGGGTATCAGCCCGTGGGCCTGTTCGCGCCGACCGTGCGCCACGGCCCCCCGCATGAGTTTCGCGATCTGGTGAATGCCGCCCACAAGGCGGGCGTGGGCGTGATCCTCGACTGGGTGCCGGGGCATTTCCCCACGGATCCGCACGGGCTTGGTCAGTTCGACGGCACGGCCCTTTACGAACATGCCGACCCGCGCGAGGGCTTCCATCAGGACTGGAACACGCTGATCTACAATTACGGGCGGCGCGAGGTGAAGAACTTCCTGACCGCCAATGCGCTTTACTGGCTCGACGAATACCACGTGGACGGCCTGCGCGTGGATGCGGTGGCCTCGATGCTCTACCGCGACTATTCCCGCAAGGACGGCGAATGGGTTCCCAACAAGGATGGCGGCCGCGAGAATTACGAGGCGATCGACGTCCTGCGCGACATGAACATCCAGACCTACGGGGCCCATGAGGGCATCCTGACCGTGGCCGAGGAATCCACCTCCTTCCCGAAAGTCTCGCGGCCGGTCTACGAGGACGGGCTGGGCTTCGGGTTCAAGTGGAACATGGGCTGGATGAACGACACGCTCGAATACATCAAGAAGGACCCGATCTACCGCAAGCACCACCACAACCAGATGACCTTCGGGCTGGTCTATGCCTTCTCGGAGAATTTCATCCTGCCAATCAGCCACGACGAGGTGGTGCACGGCAAAGGCTCCATGCTGGGCCGGATGCCCGGCAATGACTGGGAACGCTTTGCGAATCTGCGCGCCTATTACGGCTTCATGTGGGGCCATCCCGGCAAGAAACTGCTCTTCATGGGGCAGGAATTCGCGCAAAGCGCGGAGTGGAACCACAATGCCGAACTGGACTGGGCGGCGCTGGAGCGGCCCGAACACAAGGGGATCCAGGCGCTGGTGCGGGATCTGAACGCGCTTTATGCGGAGACGCCCGCGCTGCACGTCAAGGATTGTGACCCGGCGGGCTTCCAGTGGATCGAGGAGAACGACGCGGACCGCTCCGTCTTCGTCTGGCGCCGCAAGGGGGCTACGGACGATGCCGAGGTCGTCGTTCTGTGCAACTTCACCCCGATGGAGCAGAATTACCGCGTGGGCCTGCCCGAGCCCGGGACATGGCGCGAGGCGCTGAACACCGATGCGGGCGTCTATGGCGGCGGCGATCGCGGCAATATGGGCGCGGTCGAGGCCAAGGCAGGCGACAGCCACGGCCTGCCCGCCGTCGCGGAGGTCTATCTGCCGCCGCTTTCGACGGTGTTCCTGGTGAAGGAATAAAGGCCGGGGGCTTTGGGCGCGCGCGAGGCCCCGGATCGGGTCCGGGGCAGGTTGCAGCGAGGCATTGCGGTCGGATGGTTGCGGGACCGCGGGCCCGCTGGATTGGTGGGCTGTCAGGTCGGCCATCGCCCTGAACGTCTGCCCACCCCATCGGCGCAATCCCGGCCCTTTCACCTCCGCAAGGGCAAAGATGCAGACGCCCCCCTAGCCAGCGCGGGGCAGAATTTGCACACTCCCCTCTGAGGAGACGGCATCGCGCGATGCCGAAAACACCAAGGGGGAGGACGACATGGTCGATCACGCCACCAGATTGTCGCAACGCTCGATGGCCTTCGTGCTGGCGGGCGGACGCGGATCACGGCTCAAGGAACTCACCGACCGGCGCGTGAAGCCTGCCGTCTATTTCGGCGGCAAAACCCGGATCGTGGATTTCGCACTGTCGAACGCGCTCAATTCCGGCATCCGCAAGATGGCGATTGCCACGCAATACAAGGCCCACAGCCTCATTCGCCATTGCCAGCGCGGCTGGAGCTTCTTTCGCGCCGAACGCAACGAATTCCTCGACATTCTGCCCGCCTCGCAACGGGTGGATGAACGCATGTGGTATCGCGGCACGGCCGATGCGGTGGCGCAGAATATCGACATCGTGGACAGCTACGACGTGGATTACGTCGTGATCCTTGCGGGCGATCACATCTACAAGATGGATTACGAACTGATGCTGCGCCAGCATGTTGAGACCGGCGCGGATGTCACCATCGGCTGTCTGACCGTGCCGCGCGCGGAGGCCTCGGCCTTCGGGGTCATGGCCGTCGACGACAACGACGTCATCACCTCGTTTCTGGAAAAGCCCAAGGATCCGCCGGGCACGCCGGACGATCCGAACGTGACGCTGGCCTCAATGGGGATCTACGTCTTCCGCTGGGATTTCCTGCGCGATCTTCTGGTCCGCGACGCCGAGGACGACAATTCCAGCCATGATTTCGGTAATGACCTGATCCCCGACATCGTCAAGAACGGCAAGGCGCAGGCGCACCGCTTTACCGACAGCTGCGTACGCAGCAGCGCCGAGGCGCCATCCTACTGGCGCGACGTGGGCACCGTGGATGCGTTCCACAAGGCCAATCTGGACCTCACGAATTTCTCGCCCGATCTCGATCTGTGGGACACCGACTGGCCGATCTGGACCTATGCGGAGGCGACGCCGCCTGCGAAATTCATCCATGACGAGGCGGACCGGCGCGGATCGGCAATCTCGAGCCTCGTCTCGGGCGGCTGCATCATCTCGGGCAGCGAGATCCGCGAGTCGCTTCTCTTCACGCAAGTGCACACCAATTCCTATGCCTCGCTCAATCGCGCCGTGGTGCTGCCCTACGTCTATGTCGCGCGGAATGCGCGGCTGACGAATGTGGTGATCGACCGGGGCGTGAAGATCCCCGAGGGCCTCGTCGTGGGTGAGGATCCGGAGGAGGACGCCAAGTGGTTCCGCGTCTCAGAGGGCGGCGTGACGCTCATTACCCGCAAGATGCTCGAAGCGCGGGCGGCAGCATTCGAATGAAGGTCCTCTCGGTCGCGTCGGAATGCGTGCCGCTGGTCAAGACCGGCGGGCTTGCGGATGTGGCGGGCGCCCTGCCCGGCGCGCTGGCGCCGCTGGGCGTCGAGATGCGCACGTTGATCCCGGCCTACCGGGCGGTTAAGGCGCAGATGCCCGAGGCCACGTCCCGCGATCTGGGGCATCTCTTCGGCGGTCCGGCCCGCCTCATCGAAGGCGCTTTGGGCGAGACGGTACTCTACGCGCTCGACGCGCCGCATCTTTTCGACCGCGCGGGCGGGCCATATCTGGACGAAAGCGGCCATGACTGGCCCGACAACCCGGTGCGCTTTGCCGCGCTGTCGTATGTGGCCGCGCAACTGGCGGCCGAAGGCATCGACGGGTGGTCCCCGGACATCCTGCACATGCACGATTGGCAGGCGGGGCTGGCCCCCGTCTATCTGCGCCAGATGGGGGCCGCGGCGCGGGTGGGCACGCTGATCTCGATCCACAATATCGCGTTTCAGGGCATGGCGCCCGCCTCCATGCTGTCGGCGATGGCACTCCCGCTTGAGGATTTCTCGGAGGCGGGGTTCGAATATTGGGGTCAGATTTCCGCGCTGAAGGCGGCGCTGACGGGCTCGGACCGGATTGCCACGGTCAGCCCCACCTATGCCGAGGAGCTGCAGACGCCCGAGTTCGGCATGGGCATGGAAGGCATCCTGACCGCGCGGCGCGGCGATTTGTCGGGCATCCTGAACGGCATCGACACCGACGCCTGGGCGCCGCCCTACAAGACGCCGCGCGGCAAGGCCCGCCACAAGGCGGCGCTGCGCAAGGAGTGCGGCCTGCCCGACTGGGACGGCCCGCTTTGCGTTCTGGTCTCGCGGCTGAGCCATCAGAAGGGCCTCGATGTGTTGCTCGAGGCGCTGCCCGCTTTGGTCGATCACGGCGGCCAGCTGGCGCTTCTGGGCTCGGGCGATCCGGATCTCGAGGCCGCGTTCCGCCGCGCGGCCTTCCATGAGGGCGTGGCCGTTCGGATCGGCTATGACGAGGCATTGTCGAAGCGGATGATGGCCGGAGGCGATGCGATCCTCGTGCCATCGCGGTTCGAGCCCTGCGGCCTGACCCAGCTTTACGGCCTGTCGCACGGCACGCTGCCGCTGGTGGCGCGCACCGGCGGGCTCAATGATACGGTCATCGACGCGAACCCGGCCGCTTTGGGCGCGGGCGTGGCGACCGGCCTGCAATTTCATCCGGTGACGTCATCGGCATTGGCAGGCGCCTTCGCGCGGCTACATGGCCTTTGGCGCGACCGTGATGTATGGATGCGCATGATGAAGAACGCGATGGCACAGGATGTAAGCTGGGATGCCTCGGCCCGCGCCTATGCCGCGCTCTACAAGGACATAGCAGCGTCCAAATGACCCCTGTTCCAGCGCCCGCCCCGGGCAAAGCGGCGCCGCTTGGCGCCACCTTCGATGGTGACGGCACGAATTTCGCCGTCTTCTCACAGCACGCGACCGCCATGTATGTCTGCCTCTTCTCCGAGGACGGCCAGACCGAGACCCGCCGCATCCGGCTGATGGAACGCGATGGCGATGTCTGGCACGGCTACCTGCCGGGCGTGCGCCCGGGCCAGCATTACGGGCTGCGCGCCGATGGCCCCTATGCGCCCGAGGCGGGCCACCGCTTCAACGTGAACAAACTCTTGATCGACCCCTATGCCAAGCGCCTGACGGGCCATCCTAAATGGCACGATGCGCTTTACGGCTTCACGCCGGGGCACAAGCAGGAAGACCTGTCCTTCGACACGCGCGACAGCGCACCCTACATGCCGCGCTGCGTGGTGGAGGATCCGAGCTTTGCCTGGGGCGAGACGCGCCCGCCCGACACGCCGATGGAGGAAACCATCGTCTACGAGGCGCATCTGAAGGGCCTGACGCAGGAATTTCCCGGTGCGGAACCCAAGGGCGGTGCGCTCGCGCTCGCCTCCGATGCGATGATCGACTACCTGACCGATCTGGGCATCACGGCCGTCGAGCTTCTGCCGGTGCATGCCTTCATCAACGACCGCTTTCTGGTGGACAAGGGGCTGGTGAATTACTGGGGCTACCAGTCCATAGGCTTCTTCGCCCCAGATCCCCGCTACCTCTCCGAGGGCGGGATCCGCGAAATGCAGCACGCCGTGGCGCGGCTGCATGCGGCGGGTATCGAGGTCTGGCTCGACGTGGTCTACAACCACACCGGAGAGGCCGATCACCTGGGCCCGACCCTGTGCTTCCGCGGGCTCGACAATGCCGCTTATTACCGGCTGGCCGAGGACAAGCGCTACTACATCAACGACACCGGCACCGGGAACACGATCAATATCGAACACCCGATGGTCATGCGCATGGTGATGGACAGCCTGCGCTACTGGGTCGAGACCTACCAGATCGACGGCTTCCGCTTCGATCTCTGCGCGACGCTCGGGCGGACGAAGGACGGCTTCGATCCGGGTGCGGCCTTCTTCGATGCCGCACGACAGGATCCGGTCCTGAGCCGGGTGAAACTGGTGGCCGAGCCCTGGGATATCGGCCCGGGCGGCTACCAGGTGGGCGCCTTCCCGCCGCCCTTTTCCGAGTGGAACGACAAGTATCGCGACGGCGTGCGCCGGTTCTGGCGGGGCGATGCGGGCATGACGCCCGAGCTTGCCACGCGCATCACCGGATCGGCCCAGCAATTCGACCATTCCGGCAGGCCCGCCACCGCAAGCGTGAACCTGATCACCGCCCATGACGGCTATACGCTGGCGGACACCGTCTCCTATGTGGAGCGCCACAACGAGGCCAATGGCGAGGACAATCGCGATGGCCATGGCGAGAATTATTCCGACAATTTCGGCATCGAGGGGCCGACCGACGATCCCGACATCACCGCCGACCGCGCGCTCCGCCAACGCAACATGCTGGCGACGCTGATGCTGAGCCAAGGCACCCCGATGCTGCTGGCGGGCGACGAGTTCGGCAACAGCCAGGGCGGCAACAACAACGCCTATTGCCAGGACAACGCAACGGGCTGGCTGAACTGGGGGAAGTGCGACCGCGACCTGCACGCATTTACCAAGCGTCTCATCGCCTTCCGCAAGGCCCATCCGATCCTGCGGCAGAAGCGGTTCCTGCATGCGCGCGAACGCATCGTCGACAGTATTCCCGATCTTTTCTGGTGGCGCGAGGACGGCGCGGAGATGCAGGATGCCGATTGGGAGGATCCGGGCCGCGCCATCGTGTGCGCCGAGATGCGCATGGCCTCCGGCACACCGCCCTACGCCCAGCGGGAAGAGGCGCTGTATCTGGTGTTCAACGCAGGCGGCGCGGTCGATGTGACCCTGCCCGATCCGCCCGAAGGCCGCGTCTGGATGCGCCATATCGACAGCGCGCATCCCGAAGCAGATCCCACAGAGGCGGGATCCGTTGCGCAATTGCACGGTCCTGCGACACTTGCTTTCGTTCTCGCGGAAAAGCCCGGCTGACGGGCATTTCCCGGACCGAAGCCCTTGTCATTCCGGGCCGAAGCCGCATGCTTGGACGCCAAGCCGTGACGGAACCCGTCCCCACTCCGAAGGAGGAAAGACGATATGGAGATCATCACTGTCGACACCCGTCCCATCGACGGGCAAAAGCCCGGCACTTCGGGTCTGCGCAAGAAGACGCGCACCTTCATGGAGCCGCATTACCTCGAGAATTTCGTGCAATCGATCTTCGACGGGATCGGCGGGCTGAAGGGCAAGACGCTCGTTCTCGGCGGGGATGGCCGCTATTTCAACGACCGGGCGGCGCAGGTCGTGCTGCGCATGGCCGCGGCCTCGGGGGCGGCCAAGGTGATCGTCGGGCAGAACGCGATCCTGTCGACGCCCGCCGCCTCGAACCTCATCCGCACGCGCGGGGCCGATGGCGGCATCATTCTGTCCGCCTCGCACAATCCCGGCGGCGCGGGCGGCGATTTCGGGGTGAAATTCAACACCGCAAATGGTGGCCCCGCCCCGGAAAGCATCACCGCCAAAATCCACCTCGCGACGCAATCCTGCATCCGCTATTTCATCGCCGAGACGCAGGATCTCGACCTGTCGCAGCCTGGCAGCGTCCAGCTGGGCGAGACCGAGGTCGAAGTGGTCGACCCCGTGGCCGATTACGCCGCGATGATGGAAAAGATCTTCGATTTCGACGCGATCCGCGCGCTTTTTTCGGGCGGGTTCACCATGCGCTTCGATGCGATGCACGCGGTCACGGGCCCCTATGCCAAGGCGATCCTGGAAGGCGCACTGGGTGCGGCGGAGGGCACGGTCGTCAACGGCACCCCCGATCCTGATTTCGGCGGCGGTCATCCCGACCCGAATCCGATCTGGGCCAAGGCGCTCATGGATGAGATGTATTCCGAGGACGGCCCCGATTTCGGCGCGGCCTCGGATGGCGATGGCGACCGCAATATGATCGTGGGCAAGGGCTGCTACGTCACGCCCTCGGACAGTGTCGCTGTGCTGGCCGCCAATGCCACGCTGGCGCCCGCTTACAAGGGCGGCCTCAAGGGCGTGGCGCGCTCCATGCCGACCTCCCGCGCGCTCGACCGCGTGGCGCTGCGCCTCGGCGTCGATTGCTACGAGACGCCTACGGGCTGGAAGTTCTTCGGCAACCTGCTCGATGCGGGCCGCGCCACCATCTGCGGCGAGGAAAGCGCCGGCACCGGATCGGACCATGTGCGCGAAAAGGACGGGCTCTGGGCGGTGCTATTCTGGCTCAATATCCTGGCCGAGAAAAAGATTTCGGTCGCGGAACTGATGGCCGAGCATTGGGCGACCTACGGGCGCAATTACTACACCCGCCACGATTACGAGGATGTGGACGCGAAGGCCGCGGAAGGGCTGATGTCGGACCTGCGCGGGCGCCTGGCCTCCCTGCCCGGCACCGAGGCTGCGGGCCTCACGGTCGAGGCGGCGGACGAGTTCGCCTATGACGATCCGGTCGACGGCTCCCGCGCGGACGGCCAGGGCCTGCGCGTCACGCTTTCGGGCGGCGCGCGCATGGTGTTCCGGCTGTCGGGCACCGGCACGGCAGGCGCCACCCTGCGCGTCTATCTCGAACGGGCCGAGACCGATCCCGACAAGCTCGACCTCGACCCGCAGGAGGCGCTGGCCCCCGTCATCGCCGCCGCAGAGGCGCTCGCCGACATCAAGGCGCGCACGGGCCGCGACGGCCCCGACGTGACCACCTAAAAGCTATCGGGAGGCGCGTGTGGCGCTTAAAGATCGTATCGTATTCGAAGAGGCCGCAGCCGAGGCCCGCGCCGAGGCCTGCGAAAAGACTCTGATGACCGCCGAAACCCGGTTCGACGCCGAACGCGCCATCGCGCGGGGCCTCGGCGGGCAGATCGACGCCGACGGGCGCGCGCATTTCGGCTTCTGGGTGCCGGAATTGCAGGATGCGCGGGTGCCTTCGGGGGATATCTTCCTCGAGATCCTGGCGCCCACATCGCCGCTCGACCTCACCCGCGCGCATCAGGAACTGACATTCGAGCGGGTCTATGTGCCCGTCATCCGCACCGAGGCGCATTGCTTCGCTGTCGTCTCGGGCATGAAGGCCGGATCGCGCGAGGAGATCGGGGATTTCTACGCGCTCTGCTGGCGCGATGCCGAAGAAAACTGGCACCGCATCCTCGACCCGCTGGCCATGTCCCTGCCCTTCGGCGCGATGGCCCCGGCCGAGCTATACGATGTCGAGGGCATGCTGGCTGCCCGCGGCGACCGCGCCTATTGGGAGGCGTTGAAAGGCGACAGCCCGCACAAGTTCGGCCCCGTTTCCAACATCCTGCAGATCCATGTGCCGACCGCCACCGCAGGCGGCACCATCGCGGCGCTGACACGGCAATTCGAACGGATCGCCGCGCGGATCGAGGCGGATCTGCCGCTGGAGCCCGCCGATCAGATCTTCGCAGGCTACGAGGGCGTGCAGCTTCTGCCCGTGGAGCCCACCACGGTGTATGAGACCGGCCCCGATTTCTGGACCGAAAGCGGCAGCGACGCCGATGCGGTCGCGGTGTCGCTTCTGCGTCCGGACACGACGAACTGGGGGTATGACAACGTCATCGCGGGCATGGCCGGGGTGAACCCGGTCCTGCTGGAGACGGGCCGCCCCGACGAGCTCGTGGATCTGGCCGCAGCTTTGCACAATTTCCCGAACCGGCCCAAGAAGCTCGTCTTCGATGTGGTTTATGGCCATTCCGACAATCAGGGCCTGCGCGTGCTGAACGGGCATTTCTTCGCGGGCCCCAACATGTACGGGCAGAACCTCGATTATCAGAACCCCGCCGTGCGCGCGATCCTGCTGGAGATGCAGCGCCGCAAGGTGAATTTCGGGGCCGATGGCGTGCGCGTCGATGGCGCGCAGGACTTCAAGTATTGGGATGCCTCGGCGCAGGTCATGCGCCACGACGACGATTATCTGCAAAGCATGTCCGATATCGTCCAGGAGGCCGCGGGCACCGAATATCGCCCCTGGTTCATTTTCGAGGATGGCCGCCCCTGGCCCGAGGAGGATTGGGAGCTGTCCTCGACCTACCGCTCGGTCATCGAGGGTCAGCGCGACGACGACGTGTTCCAGTGGGGGCCGCTGACCTTCGCCCATAACACGCCGTTTCTCTACACGTTCTGGCTGGGCAAGTACTGGCGTATCCGCGAATGCCTGGAGGTCGGGGCGAACTGGATCTCGGGCACCTCGAATCACGACACGCTGCGCCGGGGCACGCAGGTCAGCCCGAAGATGAACATCAACACCCGTCTTGGGAACACCAAGATGGAGATCCTCGACAAGGCCTATGACAACCCCGCCGTGCACACGCTGACCTATGTGGCGCTGCCGGGCGTGCCGATGGATTTCCTCAACGCCATGGCGCGGGCCTCCTGGGGCTTCGTGCGCAATCAGGACGACAAGTATGGCGTCAAGGTCGTGGCCGAAGAGGCGATCTCGCTCAACTGGCAGATCAACGAATATTCCTATTCGATTCCGGGCAACTTCACCCGCCTGAAAGAGCTGGGCTACGAGACGCGCGAGGATCTCTCGCGCTTCCTGAAATTCCTGCCCGCGCTGGTCGAGGTCACGGATTACGATCTCGAAGACATCGCGCGGCTTCTGAACACCACCGAGCCCAAGCTTGCGGGGCCCGTCTACACGGTCGAGAGCCTGAAGGAGATCGCGCGCGCCTGGATGGATGACATGCATGCCTATTGCAACATCACCCATTCGCTGGGCAGCCTCGATCCGGTGCAATGCGACTATACGCTGGGCCTGCGGAAGTTCCGTCAGGCACGCCCCTGGCTGCGCGAAAATTACGGGCCGAAAGACCATTTCGGCTATCTTGAGCCGCTTGACGGACGGACCGTCTTCACCGCGCTCCGGCATGGCCCCGATGGTGAGCAGGTCTTCACCGTGCTGCACATGGAAGGCAAGCCCACGACGGATATCGACCCGTTGCGGCTGGGCATTCCGGGCACGGAGGGCTTCGGCTGGGAGTGCGTTCTGCGCTCGCCGGGGATCGGCGCGGATTACGTGTCGGGGCCGATTGTCCTGAAGGATTCGATGGCGCTGGTGTTTACCCGGAAGGGGTGAGCCTGCAGTTTGTCAGGGCAGAGCGGAAAAGGCGCGGGTTGAGGCTGCTTGCTACCGCCGCGCCAGCCCCTGGCCGTCAGAGGGGCCGGCGTTCGTCTCAGTGCCCCGGTTACGCCGGACATAATCCAACATCCGAGCCAAGTTCCCAAGGCGCGGAACAAGGCTGCTTGCAGCCGCCGCGCCAGCGCCTGCCCGCCCCCCGGGCTGGCGCTTTGTCGACGCCAGTGCGCGGCTCGGACCAAGCGGCGGGTTTTCACCATAAAGCACCCACCCTCAGCCCGTGCAGCGCCACCCCGCGGGCAGGCGTTCGAGGCCAGTGCCCTAAAGACCCGCTGCATTCCCGCCGCTGACACCAAGGCCCCAAGGCGCGGAACAAGGCCGCTTGCGGCCGCCGCGCCAGCGCCTGCCCGCCCCGCCGGGCTGGCGCTTTGTCGACGTCAGCACACGGCTCGGACTGAGCGGCGGGGTGGCACAATAAAGCGCCCCCGCTCCACCGCTGCGGCGCCACCCCGCGGGCAGGCGTTCAACGTCAGCACCCAGGAAGCGGCCTCGACGACGCCATGCTTCGCGCACTTGGTCCCTAGCGAACCCGCAACGGGAGGCCCTCAAACCACCACCCGATGCGCCCGCTGCCCTTTGAACCCCGTCGGCACCGCGAAAGTCGCGCCGCCCAGCCGGTCATTCTCCGCCGCCCCATGCGCCGCAGACGTCACGTAGAGCATCGACAGATCCCGCCCGCCGAAGGCCGGGCAGGTCACCTGCCCCGCAGGCAGTCCGATCGCGGTCATGAACGCGCCGTCGGGCGCATAGCAGGCCACCCGCCCCGCGCCGTATTGCGCGTTCCACAGGTTCCCCTGACTGTCCACCACGGCCCCGTCGGGATTGAGCCCCTCATCGCGCAGGTCGACGAAATCCACCGGGTCGCCCGCGGGCCAGCCCTCGCCGTCCAGCGCGACGCGGCGGATCACCTGGGCCGCGGTGTCGCAGAAATAGGCATAGGCGCCGCCCGGGGCGAAGGAGATGGCGTTGGGGATCGCGAACCTCTCGTAGAGGCGCACCACCTCGCCTTTGTAAAAGCGGTAGATCGCCCCCTCCTGCCCGGTCTCGTCCTTGCGCATGCTCGATGCCCAGAACCCGCCCCAGGGATCGGCACGTCCGTCGTTCGAGCGCATCTCGGGCCGGTCGGCCTCGATCTCGGCCACCACCTCCTGCGCACCGGTATCGGTGTCGAAGGTGAACAGCCCCGCTTCGCCCGAGACAAGCAGGCGGCCCGTGTCGATCCAGCCAAGCGCCGAGATATGAAGATCGAACGCCCAGCGCTGCTGCCGCCGCCCGTCATGGCGGTAAAGCCGCTTGCCGCGGATATCGACCCAGTAGAGGGCCTCTTCCTCGGGATGCCACAGCGCGCCCTCGCCCAGGGCGCAGATCGTGTCGCTCAGGATCATGTGTCGCCTCCTCCTGCGCCCACCCTGCCCAATCGCCGCGACCAAGGCCAGTGCGCCGAATGGATCTTTCCAAGCCGGAGCCTTCCGCGCTAGGGATCGTCCATGAGGAGGATCGCCCGCCGCATCAGCCTGCGCTACAGCCAGAAGCTGTTTCTTCTGGCCGCAATGCCGCTCATCCTGGCGGTCTCGGCGATTGCGCTTCTGGTCGCGCATCAATCGCGCATGCTGGCCGAGGGCGAGATCCGCAGCCTCGAGACGCAGCTGATCGAGGCCAAGAAGGCCGAGCTGAAGAATTACGTCACCCAGGCCCGCAACGGCTTCTACTTCATCTACGGCTCGGCGGCCCCCGACGACGAGGACGCAAAGAAGCAGGTGATGCAGATCCTCGCCGCGATGATCTATGGCGATGAGGGCTTCTTCTTCGTCTACGATTACGACGGCACCAACCTCGTCTCGCCGCGCCAGACCGACATGATCGGGCGCAACTGGTCGGGACTTGCGGACAGCGAGGGCACGCCCGTCACCGATGCGCTCATTCGCATTGCCCGCTCGGGCGCCGGGTATCACGAATATCTCTGGCCCAAACCCTCGACCGGCGAGGAGGCGCGGATGATCTCCTACGTCACCTCCTTTCCGTCCTGGCAATGGGCGGTGGGCACCGGCGTCTTCATCGACGACGTGATCGAAACCGTGGCCGCCGCCCGCGCCGAGGTGCAGCGCCGGATCCAACGGACCTTCGTCTATATCGGCGCGATCACGCTGCTGGCGCTGCTTCTGGTCTTCGCCTCGGGTATGGTGCTGAACCTGCGCGAACGCCGTCAGGCCGATGCCCGCCTGCGCGAGCTGACGCAACGCGTCCTCGACACCCAGGAAGAGGAACGCGGCCGGGTGGCGCGGGAATTGCATGACGGGATCAGCCAGATCCTTGTTGGCGTGAAATACGCGCTCGACATGGCGCGCAGGCGCGTGCAGGCGGGCGATCCGCGCGCGGCGCAGACGCTCGATCAGGGCGTGGCGCATCTGTCGGGTGCGATCCAGGAGGTGCGGCGCATCAGCCGCGACCTCCGCCCCGGCGTGCTGGACGATCTGGGCCTCGGCCCCGCGCTGAAGGCCCTGTGCGAGGATTTCACCGCCCGCACCGGCATCCGCGTCGATTTCGAAACGGTGGTGTTCCGCAACCGGCTCGACCAGGAGGCGAAGATCGCGCTCTACCGCATCGCCCAGGAGGCGCTGACCAATATCGAGCGCCACTCGGGGGCGTCCCGTGTGGGCGTCGATCTGCGCGGCCATAGGGGCGGGGCGACGCTGCGCATCACCGATGACGGCGTGGGCCTGCCCGAAGGCGGCGAACAGGGCGCGGGTCGGGGCATCGGACTGCGCAACATGCAGGAACGCATGGATCAGCTGGGCGGCACGCTCCGCATCCACTCCTCTCGTGCGGGCACGGAGATCACGGCGCAGGTGCCGCTGACCCATCTGCTGCCGCCCGAACCCAGCCTGGCGCGCGCGGCCGGCCTTGAGACGCCGCCCGCAGCCCCTCAGCCGCAAAGGACCTCCGCATGACCGAGCCCGTCCGCGTCGTCGTCGTCGACGATCATCCCATGGTGGCCGATGGCATCACCGCGATCCTCGAGACCTATGACGATATCGACGTGCGCGCGACGCTCTCCTGCGCGCAGGAGATGATCGACCGCCTGCACGAGCTAGCCCCCGACGTGATCCTGATGGATCTCAACATGCCGGGCCTCTCGGGCCTGTCGGCGACCGAGATCATCCTCGAACGCCGCCCCGAGACGCGCATCCTGATCCTGTCGATGCATGACAGCCCCGAATATATCCGCACCGCGCTTCGCCACGGCGCCATGGGCTATGTGCTCAAGG
This sequence comes from uncultured Roseivivax sp., assembly GCA_964612785.1. GTDB lineage: Bacteria > Pseudomonadota > Alphaproteobacteria > Rhodobacterales > Rhodobacteraceae > Roseivivax. Next base: position 458 of record CAZTEV010000044.1, on the reverse strand, counting down.
ACGTGCCCACCGAAGAGATCAAGAACGCCATCGACCGCGTCCATGCCGGCGCTCGGTATCTCTGCACCGGGGCCGAGGGCGCGCTTGCCCCCCAGGACGATGCGGAGGGGCGCGAGGCGCTGACCACGCGCGAGCAGACGATCCTGCTGCAACTGGCGCAGGGCAAATCGAACAAGGAAGTGGCGAACGCGCTCGATATCTCCGTGCGCACCGTCGAGACGCATCGCAAGAACATCAAGCGCAAGCTGGGCATATCCTCGACCGCCGGGCTGACGCGGTACGCGATGGAGCATGGCGTGCTGCAGGGCACGGGTGTCAACGTCTGACCCGGATCGATCCGGGCGAACGGCATGAAAAAGGCCCCGCGCGGGGGCCTTTGTGTCAGAAGCGGAAGCTGCCGTCTGTCAGACCGCGCGATCCTCGATCAGGCTGTCGCAGAACGCCGCCTTCCAGAAACC
>CAZTEV010000043.1:0-15735 GCA_964612785.1 uncultured Roseivivax sp. | reverse complement strand
ATCGGGATTGGGTGGCAGGGCATCGGGCGCATCGCGCCGGGCGCGCGCGCCGGGCGTGACGGTGAAGCTGGCCTGCGCATAGCCGCCGGTGCGGTCGAAATGCAGAAGGAAGGCTTCCGACTCTTCGGCGGTCACGTCCACGAAGAGATCGACGCGCTGGGCAGGTGCCACGGTCAGCGGGTCCACGACCTTTTCGGGCTCCGCCAGCGGCATCCCGTCATAGGCCATCACCCAGCCCTCAAGCCCCATCAGCCCCAGCGTGAAGATCCGCGCATTGGCCGCGTTAATGATCCGAAGCCGCAGGCGGGAATTGCGCGCGACCTCGTAGCGCGCGACAGGCGCGCCGTTCGTCAGCACCACGTTGCCGATCCGGCCCGCATGCGCGCGGTCATGCAGGTTGTCGAAATCCGCGGTGATCTGCGCATCGCGGCCCAGCCGGATATCGTCGATCACCAGCGTCAGGTCGCGGTCCACGTCCGGCGCGTCCGGTTCTTCCACGATCAGGGCGCCGTAAAGCCCGCGTTCCACCTGTTCGACGCTCTGCGCGTGGGAATGGTACCAATGCGTGCCCGCATCGGGCAGCGCGAAGTCATAGTCGAAACTGCCGCCAAGCGGGATCGGATCCTGCGTCACGCCCGGCACGCCGTCCATCGCGTTCTCGATCCGAATGCCGTGCCAATGCACCGCGGTGGGCTGGCTGAGATTGTTGAGCGCCCGCCACTGGAACCGGTCACCTTGGGTGTAGCGGATCTCGGTGCCCGGAAAGCTGCCGTTGAAGGTCCACAGATCCGTGGGCGCCATGTCGCCCGGTCCGATCTGCGCCTGTGACGGCGCCATGTCGAGCAGCGGGAAATCTGCGCGCGCAGGCATGGGCAGGGCGCCCATCGCGGTGCTGGCGGCAAGTCCCTGAAGCATGTGACGACGTGTAAGCATGGTATTCTCCCTGTCTTGGACGCGAAGATAGTCCGCCGCCGGGGCAGAGGGAATGCCCGCCAGGGCCCCCGCCGCTTGACAATTTCGTGGCGGGGGGCGATGCGCGCGCCATGATGACAACGCTTCTTCAGGTGGCGCTTGGCGGTGCGCTGGGCGCCGTGGCCCGGTATCTGACGGGCCTCGCGGCCTTGCGCGTGATGGGGCACGGCTTTCCCTGGGGGACGCTGACGGTCAATATCGCGGGCTCTTTCCTGATGGGCGTGCTGGTCGTGGCGCTTGCGCATCTGGGCGGGACGCGGTTTTCGCCCTTCCTGATGACCGGGCTTCTGGGCGGGTTCACGACCTTTTCGGCTTTCTCGCTCGATGCGGTCACGCTCTATGAACGCGGCGCCATCGGGACGGCGGCCGCCTATGTGGCGGCCTCGGTCCTTTTGTCGCTCGCGGCGCTGGCTGCGGGCCTTTTCCTTGCACGGAGCTTTGCGCAATGAGCGGCGTCCAGACCCTGACCATCGGCCCCGGCGACACGGATCAGCGGCTCGACCGCTGGCTGAAGCGGCTCTTTCCGCATCTGGCCCAGGGCCGGATCGAGAAGATGTGCCGCAAGGGCGAATTGCGCGTCGATGGCGGGCGGGTGAAGGCCAATCACCGGCTTCAGACCGGTCAGGAAGTGCGTATTCCGCCGATCCCGGAGCCGGGCGCGGTGGCCTCCCAGCCCAAGCCCAAGGTCTCTGACGCGGATGCGCAGATGATCCGCGACTGCGTGATCTGGCGGGACGATCACATCATCGCGCTGAACAAGCCGCCGGGCCTGCCGACGCAGGGCGGATCGAAACAGACCAAGCATGTGGACGGGCTCTCTGAGGCGCTGACCTTCGGCCTCGATGAGAAACCGCGGCTCGTGCACCGGCTCGACAAGGACACGTCGGGCGTGCTGCTGCTGGCGCGCAGCCGGGCCGTTGCCAAGGATCTCAGCACCGCGATCCGCCACAAGGAGACGCGCAAGATCTACTGGGCGCTCGTCGCGGGCGTGCCGACGCCTTATCTGGGCGAGATCCGCTTCGGTCTGGTGAAGGCGCCCGGTCACGGCAAGGGCGGCGAAGGCGAGAAGATGCATGCGGTGCATCCCGCCGACATGGACACCACGCCCGGCGCGAAGCGCGCGCATACGCTTTATGCCACGCTTTACCGCGTGGCGAGCCGCGCCGCCTGGGTCGCGATGGAGCCCATCACCGGCCGCACCCACCAGCTGCGCGCGCATATGGCCGAGATCGGCCATCCGATCATCGGCGACGGCAAATATGGCGGCTCGGGGCAGGAAAACCTGGGCGATGGCTGGGGCGCGCAGCTGGGCGGGATCATCAGCCGCAAGCTGCACCTGCATGCCCGCACGATGGGCTTCGTGCATCCGGTCACGGGCAAGCCCGTGGTGATCCACGCGCCCCTGCCCAAGCACATGGCGGAAAGCTGGGAAACCCTAGGATGGGAGGAAAGCTTCGCCGCCGAAGACCCGTTCGAGAAGCTGCGATGAGCGGCGATCTGAAGCTCGTCGTCTTCGACGTGGACGGCACGCTGGTGGATAGCCAGGCCGATATCTGCGCCGCGATGGCTGCGGCCTTCGCCTCGGTCGATCTGCCTGAGCCTGCGCGCGATGCCGTTCTGGGCATTGTAGGGCTGTCGCTGCCCGAAGCCATGGCGGTGCTGGCCCCGGATCATCCGGGCGCGACGCGCGCGGCGATGGTCGCGGCCTACAAGGACAGCTATGCCGCGCGCCGCCGGACCGTCGGTGCCGCCGAAGGCTCGCCGCTTTTCCCGGGCGTGCGCGAGACGCTGGATCGGATCCATGCGGTGCCGCATTGGCTGTCGGGGATTGCCACCGGCAAGTCGCGCCGCGGCCTCGATGCGCTGCTGGACGGGCACGGGCTGCGCGGGCGGTTCGTCACCGAACAGGTCTCGGACCATCATCCCTCGAAGCCGCATCCCGCGATGCTTCAGGCCGCTCTGTCCGAAACCGGGGTCGCGGCCCAGCATGCGGTGATGATCGGCGATACCGAGTTCGACATGGCCATGGCCCGCGCCGCGGGGCTGGTGGCCATCGGCGTGACTTGGGGCTATCACCCGGCCGCGCGTCTGGCTGACGCGCATCATCTGATCGACGACATCGCGGCGCTGCCTGCGCTGCTGCGGGACATATGGGGCGAGACATGAGCGGATGGGCGATGAAGCGCTTCTGGAGCGAGGCGCGCACCGAGAAGACGGAAGACGGATGGCGTGTGCTGCTCGATGCGCGACCGATCCGCACACCGGCCAAGGCCGCTCTGATCGTGCCCCATGACGTCTTCGCCGCGGCGATCGCCGCGGAATGGGATGCGCAGGAAGACAGCGTCGATCCAACGACGATGCCCGTCACCCGCAGCGCCAATGCGGCCATCGACAAGGTGCGTCACCAGCATGGCGAGGTGGCCGAGATGCTGGCGGCCTACGGTGACAGCGATCTGCTGTGCTACCGCGCCGATGCGCCCGCCGATCTGGTCGCACGCCAGGCCGAGATCTGGGATCCCTATCTCGACTGGGCGGCCGAGCGGCTGGGGGCGCGGCTTTTGCCGCGCACCGGAATCATCCATGCCGCCCAGGACCCCGCGGCGTTGGCCCGCCTGACCGAGAGGGTTCATGCGATGGATGCGTTCGGCCTCGCGGCCTTTCACGATCTGGTGTCCCTGACCGGCTCGCTCGTGCTGGGATTCGCCGCGACCGAGGATTTCGCGCCCGACGCGCTCTGGTCCGCTTCCCGGCTCGACGAGGAATATCAGGCCGAGCTTTGGGGCGCGGACGAGGAAGCCGCCGAGCTGGCCGAGATCAAGCGGCGCGCGTTCCTCGATGCGGTGCGCGTCTGGCGCCTGTCGCGGGGGCAGCCTGCGGAGCCTCTGGTCACCGGGTGATCAAATCCTGTGCAGCGCTTGTTTTGAAGGCGCTTTGGGTTGACCTCTTGCGCGAAATCCGACCACAGTTGCGCACGTCCAAGCGACAATTCGCGCGGACGACGCCTAAAACGTGTCCTGCTAAGGGATGCAGACGCCGCCCGAAGAGTGGCGGAAAACAGGAAGAGGTAAATATGAAAAAGACCGTAATTCTCGGTGCGTTGACCGCCGCTGGCCTGTCGGCCGGTGCCGCTGGCGCCCAAACGCTGGAGGCGGTGACCGAACGCGGCACGCTCAACTGCGGTGTGACCACGGGTCTCGTCGGCTTCGCCGCGCCCGATGCGAACGGTGAGTGGGAAGGCTTCGATGTCGGCGTCTGCCGTGCCGTTGCCGCCGCTGTCCTCGGCGATCCGACCGCTGTCGAATTCGTGCCCACGACCGGCAAGACGCGCTTCACCGCGCTGGCCTCGGGCGAGATCGACATGCTCGCACGGAACACCACCTGGACCTTCTCGCGCGATGTGGACCTGAAGTTCGAATTCGTCGGCGTGAACTACTATGACGGTCAGGGCTTCATGGTGCCCAAGGCGCTGGGCGTGTCCTCGGCGACCGAGCTCAACGGCGCGACGGTCTGCATCCAGACCGGCACCACGACCGAGCTGAACCTCGCGGACTACTTCCGCAACAACAACATGGAATACACGCCGGTCCCGATCGAGACCAACGCGGAAGCCCAGCAGCAGTACCTGGCGGGCGCCTGTGACGTGTACACCACCGACGCGTCGGGCCTTGCCGCGACCCGTGCCGCCTTCGAGGCGCCCGCGGATCACGTCGTTCTGCCCGAGATCATCTCGAAAGAGCCGCTCGGCCCGCTCGTCCGTCACGGCGACAACGACTGGGGCGACATCGTGCGCTGGACCCTCAACGCCCTGATCGCGGCGGAAGAGTACGGCATCACCTCGGCCAATATCGACGAGATGGCCGCTAACGGTAACCCCGAGGTCAAGCGTATCCTCGGCACCGAAGGCAACCTCGGCGCGATGTTCGGCCTCGACGCCGACTGGGCCAAGCGCGCGATTGCCGCGGGCGGCAACTACGGCGAGCTGTTTGCCAAGAACATCGGTGAGAGCACCCCGATCGGCCTGTCGCGCGGCCTGAACGCGCAGTGGACCGAAGGCGGCCTGCTCTACGCACCGCCCTTCCGCTAAGTCGCGGTTCGGGAGGGCGCGGGCATCACAGCCCGCGCCCTTTTCCCTTCAAGACCCAAGATCACTCGAAAAAGATAACCGCCCCAGACCTGTCAGCACCGGATCAACCGGGCGGCATATCCGGTCGGGGAAGCCCCAGGGATACCCCTCATGACGACACTCAGCGATCCCCCGCAGAGCGCGTTCAAGCCGTCCATGCTGCTGAACGACACGCGGTATCGAGGCTATACGTTCCAATTCATCGCGCTGGTCTGCGTGGCCGCGCTGTTCGCCTATCTCGGCTCGAACCTGGTCCAGAACCTGCGCGAAGCGGGTCTGTCGATCTCGTTCAGTTTCCTGCGCGAACCGGCCAATTACGACATCAACCAGGCGCTGATCGAATACAACAACCAGATGGATCACTGGCGGGCGGCGCTGGTGGGCGTGCTGAACACGCTTCTGGTGTCCTTCCTGGCCTGTATCACCGCCACCGTGATCGGCGTCTTCGCAGGCGTGGCGCGGCTGTCGCAGAACTGGCTCGTGCGGAAGCTGATGTCGGCCTATGTCGAAGCGTTCCGCAACGTGCCCGTGCTGATCTGGATCATCATCATCTTCACGGTCATGACCGCGGTGATGCCCGCCCCGCGCGATTTCCGGGGCGAGGATGCGGCGGCCTCCATGGTGCTGTTCGACAGCGTGGCCTTCACCAATCGCGGCGTCTACATCCCCAAGCCCATCTTCGGGCCGGGCGGCTGGGCCGTGGTCTTCGTCTTCCTGGCCAGTATCGTCGGGGCGTTCTGGTACCGCCGCTACGCCACCAAGCTTCTTTACGACACGGGTAAGCTTCTGCCCATGGGCTGGCCGACGCTGGCGATCATCTTCCTGCCCGCGATCCTTGCCTATTTCGTGCTGGGGCAGCCCATCTCTCTCGAATATCCCGAGCTGGGCGGCTTCAACTTCACCGGCGGGATCAACATTCTGGGCAGCCTGATCGCGCTGTGGTTCGCGCTGGCGATCTATACCGGCGCCTTCATCGCCGAGAACGTGCGTGCGGGCATCCTGTCCGTTTCGCGCGGTCAGACCGAAGCCGCGGCCTCGCTGGGCCTGCGCCCGCGTCGGATCATGAACCTCGTGATCCTGCCACAGGCGCTGCGGGTGATCATTCCGCCGCTCATCTCGCATTACCTCAACATCACGAAGAACTCGTCGCTGGCCATTGCCGTGGGCTACATGGACCTGACGGGCACGCTGGGCGGCATCACGCTGAACCAGACAGGTCGCGCGATCGAGTGCATCCTGCTTCTGATGGCGTTCTACCTGACGATCAGCCTGTCCATTTCGGCGATCATGAACGTCTACAACAACTCCGTGAAACTGAAGGAGCGCTGAGATGGCCGATACCCATGCCCATTCCGTGCGCTTCGTGCGCGAGAGCATGCTGCCGCAGCAGGAGCCCCCTGCCGCGGAGCGCGGCGCGATCAAGTGGATGCGCGAGAACCTCTTTGCCAATGTGCAGAACTCGATCCTGACGCTCGTGGCGATCTACTGCCTCTACTGGCTGGTGACCTCGGTCTTCCCTTGGTTTGCCAACGGGATCTGGGAGGCGCCCTCGATCCGCGCCTGCCGCGAGATCCTCGAAGGTCAGGTCGGCGGGTGTTTCGCGGTTCTGAGCGAACGCTGGAACCAGCTTCTGTTCGGCTTCCAGTACCCGAGCGAGCTATACTGGCGTCCGACACTGGCCTTCGTGCTGCTGTTCATCGCCATCGCGCCCGTGCTGTTCCGCAAGGTCTTCCCGGCGCAGCTTCTGATCTTCACCGGGCTTTACCCCTTCATCGCCTATTACCTGATCTGGGGCGGGTCGATCCTGGTGCCGATCTTCGCGCTGCTGGGCTTCGTCGCGGCCTACCTGGTCTACGAAAAGCTGGTATCGCAAAGCTTCGCGATGGGCTTCTTCGGGGGCATCATTGCGGCGCTGGTCGTGTGGTGGATCACGGGCTTCTTCGGGGAATCGACGTTCCTTGCGCTTGAACCCGTGCCGTCGCGCAACATGGGCGGCTTCATGCTGAACCTGATGCTGGGCACGGTCTGCGTGTCGCTGTCGATCCCGTTCGGCATCGCGCTGGCCCTCGGGCGGCAATCCAGCATGCCCATCATCAAGTGGATCTGCGTGGTCTTCATCGAGTTCGTCCGTGGCGTGCCGCTGATCACGCTTCTGTTCGTGGCCTCGGTGGTGCTGGCCTACTTCCTGCCGCCGGGGGCGAATTTCGACCTCTTCGTGCGGGTGGTGATCATGATCACCATGTTCGCTTCGGCCTATATCGCCGAGGTGATCCGCGGCGCGCTCGCGGCCCTGCCCAAGGGCCAGTACGAGGCGGCGGACAGTCTCGGGCTCGATTATCCGCAGGCGATGCGGCTGATCATCCTGCCGCAGGCGCTGAAGATCTCGATCCCGGGCATCGTCAACGTGGCGGTGGGCCTGTTCAAGGACACGACCCTCGTCTCGATCATCTCGATGTTCGATCTCGTGGGCATGATCCGCGGTCCGATCCTCGCCTCGACGGAATGGAACGGCGTCTATTGGGAGCTTCTGGGCTTCGCCGCGCTTCTGTTCTTCGTCGTCTGCTTCGGCATCTCCAAATATTCGCAGTGGCTGGAAAAAGAACTTGCCACCGATCATCGTTAAGAGGGCTCTGACATGAACCAGACAGCCGAAATGAAGGTCTCCGACGAGGTCGCGATCTCCATCGAAAGCATGAACAAGTGGTACGGGACCTTCCACGTGCTGCGCGACATCGACCTGACCGTCTATCGCGGAGAACGGATCGTCATCGCGGGGCCCTCGGGCTCGGGCAAGTCCACGCTGATCCGGTGCATCAACGCGCTGGAAGAGCACCAGAAGGGCCGGATCGAGGTGGACGGGACGGTCTTGTCCTCGGACATCAAGAACATCGACGCGATCCGTTCCGAGGTCGGGATGGTGTTCCAGCACTTCAACCTGTTCCCGCATCTCACGATCCTCGAGAACTGCACGCTGGCCCCGATCTGGGTGCGCAAGACGCCCAAGAAAGAGGCCGAGGAAACGGCGATGCACTTCCTCGAGAAGGTGAAGATCCCCGAACAGGCGGACAAGTATCCCGGCCAGTTGTCGGGCGGCCAGCAGCAGCGTGTGGCGATTGCCCGCTCGCTCTGCATGCGCCCGCGCATCATGCTCTTCGACGAACCGACATCGGCGCTCGATCCGGAGATGATCAAGGAAGTGCTCGACACGATGGTCGAGCTCGCGGAAGAGGGCATGACCATGCTGTGCGTCACCCACGAGATGGGCTTTGCCCGCCAGGTGGCGAACCGCGTGATCTTCATGGACCAGGGCCAGATCGTCGAGCAGAACGAGCCCGAGGAATTCTTCAACAATCCGCAGAACGAGCGGACGAAGCTGTTCCTGAGCCAGATCCTCGGCCACTGAGGCTTCCGTCAGAAAAATACCAAGGGCGCCCGCATCGCAAAATGCGGGCGTCTTTTTTTGTGTTTTTCTGAAACTCCCTGTCGCGGGGCCCCGTGTCTTCCAGTGCAACATAGCAAAGGAGACATTCCATGCGACTGACACTCACCACTGCCCTCTTCTCCGTCATCGGCGGCGCAGCCTTCGCCGCGGCTCATGCCATGGCGCCGGCCATCGAAGCGTCCGACCAATCCGTCGAGAACGGCGTGGTCAGCGCATCCATGATTGCGGCGCAGGAAAACGGCTGGCTGGTCGTGCACCGCACCGACAGCGAGATGAAGCCCGGCCCCGTCGTCGGCCACGCGCCGATCCGTGCCGGTGAGACGACCGATGTCGCCGCCATCCTGACCGAAGAGGTCGCCGCGGGCGACATGCTGATGCTGATGGTGCATTCCGAAGCAGGCGGCATGGAGACCGGCATCTTCGAATACACGCTCGGCGCCAAGGAAGACGGCCCGATCCGCGTCGATGGCGATCTCGTCATGACCGTGGTGACCGCGCAGTAACGCGCCTCGCCGGTTCCGCGCGATCAGATCAGATCGCGCGGGACCACGAAATCGACGACCCGGCCCGTGCCTGTCGTCAGGTCGGCCCAATCGGCCAGATCGAACTCTGCGACCAGCGTCGCGCAGGTCGGATAATCCCGAAAGCGGGGGTGATCCGGCGCCTCCGTCACGCACAGATCGGCCATGTAGGCGATGCCCGGGTTATGGCCCAGCATAAGAACGGTCTCTGCGGTCTCGCTGCGCAGCTCCGCCAGCATCTGCTCCACATCCGCCAGGTAAAGATCCCGCGTGGTGCGCACCGCGCAATCGAGGTCGAGCCTGCCGAACGTCTCGACCGTCCGCATGGCCGATGAGACCACCGCCGCGTTCGGCGCATGGCCTTTCTCGCGCAGCCAGCGACCGAGGGCCGTGGCGGATTTGCGCCCGCGTCCGTTGAGCGGGCGGTCGTGATCCTCCACCCCCGGCTGCCAGTCGGACTTGGCATGCCGCATGAGGATCAGCCGCCGCATCGGCTCAGCGTCCCCGCGGCGGCAGGTCCGCCGACTTGATGAGAGAGCCCGCACCATGCTCGGTGAATAGCTCCAGCAGGCAGGCATTGGGCACGGTGCCGTCCAGGATCACCACGCCGCGCACGCCGCGATCCAGCGCGTCGAGACAGGTTTCCACCTTGGGGATCATGCCCCCTGCGATGGTGCCGTCCGCGATCATGGCCCGCACGTCCTCGGGCGTCAGCGCGGTCAGCACATCGCCGTCCTTGCCCTTCACGCCCGGCACGTTGGTCAGCAGCAGCAGGCGGTCGGCTTTCAGCGCGCCCGCGATGGCGCCCGCGGCCGTGTCGCCGTTCACGTTGTAGGTCTCGACCGGATCCATGCCGGTCGCTACCGGCGCGATGACGGGGATGATGCCCGCGCCCATCAGGTCGCGCAGAACCTGCACGTTCATCTCGATCGGGCGGCCCACCCAGCCCAGATCCGGGTCGTCCGCCTCGCAGACGATCAGGTCGTCATCCTTGCCCGACAGGCCCACGGCGCGGCCGCCTTCATCCATGATGGCCTGCACGATGCGCTTGTTCACAAGGCCCGTCAGGACCATTTCGACCACGTCCACGGTCGCCTTGTCAGTCACGCGCTTGCCGCGCACGAAGGTCGATTCGATACCGAGACGCGACAGCATCTCGTTGATCATCGGTCCGCCGCCATGCACCACGACCGGGTTGATCCCGACCTGCCGCATCAGCACGATGTCGCGGGCGAATTCCGCCATCGCGTCGGCGTCGCCCATGGCGTTGCCGCCGAATTTCACCACAACCACGGCCCCGGAATACCGCTGCATGTAGGGCAGCGCCTCTGACAGGGTGCGGGCGGTCGAATGCCAGTCTCGGTTCATGTCCTGGGTCTTCATCTGTGGATCCGGGAACGGGTGCGCCCCGTGGTTATCGGGGGTTGTGGGCCTGCGTGCAAGGGCGGCGCGTCAACCGAGCGATGCGATGATCGTGCGCAACTCCGAGATCCCGTCACCTTTCTCGGAGGAGGTCAGCACGATCTCGGGATAGGCGGCGGGATGGGCGGCGAGTTTGCCGCGCACCTGATCGAGCACCTTGTCGAGCGCCGAGGCCTTCATCTTGTCGGCCTTCGTGAGCACCGCCTGAAAGGTCACCGCGCTTTGATCGAGCAGGGTCAGGATTTCCTCGTCCACCGCCTTGATGCCGTGGCGGGCGTCGATCAGCACGAAGGCGCGCCGCAGATTCGCCCGGCCCGACAGGTATTGTTTCAGCAGCCGCTGCCATTTCTCGACCACGGGCAGGGGCGCATTGGCATAGCCGTAGCCGGGCAGGTCGACGATGTAATGGCTCTCGCCCAGGGTGAAGAAGTTGATCTCCTGCGTGCGGCCGGGCGTGTTCGACGCGCGGGCAAGGCCCTTTCGGCCCGTCAGCGCGTTGATGAGGCTCGATTTGCCCACGTTGGAGCGCCCCGCGAAGCAGACTTCGGTCCGGTCGCCCGGGGGCAATCCGTCCATGGCGACAACGCCTTTGAGGAATTCCGCACCGCGCGCGAACAGCAGGCGCGCCTCTTCGGCCTCCTGCGGATCGGGCGTCTCGACAAGCGGGAAGGGGAGTTGGGTCATATCAGCTCAACCTTTGCGCCTTGGGATACCTCGCCGCCCGCGATCACCTCGGCCCGGACCGAGAAATCCTGATGCCCCCAGCTGTCCAGCGCGCCCAGCGTGTCGGCGTCGATGCGGCCCGTGTCCGGATTGGCCGTCGTCGCGCGGCAGCGGTCCGTGCGTTCGCGGACCCGCAGCACGGCGTCGCCCAGCCGGATCTCGCGCCCGATCCAGTCGAATTCCTCCCACGGGGCGAGCCCGTCGATCCAGACATTGCCGCGCCAGCGGTGGATCGAGAGCGGGTGGCCCAGACGTTGCGCCACCGCGCGATGCGAGACGGTGTTGCAGAGCGTCACCGAGGGGAAGTCGCTGTCGGTCCAGCCGGGATGCTCCGCCCGGACAAGCCGCGACGGGCGGGGCCGGTTTTCCGGCACGAGCGGCGCCATCCAGTCGACGATCGCCTGGGCCTCCGCGTCGGGATCCGCCGTGAGGGACGGTAATTCGGGATGCTCGAGCGTGATCGCCCCGGCCTCTTCATTGAAGCGCGCCGTGACGGCCATCATGCCCGGCGATTGCGCCACCCGGCTGAAGTTCATGCACGGGGCCCAGCTGGCCGCGTCGACCTGGGCTGCCTCATGCGCGATGGCCCAGTGCCGGTCCCAGGGCAGCGTGCGGCCCACCTGCAAAGAAACAGCCCCGAGCGCTTCGCGCCCGAGGCTTTTGATGGGGTGGCGCCACAGCGAAGTGACGTGCCCGGTCATGACTCGTCCGTGCCCTTCTTCTTGAAGCTGGACAGGATGTTGCCGAAGACGTCGGGCTTGTACCCCTGGCTGCGCATGATCGCGTATTGCTGCATGAACGTGATCGTGTTGTTCGCGATCCAGTAGACCACCAGGCCGCTCGCGAAACTGCCCAGCATGAACATGAACACCCACGGCATCCACGCGAAGATCATCGCCTGGGTCGGGTCGGTCGGCGCCGGGTTCAGCTTCTGCTGCAGCCACATGGAGATACCCAGAAGCAGCGGCAGGATGCCGATGAAGATCAGCGCCATGATCGATTGCGGGTCGGGCGCGCCCCAGGGCAGCAGGCCGAACAGGTTCATGATCGAGGTCGGATCGGGCGCGGAAAGGTCCTGGAAGGGCCCGAAGAACGGCGCGTGGCGCAGCTCCAGCGTGACGAAGATCACCTTGTAGAGCGAGAAGAAGATCGGGATCTGCAGAAGGATCGGCAGACAGCCGGAGGCCGGGTTCACCTTTTCCTTCTTGTAGAGACCCATCATCTCCTGCTGGAGCTTCTGGCGGTCGTCGCCTGCGCGCTCCTTGATCTTCTCCATCTCGGGCTGCAGCTCCTTCATCTTCGCCATGGAGACGTAGGACTTGTAGGCAAGCGGCAGCAGCAGCGCCTTGATGAGCAGCGTCAGCGTGATGATGGCGACGCCCATGTTGCCGATGAGCTTGTTCAGCTCGTGAAGCACCCAGAAGATCGGTTTGGTCAGGAAGAAAAACCAGCCCCAGTCGATCGAGTCGAGGAACCGCTCGATCCCGTTCTGCTGATATTCGCGGATCGTCTCCCATTCCTTGGCGCCCGCGAAGAGCTGCGTGGTCACGGTCGTCTCGCCGCCCGCGGCCAGTTCGACGGTCGGCAGGACAGCCTCGGTCTGGTAGATGTCGCGCGCGGCATCGTATTTCGCGGAGGCGCGGAAGCCGGTCCCGGGCGAGGGCACCAGGGTCGCCATCCAGTAATGATCGGTGAAGCCGATCCAGCCGTTTTCCTGCACGCCGAAGGTTTCTGCCTGGGCGCCCAGACCGGGGGCCACGGGCAGGTCGGTCATGTCGCCCCAGTCGATCTCGGTCAGCTCGCCATCGGTCATGGCGATGGCGCCTTCATGCAGGATGAAGAAGTTCTTGGCGTTCACCGGCTCGCCGTGGCGGGCGAGGATGCCGTAGGGGGCCAGGCGGCGGGTCTCGCCGGAGGCGTTTGCGACGGTCTGCGTCACGGTGAAGAGATAGTCCTGATCGACGGCGATTTCGCGGCGGAACGAGAGGCCCGAGGGGCTGTCCCAGGCCAGCGTGACCGGCGTTTCGGTGGTCAGGACATCGCCTTCGGCCAGGCGCCATTCGGTGTTCGGACCGGGCACATCGTCCAGCGACAGACCTGCGCCGGGCGCCCATCCGTAAAGCGCATAATAGGCTTGGGCGCCGCCTGCGGGATTGAAGAGGTGCACAATCTCCGAGCCCTCTTCGATGGTCTCGGTGTAGTCCTTCAGCGACAGATCGTCGATGCGGCCGCCCTGCAGCGACAGCGAACCGGCAAGCCGCGGCGTGTCGATCTCGACCCGCGGCGCGTCCGCGGCGGTTTCGGTCGGTGCGGTCTGCGTGGTTTGCGCGTCGGTCGATCCCGGCGCGGCGGGCGCCGATTGCGGCACGCTGGCCGTGTCGGATGCAGGGTCCGCGGCCGTCTCGGTCGCCACCGGTGCGTTCGGGTCCTCAGCGGCGTCGGGAGGCGGGAACAACAGGAACCAGACGAGGATCACGGCGAAGCTGAGTGCCGTTGCGATAAGCAGATTCTTGTTCTGATCGTCCATCTGGACCCATACCCGTGACTTGCTGAAAGCTAGCCTGCGTTCAACAGAGGCAGGCGCCGAAGGTCAAGTCGATTCGGGGTTTTGCGCAGGTGTGTCGCCCTGGCTCATCGGATCGTCAGGGGCATAGCCGTCGGGCGGGCGAGGCCGTTCGGTGGCCACGTTCATGCCTTTCGGGACAGGATTTCGGGCCGCGATATCCGGGCATTGTGACCGGGCAGCCAGGTGTCGATGGCGTCCAATGGCATCGGTTCGGCGATCCCGAAGCCCTGAACATGGTCGCAGCCCAGCTGGCTGAGAAGCGCGTGTTCGCCCGCGCTCTCAACCCCTTCCGCGAGGGTCTCCAGCGCCAGTCGGTCCGCAAGGCTGAGGATGCCCGTCAGGATGCGGCGCTGGTCAGGATTGGTGTCGATGCCGGTAACGAAGCTGCGGTCGATTTTGATCCGTTGGATGGGCAGGCGGCGCAGGGTGGCGATCGGGGCCCGTCCGGTCCCGAAATCGTCGAGGTCGATCCGGCAGCCCAACCGGGCCAGCGCCGTGACATTCTTCGAAACGCTGCACTCCATGCTTTCTGCCAGCACGGTTTCCAGAACTTCGACCGACAGGCGCGCGGGGGCCAGGTCGTGGCGGTCGAGCTCCCATTTGATGCGCTCGACCAGGTGGGGATCGCGCAGATCGGCCTCGGACAGGTTGACGCTGACATTCGGGATGCCGAGGCCCGTCATGTCCCAATGGTGCAGTGCGGCGAGGCTGCGAGCGATCATGACCTCGCCCAGGCAGGGCAGGCGACCGACCCTTTCGAGGGCGGGCAGGAATTGCAGCGGCGGGATCACGCCGCGGTCGGGATGAACCCAGCGCGCCAGCGCCTCCACACCGCTGACCTGCCCGGTGGAGGTGCAGATCTGCGGCTGAAACCACGGTTCGATCTGACCTTTTTCAAGGGCGATCACCACCTCGCTTCGGATCAGGCGGCGGGTGGTGGCCGCATTCTCCAGGGTGGGCGACCAGGCCCGCAGGCTGGACGGACCGTGCAGGCGGGCCTCCTCAAGGGCGTGATCGGCGGCGTCGAGGAATCCTGCCCCCGATATGTCGGCTACGCAGCGTCGCGAATGGGCCAGACCTATACAGGCGGTGAGATAATGGCTGGTCTCCGACACCGAGGCGGGATCCTCGATGGCCGATTGCAGCCTGGCGCCCAGCTGAAGCAGCGCCTCCAGATCGAGGCGGGGGGCCGGGCCGATCAGCACGAGGAAACGTGCATCGCCCGTGCGAAACGCCTTGTCGCCGGGCCGCAGATGCGCGCGGAGGCGCAAAAGGCACAGGTCCTGCGCGCTGCGCATGGCGGTGCTGCCGTGCAAATGTTCGACCCGGTCAAGCCCGCCAACACCCACGACGAGGCAAGCCGCACTTTGTCCGATCGTTCTGGCATCGCCCAGAAGCCCATCCGCCAGAGACGGCGCAGCCGCGGGATCAAGGAAAGCAGGGGGCGCAGCGGGGACGCCCGCCCGGTCCAGCGCGTCGAGCGCGCCTGCCCGCCAGAGATATAGCGGGAATCCCGCGGCCACGGCCAACATGGCCCAGGTTCCGCCCACCAGATGCGCCGCGAGGGCGATGGCGGGCAGAAAGGCCAGCCCCTGCGGGCCTGACAG
Organism: uncultured Roseivivax sp.; assembly: GCA_964612785.1. GTDB lineage: Bacteria > Pseudomonadota > Alphaproteobacteria > Rhodobacterales > Rhodobacteraceae > Roseivivax. Next base: position 359 of record CAZTEV010000043.1, on the reverse strand, counting down.
CACCGCGCGGGGCAACCGCGCCAGCCGATGCAAAAGCATCCGTATCGCCGTCATCTTCATGGCGCGCCCCCGTGCGATGAGATACGTTTCCGGTTTGTTCTATCCGGAATTTGGGCGCGGAACGTGAATGATTGCTTAACGCAGCACCGGAATTTCCGGAGAATCCGCGTTATCCGACAGGGAATCGCGGCTCAGCCCAGCAAAATCGAAAAGCTTCGGATCCAGAAGATGCGAGGGCCGCGCATTCATCAGCGCACGGAACATCACCTGTCGCCGTCCGGGACTGTTGCGTTCCCAGCCATCGAGGATCTGCTTGACCTGCTGGCGTTGCAGCCCGTCCTGCGAGCCGCAGAGATCGC
>CAZTEV010000042.1:11402-15991 GCA_964612785.1 uncultured Roseivivax sp. | reverse complement strand
TTGACGGAACGGCTTTCAATGCCGAGCAGGGCAACCGCGCCCGCAAGCTCTTTGCAGCCGTTGTGCTTGCCGCACTCGACGATGCCATCGCCGATGACAAGAAATACGGTAACGGCCCCGAACAGATCGCCCGCTGGGCGCGGTCGCGGGATGGCCGTGAAGTGCTGAGCTGCGCCGGGATCGACCCGAACGAGCGCGTTGTGGAAGGCCTGATGGAGTTCGTCTCGAAAGGCGTGCGCACCTCCGTCGCGCTGTCGCGCGAGGAAAGCGAGCGCCGCAATGCCGCGCTTCAGGCGGAAGCCGCCTGATTCACCCACATCTGGTATTTTTCTGATTTGGCGCGCCTCCGGGCGCGCCTTTTTTGTTCACGGAGCCGTTCAGACAGGACCGAAGCGCACAACGCCGGTCCAGTCTTTATTCGTAATGCTGGCTCATCAACGCGCGCTGGATTTCGCGCCGCACCAGCTTGCGCACATTGCGGGTGATCCGTTCGCCAAGCGCGCCCTGCAATTCGCTGCGCACGACACTTGCGACCAGCTCGCGCAGGGCCTGCTCGTCCAGGCCCGCAAGCGGCGATGCGGGGGGATCGCCCGGCACATCCTCGTCCAAATCGTCGGCGATCTGCGACAGAGCGCCTGCGCGCCGCGTCTGGAAGATCGCATCCGGTGCGGGCGCATCCTCCCATTCCAGCGGTGAGGACGTGCGATGCGCGAAGGCCGCATTGTCCCCCTGCCCGCTTTCTTCGTCTTCCCAGTCCTCGAGATCGGCAGAGCCGCCGATCATCGCCTCAAGCTCTGCGATCTTTTCCTCGAGCGACAGACCCTGACGCGGTGCGTCCGCGGCCGTTTCCACGCGCTCGGGGGCTTCATTGCGCAGCGACATGGGTCGGTTCGATCGGATGAAGGGCGTGGCAGGTTCCGCGGCGTCTTCCGGGGCTGCAGGCGCCTCGGCGTCGCTGTCACCGCGCAGTGCGGAGCTCAGCTCCTCCTGCACCACCCGCGCGAGGATGGCGTCCGTGGCAGAGGGTTCATCGTCCGCATCGTCTTCTTCCGCGTCGTGGGCGGCCTCGACCGAGGCATCGTGCGCATCGAAGACGTCCCCGGCATCCTCGTCCCCATCGTCGTCATCCGTGTATCCGACGATCTCGGGCGCGGTCAGGTCATCGATTTCGGCCAGCACGGCCTCCAGCGCGGCGTCCTCGTGCAGGTCATCATGCGCCTCGTCGGCCGCGTCCTCGTCCAGCGCGTCGGCCTCGAAGGCCGCGTCGGAGAGGGGCGTCAGCGGCTCCTCATAGGTGTCGAATCCGTCGGTGGGATCTTCCGCAGCATCGGCGCCGGTATCGACCCGATGGGGTTCGGTCAGCAGGACCGGATCCGAGGCGGCAGGCTCGTCACCCGAATGGTCGGCGGCGGCGCCATTGAGTTCCTGCATATCCGGTTCATCCGGCTCGTCCTGATCGGCGACGCGCTGCGCGGGCGTCAGGATCAGACGATCCGCCCGCAGCACCTTGGCCGACGCCGCAGGTCGCGGCGCGGGCGCCGTGTCGACCTGCTTCGGCTCCAGCGCGCGCGCGGCAGAGCCCCGCCCGTCATCGGCCACAAGCCTGCGAATCGACGCAAGCACATCCTCGATTTCAACGCTCGAGCCCTGGTTGGACATGGTGTTCACCGCTCTTCCTCGGGACGGAGTGTAACCCCGCCCCCGATTCCGCACAACAGACCGGAAAAACCTTAATCTTTTCCAATCGCTCTCAGGACACGGTCGAGATCCTCGCCCTGACTGGACAGGGCGGGCGCGCCTTTGACAAGGTTGTAATAGGCGGTGGGGTCGTATTGCTGCACGGGCAGGTTCAGATCCGACACGGTCAGCCGCCCCATCGCGGCGATCACGTTGTAGGCCGCGACGTATTCATCCACCTGCGCCGAGATCAGCAGGGTCCGCGCATCGAGCAGGTCCTGCTCCGCGTTCAGCACGTCGAGCGTCGTGCGCGCGCCCAGCTGTGCCTCTTCGCGGATGCCGTTGAAGGCCACCTGCGCGGCTTCGACCTGCTGGCGGCTCGCCTGAATGGCCGAGCGCGCGACCTGCACGTTGACATAGGCATTGGCGACGCTCTGGCGAACGTTTTCGGACACCACATGCAGCTGCGCGCGGCGCTGGTCGCGGGTCGCGACCGACTGGCGCAGCGCCGAGGTCAGCGCACCGCCGCGATAAATGGGCCCGGACGCGCCCAGCGAGATGGTGCCGCCACGGTTGAAGTAGTCGTTGTTCTCAAGGTCCTGTGTCAGGCTGTAGCGCCCTGTCAGGTTCACCCGCGGCTTGAGCGAGGCCTCCGCGATCTGCACGCTGAGATCCGCCAGCGTGACCGCGTATTGCGCCGCCAGAAGATCCGGCTGAGTCTTGAGCGCGATGGCCGTCGCGGCCTCGACCGAGGGCGGAATGCTGGGGACCGAGCCCAGCGCATCGCCGACGCCGGGCTGACGCCCCGTTGCGCGCAGATATTCCTGCTGGGCGCGGGCCACATCGCCTTGTGCACCGGCCAGCTGGCTGCGCGCTTCGGCCAGTCGGGCTTCGGCCAGCGCCACGTCGGTGCGCGTCACCTCGCCCACCTCGAACCGGTCGCGCGCGGCGCGCAATTCGCGGCTGATGACGTTGAGGTTGTTCTGACGCACGCCCAGCACCCGCTGCGCGCGCTGCAATTCGTAGAAGGCCTGGGTGGCGCGGAACAGCACCTCCTGCTCGATCCCGATCAGCTGGTAGCGGGTGGCGAGCACCGCCTGCTTGGCCGCGTCGATGCTGAGTTGCGTGCGGCCGAAATCGTAGACCAGAAGCGAGGCGGAGAGCCCGATCGACGCGGTTTCGCTGACCGATCCCACCACGTTGCCAAAGGTGTTGGCGCTGGCGCTTTCCCCGAATTGGCGGGTGATGTCCGCCGACCAGTCGAGCACGGGCCGCAGGGCCGCCACGGCCTGCGCCACGTCTTCATCCGCGGCGCGCAGCACGGCCCGGTTCTGGTCCAGAAGGCCGGATGTGTTGTAGGCGCCGACCATCGCGTCGGCCAGCGTATCGGCGCGCGCGGCATCCATGCCGACCGCCAGGGAGGCGACGAGGCCGAAGCCCGCAGCCAGGAAAGTGTGTCTCAGCGCCATCCGGCCGCCTCCTGCTCGTGATCCCTCATCGCCCAGCCGCATCCGCGCGGCTGGCGCGCGTCTTCAAAGGGCGAAGGCCCGTGCCGCGGCAAAGCCCGGCAGGACCGGCGCGCTGGCGTTGAAGGCATAGCGCCAGTTGAGGTGACCATCGATCTTGTAGCCGATCCGCACCGTGCCGAGGCGATCCTCGACGAACAGGCAGGCGATGCGCCCGCCCTCTTTCAGTTGCGCCGCGATGCCCTCGGGCAGCTCTTCGACGCCGCCTTCGAGGATGATCGCGTCATAGGGGCCGTGTTCCGGCGCGCCGTCTTTCAGCGGACCCTCGTGCAGGATCACGTTGTCGGCGCCGGTATCGGACAGGATGGCAGGCGCCTCGGAGGCCAGATCCGCGTCTTCCTCCACCGCGACCACGGCTTCGGCGATCTGCGCGAGCACCGCGGCGGAATAGCCGTAGCCACAGCCGATATCGAGCACCAGCATGTCGTTGGTGACGTTGAGCGCATCGAGCATCTTCGCAAAGGTCCGCGCCGCCAGAACGGTACGGTCCGGCGCGATCTCGATCGGCTCGGAGATATAGGCGACCTCGGCCTTGTCGCTCGGCAGGAACGCTTCGCGCGGCACGCTCAGCATCGCCTGGATGATCGGGAACTTGGTGACATCGGACGGGCGAACCTGCGTATCCACCATCACCCGTCTGAGGCGCGCGTAGTCTGACATCCGCTAAACTCTTTCGTTCAGATTAGGTTCTTCGGTTCTGCCACAGCCCTGCCGCCCCGGCAACATCGCAGGCGCGCCGATCTCGGGGTTGTCAGGTGCTTTTTGCAAAAGGCGGCGCAATTGCATCAAGAGGCGGCGTCTGGATCAGCTCCGCGCGGGGGCGGCGCGCCGATCAGCTCCGCGCGGGGGCCGCCCGCGGTGGCTCGCGATCGAAGCCCTCGTTGCTCATCGCAACGGCGATCACGAGGACCGGGATCGCCACGATCCCGCCCACAGGCCCCCAGAACCACAGCCCCACCACCAGCGACATGAAGACGAGCAGCGGATTGAGCCGCACATGGCGCCCGACGAAGGCGGGCGTGACAAACTGCGCCTCGATCAGGTTGCAGACCATGAAGGCCGCCGCGGGGGCCGCCACCATGAGCCCGTCGAAATTGACGAGCCCGCCCACAAGCAGCAAGGCCGCCATAACCGCTGGTCCCAGATAGAGCACATAATTCAGCAAGGCCGCGGCCAGCCCCCAGACATAGGGCAGCGGCATGCCAAGCGCGGTCATGATACCCGTGACCGCGATGCCGAGGGCGAAATTGACGATGGTGATGGCGACGAAATAGCGCGAAACGAGCTTCTCCGCGACGCGGAAGCGGCGCTTAATTAGTTCCGTCTCGCCCACGCCGCTGAGCCTGCGGGCGAGGAAGGAATAGACCTCGAGCCGGTTGACGAGGA
>CAZTEV010000042.1:0-11302 GCA_964612785.1 uncultured Roseivivax sp. | reverse complement strand
ACGCCGCTGAGCCTGCGGGCGAGGAAGGAATAGACCTCGAGCCGGTTGACGAGGAAGAAGTAGAACGTGCCTGCGAAGATCAGGCATTGGCCCAGAACCCCCGGCGCGGCCAGCACTGCATCGGTGACCGACGGCACGCTTGCCCCCTCGTCCGAGCCTTCGCTGCCAGAACCACCGCCCAGCGCCTCTCGCATCTCCTCATTGACGTTGCCGATGCTGCGCAGCGTTTCGCGGAAGCTGAAGATGATCTCCCGGATCTCCAACCGGATGGTCGGGATCGCATCGACGAAGCGCCAGAAGACCGGCTCGAACGCGACGACCGCCGTGACGATGAGGCCAAGAGTGAAGAGAAGGATGATCGACGCGCCAAGACCCACCGGGATCCCCAACCGGCACAGAGCATCGAGCACGGGCGCGGCGATGATGCCCGTGACCACCGCCAGCGTCATCGGCGCCGCGATGTCGCCCGCATAATAAAGAACGCCCGCCACGAGGATCGCGGCGATGGTGATGACCGCCGCTTGAAAGGCGCCTGTCTTCTGTTTCACTCGCATCTCCGGACGGGCAACCGTCACTTACGGGTTTTGGATCTCCGACCGGCATCGAGCCCGATCAGGAAGCCTTCGATCAGCTGAACGACCGGAAGCCCGGCGGTCTGCGGCGCGGCGGAATGGGACGCGACCACGACGGGACGTCTTGCGACGATCTGCCCGATCCCGAGGAAGATGAGACCGATGGCGAACAGCCCGCCCCCCATGACTAGCGTGGCAAACAGCGCATCGCGCAGCTCCGCCAGCACGATCCAGAGCGCGACGCTCAGCAATCCCGTGCCGGACAGGATGAAGACGAGCCCGACTATAGAGATGGCCGCGCCGCGCATCTTGCGCGCAGCGACGGCCTGCGCATGGGCAATCAGGGCCATGTTACTTCCGGCTGGTCAGGAAACCGAAAAGAAAGCCCAGTCCCACGGCCAGACCGATGGCCGTTGCGGGCTGGCGGCGGATGGCTTCGAGCGCCTGATCCTGCGCGTCCTCCGCCCGGCCGCGCGCTTCACCATAAAGGCGCTCGCCCTCGGAGCGTGCCTGTTCGTAGCGCGCCTTGGCGGCATCCATCGTCTCGTCCTTGCGGCGCGCACCGATGTCGCCCAGCATTTCGGTGATGGATGCGATGTCGGCTTTCAGCGTCTCGATCTGAGCCTTCAGCGCTTCGGTGTCGGACGCGCTGCTGGTATTCTCTCGTGATTGAGCCATGGTCCCTCTCCAATTTGTTCCCCATGTCAACGCAGCATGACGGTGTGAAGTTCCGTCGCCGTGACGGCGCAATCCTGCGGTGCCACGCGGTCTGATATCCGCTTGACGCCGTCGGTCAGGGCTCCTAGAGACGGGCACACTCTGGCGAGTTGGCGGAGTGGTTACGCAGCGGATTGCAAATCCGTGTACACCGGTTCGATTCCGGTACTCGCCTCCATCCCCCCTTTCATCGGTCTGCATCCCCAGCGATTTGTCCGCCGCCAGCGGGGCAAGGGATTGTCTTGGTAACTCAACACGTTCCGCCGCGCGCCTCATGCGAAACATGAAAAACCGCGCCCGGATGGGCGCGGCGTTTCGGGGCGTTTACCTTGGGATAACGCTCAGGCGGCGTATTCGGTCGCGCCGGTCTCGCCGCGCGTGAAGCCTTCAAGCAGGATGGTCTGATCGAAAAAGCTCAGCTCGAGCCCGTCCGGGGTTCCTGTCACATCAAGATTGCGCAGCACCTGCAGGACGCGGTAATCGCTGATATCGATCCTGTCGACGCCCCGTTCGTAATCGGTGATGACGTCGTAGCCGCCCTGCCCCTCGATGAAGATGAAGGTATCTGCGCCGTCGCCGCCGGTCAGGACGTTGTCGGCCGCATTGGCCACGATGGCATCGTCGCCGGAGCCGCCGGTCGCGTTCTCGATCTCCACGCCGTTGGCGATGGTGAAGCCGCCATAGATCCCGTCGGCATAAGACAGCCACCCGCCGCCACCTTCCTCGAGCTCGAGCGTGGCTTCGCGCAGGTCGATGACCACATCTTCGCTGCCATTGTACCGGATCTCGTCGGTGCCGCCCGCATCCCAGATGGATGAATAGAACGTGCCCGCGCCATTGCTGTCGGGCAGCAGATAGACGTCGTCACCGGTATTGTAGTCCATGTTGGCGCCGTACTTGTCCTGAAGCGCCGCAATATCGACGGCCATGGGCGTGCCCTGATAGCCGTAATCCGACGTGATACCCGGATTGAGCGCCCCGTCGGGATTGGTGGCCCAGCCATCGACATAGGACATCGTGGTATAGATGCCCTGGTTGAGATCCCCCGTGCCGGTATCGGAGGAGCTGCGCACGCCGGGCAGAACGGACGAGCCGCCGCCGGTGTCATGCGGATGGGCCAGGCCCAGGCCGTGGCCGAATTCGTGGATCAGGGTGACGAAGCCGAAGCCGCCCTGTTCCAGCCCGCCTGTCTCGTCCCAGCCGGTCCCGTCACTGGCAAACCCCGCATCGCCTGCGCCAAACGTACCCGGGGGGTTCATCACCCCGAGATAGAGCCCGTTCGTATCGATCTTGTGCAGCTGGAATTCGGCATCGGCCTCATTCGTGGTCTCGACGAATTCCACGTCGATAAACGCCTCATAGGTGTCAAAGGCCAGTTCGACCTGTTGCTGTTCATAGGCGGTCCACGTCTCGGTCGTGAAGAAACCGAACCGTTCGCCCGCGGGGACATAGTAATATTCGATGATCATGTCGCCGTCGGAGTTGAATTCCCCCGAGGAGACCTGCGTGCCCCAGTCGATCGCGTCCACATATCCGGATGACGCGGCGAGCCCGGACAGGACAGCGCTGTTTCCGCCCGGATTCATCGCCGCGAGCTTATCGCAATAAACGCACATATCGAGCCTCGCAAAAGTGACTAATCAATGCGTGGTACTCTAGTCCCGGCGCCGTCGCGCTGGCAATTGCACAATTCGGTGACGCAGCGTTTCCGCGCTCAGACCGTCTCGATTTCCTGGAAGGACCGGCGCAGGGCTTCGGACCAAGCCTGGCTCATGGCCTGGAAGCCCGTATCGTCGGCCTCGATCCGGCGGGCGCGCGCCACGCGGAGCCCATGGTTCTCGATCACCACCAGATCGAGCGGCATGCCCACGGACAGGTTCGATCGCAGCGTCGAGTCCATCGACAGAAGCACCGCCTTTTCCGCATCGGCCAGCGACGTGGTCGGGTCGATCACCCGGTCGAGGATCGGCTTGCCGTATTTATGCTCTCCGATCTGGAGATAGGGCGTTTCGGCCGTGGCCTCGATGAAATTGCCCTGCGAGTAGATCAGGAACAGCCGCATCGCCCCGTCAGCACGCTGCCCCGCCAGGAGAAGCGAGGCCGACACGCTGTCCTGCCGTTGCATCTTGCCGCGCACTTCGTGGGTCACGGTGGACAGCGTATCCCCCACGATCTGCGCCACGGCCAGCATGGAATGGGCCGTCATGATCGACTTTTCCTCATCCCCGCGGTCGATCGCCTCGGTGAGGCGCGCGATGGTGGTCTGGGTGATCGACAGACTGCCCGCGGTCATGATCGCGATGACCCGGTCGCCCGGCGCCTCGAAGGTGAACATCTTGCGATAGGTGGAGATGTTGTCGAGCCCGGCATTGGTGCGGGTGTCAGCCAGCAGCACCATTCCTTCGTTGAGAAGCAGACCGACGCAATAGGTCATCGATTCGAACCTTTGTGGCAGGGACTCGCAGTCCTAGACGCAATCCCCCTCAGCCTGCAATCGGCCCGGTTACCGCAGGGTGAAGGACGTTGCGTTATTGCTGCGTCTGCGCCATGGCCGCTGCGATCTCCTCGGCGTCGCGGACCTTGACGTGGACATCCAGCGTCTCGCCCGCCCCGCCCGCGACAACGCCCCGGATCGGGGCGGCATCCTGCGCATCGAAGCCCGATCCGAGCCGGATATAGCGGTCATCGGGGCAACAGCGGTTCGAGGCGTCGAAGCCCACCCAGCCCAGATCCGGCACATGAAGCTCGGCCCAGGCGTGGCTGGCCTCCGACATGTGCTCTTCGGTGGCGCTGAACAGATAGCCGGTGACGTAGCGTGCGGGGATCCCTGCGATCTGGGCCAGCGCGATCAGCACATGGGTCTGGTCCTGGCAGACGCCCTTGCCGCCCTCGACCACCTCGGCCGCGGGGGTCAGGTGATCGGTCTCGCCGGGGACGTATTCGATATTGTCCGACACGGCGGCCGACAGCGCATGCGCGCGCGCCAGGACCGGCGCCTCGCCCAGGTCGGCCAACGCCTTCTGCGCCAGGCTGCGCAGGGCCGCGCTGGGCCGCGTCTGATCGGTGGGCGTCAGATAGGCCGAGGGCGGGACCTTTTCGCGATGCTCGGTCAGAACGCCCGCGCGATCCGTCGTCTCGACCTCGCCCTCGACCACGACCTCGAAGGTCTCGACGGGCCCGGCCACGGTGATCGTCTCGGTCCAGTCGCCTGCGCCGTCGCGGAAGGCCGCGCCGCGCACCGCGCCCTGAACCTGCACCTCCCAGTCCATCACCTGCTGATTGGCACAGCGCGACGGCGTCAGCCGCAGCGACTGGATGAGCCGGGCCACCGGCTCGGAAAAGCTGTAGCGCGTGACATGACGAACATGGAGCCTCATTCCGGCACCCCGCTGAGATATGTGGACTGGATCGCGGCGGCGATCTGATCGTTGCGGCGCATGAAGCGCAGAAGGAACTGGTGCAGGCCCTCGTCGAAGACGTCCTCCACCGACATTTCCGCGATCTCGCCCAGAAGGCCGCGCGCCACCGACGCCGCGCGCGAGGGCTGCTGATAGCCGCGCGAGAGCGCCTCAAGATGTTCGACGCAATCCTGCGTGGCCGACATAAGCGAGCGCGGGAACTGGCTGTTGAGGATCAGGAAATCAGCGATCTTGGCCGCCGAAATCTCGCCCTTGTAGCTCCAGGCGAAGGCGCGATGGGCCTGCATCGACCGCAAGAGCGTCGCCCATTGCGTCTGATCGAGCGCGGAGCCCACATAGGACAGGCTGGGCAGCAGGACGTAATATTTCACGTCGATCAGCCGCGCGGTATTGTCCGCCCGCTCCACCGCATAGCCCAGTCCGATGAAGTGGTAGCCGTCATCGCGCAGCTGCGTGCCGCCGATCGCGCCGCGAATGAGCGCGCCCGCCTGCATCACCCAATCGGCCATGTCGGTCAGCAGAAGCTTCGAGCGCTCGGTGCGGTGGAATTCCTGCATGTCCTGAAAGCTCGTGTTGATCGCGTCCCAGACCTGGCTGGTCAGCGCGGTCCGCACCACGCGGGCATTTTCGCGCGCATTTGCGATGCAGGACATGACCGAGGCGGGGTTGGAGCTGTCGAAGAACAGGAAGGTTTCGACATTGCGCTGATTGGGTTCGCCATATTTCTCGCGGAAGGCCTCCAACTGGCCAAGCGCCTGTAGAACGGCCTCCCAGTCGTTGCGATAGCCCCCGCCGATATCGGGCAGAAGCGCGTTGCGTCCGCCCACCTGCAGAAGCCGCGCGGTCGTCTCCGCGCGTTCGAGGTAGCGGGCCATCCAGTAAAGATGCGATGCGGTGCGGCTCAACATATTCCGATCACTCCGCCAGAACCCAGGTGTCCTTGACCCCGCCGCCCTGCGAGGAATTCACGACAAGCGAGCCCTCCTTCAGCGCGACGCGCGTCAGCCCGCCCGGCACAAGCTCGATCTTCTCGCCGACCAGGCAGTAGGGGCGCAGGTCCACATGGCGCGGTGCCACGCCTTCATCCACGAAGGTCGGACAGGCCGACAGCGCGAGCGTCGGCTGGGCGATGTAGTTCCAGGGCTTCTCCTCGATCTTGGCGCGGAAGGCCTCGATCGTGGCGCGGTCGGCCTTGGGGCCCACGAGCATCCCGTACCCGCCCGAGCCATGCACCTCCTTGACCACAAGTTCGGAGAGGTTTTCGAGCACATATTTGCAATCGTCCGCCTTGGCGCATTGCCAGGTCGGCACGTTTTCGAGGATCGGCGCCTCGCCCAGATAGAAGCGGATCATCTCGGGCACGAAGGTGTAGATCGCCTTGTCATCCGCCACGCCCGCGCCCGGCGCGGAGCAGATCGTCACCCCGCCCGAGCGATAGACATTCATCAGCCCCGGCACGCCCAGCATCGAGTCAGGCCGGAAGCAGAGCGGGTCGATGAATGCGTCGTCGATGCGGCGATAGATCACATCGACCTTGCGCGGCCCCTCGGTGGTGCGCATCCAACAGAAATCGCCCTCGACGAACAGATCCTGCCCTTCCACCAGCTCCACCCCCATGAGGTCCGCGAGGAAGGAATGTTCGTAATAGGCCGAGTTGAACTGGCCGGGCGTCAGGATCACCACGGTCGGGTCGCGGTCGCATTTGGGCGGCGCGACCGACGCCAGCGTCTTGCGCAGCGTGTCGGCATAGCCATCGACCGGCGCGATGCGGTTTTCCACGAAGAGGTTCGGGAACATCCGCATCATGATCTCGCGGTTCTGCAGCATGTAGCTGACACCCGAGGGCGTGCGGCAATTGTCCTCGAGCACGTAGAATTCGTCCGGGCCGGTGCGCACCAGGTCGATCCCGACAATGTGGGACCAGACGTTGCGCGGCGGGCGGAAGCCCACCACCGCCTTCTCGAAGGCCTCGTTCTTGGTGACGAGATGTTCGGGAATGCGGCCCGCGCGGATGATCTCGCGCTGGTCGTAGACATCGGCCAGAAACGCGTTCAGGGCCGCGGCCCGCTGCCGGATCCCACGGTCGAGCTTGCGCCATTCGGAGGCGGTGAAGACGCGCGGGAACATGTCGAATGGGATCAGCCGTTCGGGATCGCCCCCCTCGCCATAGACGGCGAAGGTGATACCCACCCTGCGAAAGAGTGCCTCTGCCTCGCTTTGCTTCATGGCGCGCAGGTCGGCGGGCATCTCGTTGCGCCATTTCTCGAGATTTCTGTATGCCTCGCGGACATGGCCTTGATCGACCATTTCGTTGAATGTCTCTGTCATCTCGCCCCCATTCTTGCCCTTAAAACATAGCCTGAGGACCGGAAACGCAATGGGGGCGAGGCAAAACCCGGCGCTGCAGGCGGCAAGTGCCACTTTATCGGGCGGGTCCGCTGTGGTCGGGCGCCGGGCTTCGTGACTTGCCCCGACGGCGCCTGCGCGGCATGTCAGCACGACACGACAGCGCGAAGGTACAGCCCATGCATCAGCCTCCCTTGCCCCTGACCCGCGATCTCGTGCTTGTCGGCGGCGGACACACCCATGCGCTGATCCTGCGCAAGTGGGGGATGGATCCCCTGCCCGGCGCGCGGCTGACGCTGATCGATCCGACGCCTGTGACGGCCTATTCGGGCATGCTGCCCGGGTTCGTCGCGGGGCATTATGCCCGCGAGGATCTGGATATCGATCTGGTGCGGCTGGCGCGCTTTGCGGGCGCGCGGCTGATCCTCGGTCCCGTCACGGCCATCGACCCCGCCAAGCGCGAAATCACCGTGCCGGGGCGTCCGCCTGTCGCTTATGATGTCTGCTCGCTCGATGTGGGCATCACCTCGGCCATGCCCGACCTGCCGGGCTTTGCAGACCACGCCGTATCCGCCAAACCGCTGGGCCCATTCGCGGATCGCTGGAGCGCCTATCTGACGGCGGACGGCCCCGCCCGCGTTGCCGTGATCGGCGGCGGGGTCGCGGGCTGCGAATTGGCGATGGCCATGGCCCATGCCTTGCGAATGCGGGGCCGCCCGGCGGAGGTGACGGTCATCGACAGAAGCCGCGCGCTGACCGGGCTCGATCCCCGCAGCGAAAGCGGACTTCGCGCATCGCTTGAGGAATGCGGCGTAACCCTCCGGGAAAATACAGAAATATCGGAATTGATCTCAGAGGGCGTGCGACTTGCCGACGGCGAACTCTGCCCTGCGGATTTCATCACAGGCGCTGCGGGCGCGCAGCCCCACCCCTGGGTCGCGGAGATGGGACTTGCCCATGAAAACGGCTTCCTGTCGGTCAGCGCCCGGCTGCAAAGCAGCGATCCCGCGCTTTTCGCGGCGGGCGATTGCGCGCATATCGCCCATGCCCCGCGCCCCAAGGCCGGGGTCTATGCGGTGCGCGCCGCACCGATCCTCTACGACAATCTGCGTGCCGCTCTGGGCGGCGGCACCTGGCGCCGGTTCGAGCCGCAGCGCGATTATCTGAAGCTGATCTCGCTCGGGCGCCAAAGCGCTTTGGGCGCCCGGTTCGGTCTCTTCGCGAAAGGCGATTGGGTCTGGCGCTGGAAGGACCGGATCGACCGGCGCTTCATGGAGAAGCTGTCGGAGCTGCCTGCGATGCCGCAGCCGCCCCTGCCCGCCCATCACGCAAGCGGCATGGCCGAGGCGCGCGGCCCCAAACCGATGTGCGGCGGCTGTGGTGCAAAAGTTGGCCGCGCGACGCTGGCCCGCGCGCTCAGCACCCTGCCCACTCCCCGCCGGACGGACGTCACCGCCCTGCCCGGCGACGATGCGGCGCTTCTGCAGATGGACGGGATCCGCCAGGTCCTGACCACGGACCATCTGCGCGCGGTGACGCTCGACCCGGTCCTGATGACCCGGATCGCCGCCCATCACGCTTTGGGCGATATTCACGCCATGGGGGCCGCGCCGCAGGCCGCGACGCTGAACCTGACCCTGCCGCGCCTGTCCGAGACCCTGAGCGAGAGACTGCTCTCCGAGATCGTCACCACCGCATCGGAGGTGCTGCGCAATGCGGGCGCCGAGATTGTGGGCGGCCATTCCTCGATCGGGGACGAGCTGACCATCGGCTTTTCCCTGACAGGCCTCGTCCCACGCGACGCGATCACGCTGGCGGGCGGGCGTCCGGGCGACGTGCTGATCCTGACGAAGCCGCTGGGGTCCGGCACGGTGCTTGCCGCCGAGATGCAAAGCGCGGCCTCGGGGCATGACGTGGCCGCGTGTTGGGACGCCTTGTGTCAGGATCAGGGGCCTGCCGCGCGCATCCTTGCAGGCGCGCATGCCATGACGGATGTGACCGGCTTCGGACTGATCGGACATGCGCGCAACATGGCGGATGCGTCAGGCTGCGGGCTGGCGTTGCGGCTGTCTGACATTCCGTTTCTGCCGGGCGCGCTTGCCCTGGCCCACGCCGGGCACCGCTCCACCCTCTATCCGCAGAACCGCGAGGCTGCGCCGGACCTGCCCGAGACGCCCGCCCATGCGCTTCTTTTCGATCCGCAGACTGCGGGGGGATTGCTGGCGGCCGTCGCGCCCGACGAGGCCGAGAGATGCCTGGATCAGCTATATGATGCGGGGTTCAAAGCTGCACGCATCGGTCATCTGACCGACCGCACAGGCAGCACCGAGGTCAGCCGCTAGACGTCTCAGCCTGCCGCTCCAGCACGGCCTCGATATCGCCCGCCACCGCCTCCAAAGCGCTTTGAGACAGCGCAGGCGCGTCGATGCGTGCAAGAATCGTCGGGGCGATCCCGCGCATCGCCGTGGCATAGGCCGGGTCGTAATGATCCCGCATGAGGCTTTCCACGAGGCCGTGCTTGTCGCCCGCCGCGATGAGGGCGTTCCACGCATCCACAAGCGCGTGACCGCGATGCCGCCGAAGCGGCGCGAGCTTGGCCTGCAACGCCGCCCCATCGGCCAGAATATCGGCATAGGCCTCGACCAGATAATCGGTGCGCGCAGCGATCGGTGCGGCCACCTCGATCCACGGCGCCTCCTTCATGGCGGCCCAAAGCGCAGGCGGCAGGATCACCTCGCCGATCTTGCTCGATTCCGCCTCGACCAGCACCGGGCGCGCCGGATCGAGCGCCACAAACTCGGCCGCCAAAGCGCTTTCAAAGGCCTTCTGGCTCGGCTGACCGCCCGGCTGCGCGCCCAGCAGCGAGCCCCTGTGATGGGCAAGCCCTTCGAGGTCGATCACCTGCACACCCCGGCGCCGAAGCACCTTCAGAAGGTCGGTCTTCGCGGTGCCCGTATAACCGCCAAGCTGGATGAGGCGCAGCCCGAGCGGCGTATCATACAGCATCTCCGTCACGAGGCGGCGATAGGTCTTGTAGCCGCCCTTGACCGTGTCCGACCGCCAACCGATCTCGCGCAGCATCCACGCCATGGAGCCCGAGCGCTGCCCGCCCCGCCAGCAATAGACCAGCGGCCGCCAGCCGCCCTCATGCGCCGCAAGCGGCCCCTCGATATGCCGCGCGGCATTCTTGAAAACGAGCGCCGCACCGATCTTGCGCGCCCGAAACGGGCTTTCCTGCTTGTAGATCGTCCCCACTCGCGCGCGCTCCGCGTTGTCGAGCACCGGCAGGTTGATCGCGCCCGGGATGTGATCCTCGGCGAATTCCGCCGGAGAGCGCACGTCGATGACGGTATCGAAGCCGTGATCGAGGAGCATGGAGAGATCGGTGGGCGCGATGGGCATGGCGCGGATGTAGAGCATGTCGGGAATGCGGGAAAGCGACATTCCGTAATCCGGGTGGCCGCCCTGCCCGATGGGAGCGCCGTCTGACGGGCACCTGCGCCGCCCCAGACCGGGCCCAAATCGCCCCGGCTCCAGGCCTTTCAGCGCGCGCTTGGATTTTTCGCACTGCCCCTCTGGACACCCGTTTCAGTTCTGGCTAGACCGCGCTCACCCGAGGGCAGCGCCCTCACCCGTGCCCGGGTAGCTCAGGGGTAGAGCAGTGGATTGAAAATCCTCGTGTCGGTGGTTCGATTCCGCCCCCGGGCACCACTTTTCCAAAGCTTAAAGCCGCGCAGCAAGAAATCAGTGTATATAATGCTTTGGTACCTGCCCATCCGAGCGGCGTGGAGATGGTCTGCGGGCTGTTTTCGGCTTTGCACGAGAAATTGGTGTCAGCTTCACTCTGAAGGTGATTGCTCGCAAGTGAAGTTTTCCCGGATTTCCGGACCGCGCGGCGCTGGTTCAGATGTCTGCCGCCATTGAGCACCTAAGCCGCAAATTGCTGATCTCGCCCTACCCGATCTGCCCCTTTCCGCGTACGCACTCAAGAGCGATGTGAGATCCTCAGATTCCGACGAAGACCACCGCGTTTCGGATGCGCGTCGTCGGCCGCTGCATGCGCGCCTTTGAAAAGGGCAGCAACGCGAAAAGAATTGACAGGATCAGAATTCCGATACCCAATAATCGTATTAGGATTCGGGTAATTTCGGATGATGCATTTTGCCTTGGGATTGTTTGTCCCCGGCCAATGATTTGCGTCTGCGTCTGGTAATGATCCCGTGGTGTTTTGAGTGGCAAGTGGGGGAT
>CAZTEV010000041.1:0-16011 GCA_964612785.1 uncultured Roseivivax sp. | reverse complement strand
GTGAAGATGGCGGAGTTCTGTCTGATCACGCCGCCCATCGGGCTCAACTGTTTTGTGGTGGCGGGCGTGCGGCCCGACCTGTCGGTGCAAGACGTGTTCCGGGGCGTGACGCCCTTCTTCATCGCCGACGGCATCACCATCGCGCTTCTGGTGGCGTTTCCGTCCATCGTGCTCTGGCTGCCGTCACTGGCAAGTTAACGCCGAGCCTGCGCAGGCCCGGGGAACCGGGCCTGCAGCCTCAGTGTTTACCTTTCAGAAAGCCGTGACGCTCACGGCGTGCAGAAAACCTGACAAGCGTCAGGAGAAAGGTATCCCATGCTGGGCTGGGCACTGACATTCTTCATCGTGGCGATCATCGCAGGCGTTTTGGGCTTCGGGGGCGTGGCCTCCGCCTCTGCCGGGATCGCGCAGATCCTCTTCGTGATCTTCCTGATCCTGTTCGTGATCACGCTGATCCTGAAAGTCGTGCGACGGGCATGAGCCTGCGACTGGAACAAAAAAAGCGCCGGAGCGATCCGGCGCTTTTTTCTTGGTCGGTCGGCTTGGTTCAGGCCTTCAACGTCTCCGTCGACGAGAAGAACATCGCCTGCGAGATCGCGGACCGCACCTGTTCCTCGGAATACGGCTTCGAGATCAGGAAGGCCGGCTCCGGCTTGTCGCCCGTCAGAAGACGCTCGGGGAAGGCGGTGATGAAGATGACGGGGCGGTCGCCCAGATCCCGCAGCAGATCGTTCACCGCATCGACGCCCGAGGAATTGTCCGCAAGCTGGATATCGGCAAGGATCAGATCGGGCGTTTCCTTGCCGCCGAGCGCCACGGCACCGTCGCGGGTCCGCGCAACGCCCGTGACCCGGTGGCCCAAATCGGCCACGATGCTTTCGAGGTCCATGGCGATGATCGCCTCGTCCTCGATGATCAGCACACGGCCCGACATGGCATCGGCCATTTCCTGACGCGCGGTCTGGACCAGAACTTCGGCTTCTTCCTCGCCCACGTTCATGATCTCGGCCACTTCGGCCAGGGTGAATTCCTCGATTGTGTGGAGAAGAAGCGCCTCGCGGCTGTTGGTCGTCAGGCGGGACAGGTGACGTTGTGCAACCGCGCGGGGCCCTGCATCTTCATCGGTGACGGGCGCGCCGGTCGTGACCCAGATGCCGTGAAAGGTCTGGAACAGGCCGACCTTGGGCGTGCTGGCTCCCACCGTGACCGACCGGTCGGCAAGGACCGCCTCCAGCGTGGCCGCGGCATATTGGTCGCCACTCGTCTGCGAACCGGTCAGCGCGCGGGCATAGCGGCGCAGATAGGGCAATGCGTGGCCTATCTCGCTGCTCAGGTCGGGTTGGGACATAACCTCAACATCCTTTTTTTTCATCAGTCAGGAACTAAACGGCTGACACTCGGGTTTGTTCCCAGACCCGGGCCAAGAATTCAGCGCGCAAAGGTGACCATGGCTCACGA
The DNA here is from genome assembly GCA_964612785.1 of uncultured Roseivivax sp. Lineage (GTDB taxonomy): Bacteria > Pseudomonadota > Alphaproteobacteria > Rhodobacterales > Rhodobacteraceae > Roseivivax. The sequence goes on along the minus strand of CAZTEV010000041.1, from coordinate 14,553 downwards.
AGCTAACAAGAAACGGCGTGACAGCGTGATAGATGAAAACCTGAAAAAGGTATATCAAGACATGCTCGAGCAGGATGTCCCCGACCGGTTCATGGATCTGCTGTCGCAGTTGAAAGAACAGGACAACGCCCAGAAGGGGCGGTCGGGCGAGGCCGACGAATGAATGCGGATCCACGCGACGAAATCGTGGAGCATCTGCCCGCACTCCGGGCATTCGCGCTGTCGCTGACGCGAAATGGCTCCCTTGCCGATGACATGGTGCAGGACGCGCTGGTCAAGGCCTGGACCAAGATCCACACCTTCGAGGCGGGCACGAACATGCGCGCCTGGCTCTTCACGATCCTGCGCAATACCTATTACTCGAACCGCCGCAAGGCCGGCCGTGAGGTGGGCGATGCAGACGGGCTTCTGACGGAGACCCTGTCGGAAAAGCCTGCCCATGACGGGCGCCTGCAGATGGCCGATTTCATGCGCGCGTTCGAACAGCTGAACGACGAACAGCGCGAGGCGCTGATCCTCGTGGGCGCGTCCGGCTTTTCCTACGAAGAAGCTGCCGAGATGTGCGGTGTCGCGGTCGGTACAATCAAAAGCCGGACCAATCGCGCACGCTTGCGCCTGTCGGAACTGCTGCATCTCAGCGAGGATGAAGCGTTCGAGCTGACCGACCAGGCCACGCTCGCCGTGGTCTCGGGAAACAAGCCAGCCACGGCCCGGTGATTTATGATCGGAGCGCCCGGACCCAGGCCCATCCCCAGCGGATTGGGCGCGCGGATCATAGGCTTTCTGTCGATCGCCCTGGTGCCTATCGGCCTCGTCGCCTATTTCCAGACCGCCCAGCTTGACGCGGAGACGCGCGCGCGCACGCAGCTCAGTCTGACCGATCGCACCGAAGCGGCCGTCGCCGCGGAACGGGCCGTCATCACCTCGGTTCTGGGGGCGGCCAAGGCGCTCGGCACGATTTCGCAGGTGGCGGGCGGCACGACCGAGCAATGCGCGCAGGCACTCGTGGAATATGTGGACAGCGAACCGCATGTCTCTTTCGCCTCGCTGATGAGCACCGATGGCCGGTTCATCTGCGCCACCGCCGATGTGCCGCCACGCCTCGACGATCCGGCAGCCCTCGAGATCCTGGGCCGTCCGGAACAGAGCATCGTGCGTTTCGAGGCGCCGTCCGTCAGCCGCCAACCGGTCGTCGCCTTGTTCGAGCCGGTCTTCCGCGATGGCGTTCATATCGGGCATGTCGGCGTGTCGGTCCCCGTCCACACATTGCGCGATCTGCACGGGGACGCACCGGAAGACGCGCCCAATGCAGATGCCAGCTTCGAGGATGTCGCGCTGATCAACAAGGCGGGGGTCGTGCTCAAGACCGGGCTCGACCGCGCGGCCTTGGCACCGCTTCTGCCGGAGACGATTTCGCTTTCCTCCCTGCCGGGGCAGGACAAGTACAGCTTCCTCGCCCGCAGCGCGGATGGGGCCGAGCGGATCTATGTCGTGGCCAACATCGTGCCCGATCTGCTCTATGCGGTCAGCGTCTGGCCCGAGGACAGTCCGGAATTGAGCGCGCTGCAGGCGGGCACCTTCGCCAAGGCGCTGCCGCTCGTTATGTGGGCGGCCAGCGTGATCGTGGCCTATCTGGCGGTCAATCGTCTGGTCATCCGGCACATTCGCACGCTGCGCTACCAGATGCGCAGCTTCGCGCGCGACCGCCGTCTGCCCGCGCAATCCTCGGCCAGCGACATGGCACTCGAATTGCGGGACATGGAAAACGACTTCCTGCGCATGTCCGACTCGATCCTGCAGGACGAGGCCCAGCTCGAGGATGCGCTGCGTGAGAAGACGATCCTGCTGAAAGAGGTGCATCACCGGGTCAAGAACAACCTGCAGCTCATTTCCTCGATCATGAACATGCAGATCCGCCAATCCGAGACGGATGAGACCAAGCGCGTTCTGCGCCGCCTGCAGGAACGCATTCGCGGCCTCGCGGCGATCCACCGTCAGCTGTACCGCACCGCCGATCTGGGCCGGGTGGACGTGCGCGAATTGCTTGAGGAACTGACCCAGCATGTCGCGCTCATGTCGGATCGGGATGACCGAAAGCTGCAAATCACCCGGGAACTGGACCATGTGGAAGTCTATCCCGATCAGGCCATGCCGCTGGCCCTGCTGACGGCAGAGGCGGTGGCCAACGCGGAAAAATACATCCAGCGCGACGCCACCGGACGGGCGCAGATCACCGTGCGGCTGACGAAGACGGGCGACAAAGATGTGTGTTTCGAGGTTGCCAACAGCTCCGATCCCGAACGCCTGCCGGTCGTGGACAAAATGGGTGGTCTGGGTCAACGGCTGATCCAGGCCTTCGCCAGCCAGCTGGGCGGCGAGCTGACCCAGGGGCTCGACGGGGATGTCTACCGTGTGAAGGTCGAATTCCGCATCTCGGATTTCAAACCGGAAGTGGTGGATTACTGATGCAGGGTAGCGGCGGATCATCCGGTGGCGGACGCCCGGCGCTAGCGGCTTTGCCGAAGCCCGATACTGCCGACGGCGATCCGCGCCGCGTGGGCGTGGAGATCGAATTCGGCGCCTTGGCCGAGGAACAGGTGACGGACGTCATCACCGGCAGGCTGGGCGGCGATGTCGCGCAAAGGGACGAGCGGGGTTATGTCGTCTCGGACACCGCGCTTGGCGACATCGAGGTCTATCTCGACACGCAATATCTAAAACGCGCGGAAAGCGGTCTGGCCCAGCGCATCCACGACATCGCCCGGCAGGTCGTCCCGGTGGAGATCGTAACCGGACCGATCGTGCCCGCGCAGATCGCCGATCTCGACGATCTCTGCGCCGATCTGGCCGCGGCGGGCGCGACGGGCACGGCGGCGGGCGTCTTTCTGGGCTTCGGGGTGCATTTCAATCCCGAGGTGACGGGCGAGGGGCTGGAAGACATCCTGCCCACGCTGCGCGCCTTCGCCTTTCTGGAGGACGCGATCCGCGAGGCGGCGGATATCGACCTGTCGCGGCGGGTCATGCCCTATGTGGATACCTATCCGCGCGCACTTCTGGACGGGTTGGCCCAGAATGTGCCCAGCCGCGCGGCGCTGATCGACCTGTATCTCGACCGCGCGCCGTCGCGGAATCACGGGCTCGACATGCTGTGCCTCTTTGCCCATCTCGATTGTGATCGCGTGGCGGCGGCGATGGACATGAACCTGATCTCGGCCCGGCCGACCTATCATTACCGGCTGCCCGATTGCCGCATCGACGAGGCGGACTGGTCGCTGGCGCTGGAATGGAACCGCTGGGTCCGGGTCGAGGAGGTCGCGAACGACCCCGACCTGATCGCAACGCTCTGCAGCGCGTGGCAGGATCATCGCGGACGGCTGACCACGACGCGCAGCGACTGGGCGCGCCGCTCGGCCGAAATCGTGGGCGGGCTGACATGAGCGTCCCGCGTCCCGTCATCGGCGTCACCGTCTCGCGCCGCTCGGGCTGGCGGATCTTTCCGCTGATGGCGCTGAGCGTCTGGCTCGCGGGCGGACGCGCCCTGCGTTGGCAATCGGGCCGGCAGATCGACCTAAATGCGGTGGATGGCGTGGTGATCGGCGGCGGCGATGATATCGCGCCCACGCTTTACGGCGGCGAGGTGCGCGTCGGCGTGCGGCTCGACCCGGACCGTGACGCGCTCGAGACCGAGGTGCTGCGCGGCGCGTTCGAGCGTGACATTCCGATCCTCGGCATTTGCCGCGGCTCGCAGATGCTGAACGTGGTGCTGGGGGGCGACCTGCATCAGGACGCCTACGAGGTCTATGCCTCGCGCTATTACCGCACGATCCTGCCGCGCAAGCGCGTCGATCTGGTCTCGGACACGTTGCTGTCGCGGGTGACGGGCGAGGCCTGCCTGAACGTGAACGCGCTGCATTCCCAGGCGGTTCAGCGTCTGGGCGAGGGGCTGCATGTCGCCGCGCGCGACGATGGCGGGATGATCCAGGCCATCGAACGCAAATCCGATCCGATGGCCATCGGCGTGCAATGGCACCCGGAACACCTGTTCTATCGTCGCGCCCATCGGCGCTTGTTCACCGCGCTCGTGCAGGCGGCACTGGCCCGGCGGGCCGATCGCGGGCAGGTCAAGGCAGCCCATGCGGAGGCGCATCAGGCGGAAGAGCGCCGCAAAGGACTGGCGCTCTGATCCGAAAACAGGCCCGCTGTCAATAAAAATCGGCGAAAACGCGACTTTTGTCGCGGATCGGCGGGAACCATTCGCTGCCAAGGCCGTTTCCTTTGCACACAACAGGTACAAGGAAGGAAAGCGATGACCGATGCATTCGTGATTGGCCTCGTCGCGCTTTCTTTGGTGACGGCGCTGATCTATGCGCTTACCGGACGAAAGGGCGACGAAAAAGCTCGCTCCGACCGCGACTGAATTCCCTCTCGGGCGCGGCGAGGCACGGCAAAAAAGTTTGGAAAAGGGTGGTCGGCACGGCCACCCTTTTTCGTTTTTGCGTGTTAGTTAAAGGCGCAAAGGCGCAGCCTGTATTGACCGGGCCTATTGGCGCGACTGCAGACTGCGCGATTGTGCAGGTGGCGCGATAAGGTTCGCAGGCGCCCCCCAGATCGCACGCTCTTGCGCGGTGCCGCTGCTAGATTTCTGGGAAAGGCCTGCATCGTCGAAGACCTGAACAAGGCGCGCCACGTCGTCGGGGGCGATCCGTCCGAATGGCATGTCAGCCACTGCCGATGTGCCGGACCTCCGGCGCATCCGGTTGCGCATCCTGTCCAGAAACGTCCGAGTGTATGTCGCAGGCAACCGATTGCGGGCCCGCAGTGCAAACTGGAAAAACATCGCCTCATCCCCCCGGACTACGTCTCACACGGGAAACGCGACGCTGATCGTTTTGGTTCCCAACAAAATACAGAAAATTGCGTTTCTGCGCCGCAGCGTGAACGAAAATTGCACGCATGGGTCGCAGAGTGCAATGAAAGCCTCTCGTTTCGCGTGCCTTTGGTACCGGCTGTTCGAAGCTTCCGCCTGGTCTATCTCCGGGCCATGACCCCGGAGAGTTCATGCCAATGACCACGACCATCGTCCTGACCGATCTGCCCTTGGAGACCGACATCGGGCAATACGGCCCGGGGGAGACGCGCCCGACCGACCATCGCCTCGATCTGACGCTCTGGATCGCGGCCGAGCGGGTTCTGATCGACGTGGACGATATGGCGCAGGTCTATGATTACGACCCGCTGCTGGCCACGCTGGAACAGCTGGCGGGTGACGGCCCCTATGAGACGCAGGAGCGGCTTTTGACCCGCATGGCCGAGGCCTGCGCCGAAGATCCGGCCATCGAGGCGGTCGAGATCGCGTTGCGCAAGGCGCCCATCCGGCCGAAGGGCGGCGCCATCGGTCTGCGCGTCCATCTCGATCCCGCGACGCTCGCATCGCTGCGGAGGCGCGCGGTCTGAGGGAAGACCGCGTCCCTTGGGTGTCTTTTCGCCTTCACAATCGCCGCGCGCTCGGATTGTCTCGGGCGTGGTAGATCAACACAGGCGCATCGGGAGACAGGGCATGAAATTCGTACGGTACGGGGCAATCGGCGCAGAGCAGCCGGGACTTGTCGATGCGAACGGCGCCTTGCGGGCCCTGTCGGATCACGTGCCCGACATCGCGGGCGCGCCGCTGGGCGATCTCCACGCGCTGGCGGCGCTCGATCCCGAAAGCCTGCCGCTGGTCGAGGGCAATCCGCGTCTGGGGCCCTGTGTGGGCGGCACCGGGAAGTACCTTTGTGTCGGGCTGAACTATGCCGATCACGCTGCCGAGGGCGGCTGGGACATTCCCGAAGAGCCCGTGATGTTCATGAAGGCGACCTCCTCGATCGTGGGGGCCCATGATCCGATCATCATGCCGCGCGGCGCCGAAAAGGTCGATTGGGAGGTGGAGCTTGCCATCGTGATCGGCAAACGCGCGAAATACGTCAGCGAAGCCGAGGCGCCGGCCCATATCGCAGGCTATTGCGTTGCAAACGATGTCAGCGAACGCAGCTTCCAGATCGACCGCGGCGGGCAATGGACCAAGGGCAAGTCCTGCGACACGTTCGGCCCGCTCGGGCCCTGGCTGGTCACACCCGACGAGGTAGGCGATGTGCAGGCGCTTGATATCTGGCTCGACGTGAATGGCACGCGGATGCAGGCGGGCCATACCTCGAAGATGATCTTCAACACCCATTTCATCGTCAGCTACCTGAGCCAGATCCTGACGCTGCATCCGGGCGACGTTATCGCGACGGGTACGCCGCCCGGCGTGGGGCTTGGCAGATCTCCGCAAGTGTTCCTGAAAGAGGGCGATGTGGTCGAGGCCGGGATCGAGCGGCTGGGCCAGCAGCGCCAAAAAGTCATGCGAGACGGTTGAGGCCGCAAAAATTTGTCTCCCGGTGTTGAGCTTCCAGTGACTGGAAGCCCTATATGTCTTGCAACAGACAATGCGAGGCTTTGCCATGACCGCACCGAACACCATCACCCTGTCCATCGAGAACATGACCTGCGGCGGCTGCGTGGGCCGCGTCGACCGCGCCCTGAACGAGGTGCCGGGCGTCTCTGACGTGGCCGTGAACCTGGCCGCGGAAAATGCCCGCATCACCGTCGAGGATGACGCGGCGCTGTCCCGCGCGGTCGAGGCGCTTCGGGCGCGGGGCTATCCGGCCCGGCAATCGCGGGTCAAGCTGATAATCGCCTCCATGAGTTGCGCCTCCTGCGTGGGGCGCGTGGACAAGGCGCTGGCCGCCGTGCCGGGGGTCGTGTCGGTGAACGTGAACCTCGCCGCTGAGACCGCGACGGTCGATTATCTCGAAGGGTTCGTCACCATCGCCGCGCTGAAACAGGCCGCCGCCGATATCGGCTATCCGGCCGAGGTTGCGGAAGCGGATGGCGGGCAGTCGCGGGTCGAGCGCAAAGAGGACGAGGCCCGCGCGCTTGCCCGCCGCGTGGCCCTTGCCGCGGCGCTTGCGCTGCCAGTCTTCGTGCTGGAGATGGGCGCGCATGTGATCCCGGGGTTCCACGGGCTTGTCGAGGCGAGCATCGGCATGCAGACCTCTTGGATCCTCCAGTTCCTGCTGACCAGCATCGTTCTGTTCGGGCCCGGGCGGCATTTCTTCGCCAAGGGGCTGCCTGCACTGATGCGCGGCGCGCCTGACATGAACAGCCTTGTGGCGGTCGGCACCGGCGCGGCCTGGACCTATTCGGTCGTCGCGACCTTTCTGCCCGGGCTTCTGCCGGAAGGCGTGCGCGCCGTCTACTTCGAGGCAGCCGCCGTCATCGTCGTTCTGATCCTGATCGGCCGCTGGCTCGAGGCGCGGGCGAAGGGGCGCACGGGGGCTGCGATCACGCGGCTCATGGGACTCCAGGTCAAGACCGCGCGCGTGATCCGGGACGGCGAGACGCAAGAAGTGGCCATCGACGCACTGCGGGTGGGCGACCTGATCCAGGTGCGCCCCGGCGAACGGCTTCCGGTCGATGGCGAGGTGACAAAGGGCGAAAGCAACGTCGATGAAAGCATGATCACGGGCGAGCCGCTGGCCGTCGCCAAAGGCCCCGGCGATCACGTCACCGGCGGGACGGTGAACGGCACCGGCGCGCTGAGCTTTCGCGCGACGCATGTGGGCGCGGAGACGACGCTCGCCCAGATCATCCGCATGGTCGAGGACGCGCAGGGCGCGAAGCTGCCCATTCAGGGGCTTGTGGACCGCGTGACGCTCTGGTTCGTGCCGGCGGTCATGGCCGCGGCGCTGCTGACGGTTCTGGTCTGGCTCATCTTCGGGCCGGACCCTGCGATGACGCTGGCGCTGGTCGCGGGCGTGTCGGTTCTGATCATCGCCTGCCCCTGTGCGATGGGGCTCGCCACGCCCACGTCGATCATGGTGGGCACGGGGCGCGCGGCCGAATTGGGCGTGCTCTTCCGCAAGGGCGACGCCCTGCAGGAATTGTCCAACGTGGGCATCGTGGCGCTCGACAAGACCGGCACGGTGACCGAGGGCAAGCCGCGCCTGACAGATCTCGTCCTGGCTAAGGGGTTCTCGCGCGATGACGTTTTGTCCCGGATCGCCGCCGTGGAGGCGCAATCCGAGCATCCCATCGCGGCCGCCATCGTCGCCAGCGCCCGCTCCGAAGGGCTGGACCTGCCCGAGGTCAGCGCCTTCCGCTCGGTCACGGGCTATGGCGTTGCAGCCGACGTCGACGGCCAATCCGTGCTGATCGGGGCGGACCGCCACATGGCGCGCGAAGGCGTTGATCTGGGTGATCTGGCCCGGACGGAGCGCGACCTGGCCGCGCGTGGGCGCAGCGCGCTTTTTGCCGCCATCGACGGGCGTATCGCTGCGGTCATCGGTGTGGCCGATCCGGTCAAGGCGGGCAGCCGAGCTGCCATCGCCGCGCTGAAGGAGCAAGGCCTGCGCGTCGCCATGATCACCGGCGACAAGCAGGAGACGGCGGAGGCCATCGCGCGCGAGACCGGGATCGACACCGTGATCGCGGGCGTGCTGCCGGGCGGCAAGGTGGATGCGCTCAAGGATCTGGCCGGGCAGGGCGGTACAATCGCTTTCGTGGGCGACGGGATCAACGACGCGCCGGCGCTGGCCCATGCGGATGTGGGCATCGCCATCGGCACGGGCACGGATGTGGCCATCGAATCCGCCGATGTGGTGCTGATGTCGGGCGATCTGGGCGGTGTCGTGAATGCCGTCGCCGTGTCGAAAGCCACGATGTCGAATATCCGCCAGAACCTCGGCTGGGCCTTCGGTTACAATGTGGCACTGATCCCGGTCGCGGCCGGCGTGCTCTATCCGGCCTTCGGCGTGTTGTTGTCGCCGGTCTTTGCCGCAGGCGCCATGGCGCTCTCCTCGGTGTCGGTGCTGACGAACGCGCTGCGTCTGCGGCGGATCGCACCGGCAATGGCCACCCCCGAGGCCCGAGCCGAACGCGCGCCTGTGGCCCGGACCCAGCCCGCGGAATAGGAGGAGCTGCCATGAATATCGGAGATGTCGCAGAACGCGCGGGCCTGCCGCCCAAGACCATCCGTTACTATGAGGATATCGGCCTTGTCCGGCCCGAGCGGATGCCCAACGGCTACCGCCGGTTCCGCGACAGCGATCTGCACAAGCTGCGCTTTCTGGGCCGCGCGCGGGCGCTTGGCTTTTCCATCGAGGATTGCCGCACGCTGATGAACCTCTACGAGGACGAAAGCCGCGAAAGCGCGCAGGTCAAGGCGCTCGCGGAAGAGCATCTGGCGGCGATCAACGACAAAATCACCCAGCTTCAGGAAATGCGCGCGACGCTGACCGATCTGGTCGAGGCCTGCCACGGCGATCACCGCCCCGACTGCCCGATCCTGCGCGATCTGGCGGGTTAGGCCCGGTTTCAGCCGGGCAGGATCAGGATCGCACGGAAGTCGTTGACGTTGGTCAGGGTCGGACCGGGAACGATCTGAGCGCCAAGCGCGCCGAAGAAGCCGTGCGCGTCGTTCCGGGCGAGCGCGGCGTCGGGATCCAGGCCCCGCGCGCGCGCCTCGGTCAGGCTGTCCGGTCCCGCATAGGCGCCCGCCACCTCCGCCGCCCCGTCGACGCCGTCGGTATCGCAGGCCAGGACGTGGATATTCGGGTGGCCCTGAAGCGCGATCATCGCGGCCAGCACGAATTCCGCATTGGGCCCGCCCGACCCGTCGCCGCGCCGTGTGACGGTGCATTCGCCGCCCGACAGCAGCAGGATGGGGTGGCCTGCGCGCTGCGCCTCGGCCGCCAGATCCATCGCCATCCGCGCCTGCCCGACCGCCAGATCCCGCGCCTCGCCTTCCAGCGCGTCGCCCAGAAGGCGGACGTCGCAGCCCTGCGCCTCCGCCTCGGAGGCCGCAGCGGCCAGCGATTGGGACGGGGCGGCGATGATGATCGTCTCGGACCGGGCAAGGCGCGGATCGTCCGGGCCGATCACCACGCGCGGCTGGCTCAGCACCGCGCGCACAGCTTCGGGCACGGCGACCTCCCGGTTTTCGAGGATCGCACGGGCCTCGGCGGGGGTGCTGGCCTCGCCCACGGTGGGCCCGGAGGCGATCATGCCCGGATCATCGCCAGGCACGTCCGAGATCAGCAGCGTGCGCAGCCGCGCGGGGTGACAGGCGGCGGCCAGCTGCCCGCCTTTCACCCGGCTGAGATGCTTGCGCACAATGTTCATCTCGCCGATGGGCGCGCCCGAGGCCAGAAGCGCGCGGTTGACCGCCATCTTGTCCGACAGGTCCAGCCCGTCGCGCGGCGCACAAAGAAGCGCCGAGCCACCGCCCGATATGAGCGCCAGCACCAGATCGTCGGGGCCAAGACCCGCGACCAGATCCAGAAGGTGCCGCGTCGCCGCCTCGCCCGCTTCATCCGGCACCGGATGGGCGGCCTCCGCGATCTCAATGCTTCTGCAGGGGCGCGCATAGCCGTAGCGGGTGATGACATAGCCCTCGCACGGGCCCCAGGCGGCCTCGACCGCCTCGGCCATGCGGGCGCTGGCCTTGCCCGCGCCGATGACCAGCGTGCGGCCCGATGCGGGCCGCTCGGGCAGATGGGCGGGGATCACACGCATCGGATCGGCCTCGGCCACCGCGATCTCGAAAAGCCGCGTCAGAAAGGCGCGCGGATCCTGCACGGGCGCGCTCATGCGAGCCACCTTGCGTAATCGCTGACCAGCAGGTGACGCGGCGCGCAGTCTTCCTCGACCTCGGCGAAGCGGCCGATCGGGTCGCGGAAGATATTGTCGGTCTCGTCGTCATTCACGGTCGAGACCTCGCCGATCAGAACATCGCCGCCATCGCCCCAGAAGGCGTGCCAATCGCCCGGGCGCAGCGTGACGCTTTCCCCGGGCGCAAGGCGCAGCTTTTCGCCGGGGGCATATTCGTGGCGGATCCCGTCGAGCCAGACCGTGCCGCCCCGGTCCTCCGCGAAGGCGCCTGCGTCATCGGAGCCGAAGAGTTCCACCACCAGCGTCGCCCCGCCGCGGTTGATGATATCCTCGGCCTTGATCGCGTGTGTGTGCATTGGCGATAGCTGATCCTGCCGAGAGATCAGCAGCTTCTCGGCATAGCACATGCCACGCCCCGCCTGCAGATCGCCCAAGAGCCCGTTGCGCAGGGTGAACAGGAACAGGCCCATCTCGTCGAACTGTCCGCGCCCGTAATCGGTGATGTCCCAGCCGCAGCGCGCGTCGATGATATGCCGCGCTTCGTCCTTGCGGGCCGCGAAGGCGTCGGGGGACCAATAGGCGAAGGGCGGAAGGGTGAAGCCGAAGCTGCGGATCATCGCGTCCGCCTCGGCCATGATGTCGTTGATGCGTGAGCGCTTCATCTGGCCTGCCTTCCGTGATGCCTTGCGTTAGCGATAGCATTGGGCAACGGGCGACAAAAGGGCCCATGGCGGCTGGGGGCCGCCATGGGGGTCGTCAGGGACGTGCGGGTTCAGGAATATTCGGCGCGCACGATCCGGGCGCCCTCGGCCATGGCCTTCATCTTGCCGAAGGCCACGTCGTGGGGCAGGTATTTCAGACCGCAATCAGGCGCCACGATCACCTTGTCGGCATCCACATGCGGCAGGGCGCGGCGGATCCGGTCGGCGATCACTTCGGGCGTCTCGATCGCGTGATCCTCGAGGTTCACCACGCCCAGGATGATCGTCTTGCCACGCAGATCCTCCAGAACGGCCGTATCGAGATTGGACTGCGCCGTCTCGAGGCTGATCTGGTTGCACGAACAGGCCGAAAGCTGCGGCAGGAAGGAATAGCCCGCCGGGCGTTCGTGGATGATGGCGGCATAGCCGAAGCAGATATGCACCGCGGTCGTGCCCGCCGCGCCGTCAAGCGCGGCATTCAGCGCCTCGAGCCCGTATTCCTCGGCCGCTTCGGGGCGCGCCTGCATGTAAGGCTCATCGAGCTGGACCACGTCGGCGCCGGCCGCAAAAAGATCCGCCACCTCTTCCTTCACGGCTTCGGCATAGGCCAGCGCCAGGGCGCGGGGATCGCCGTAATAGTCGTCCTGAGCCTGCTGGCTCATGGTGAAGGGGCCGGGCAGGGTGATCTTCACCATGCGGTCGGTATGGGCCTTGAGGAATTTCAGATCCTCGACCTCGACCGCGTGCATGCGCTTGATGTCGCCCACGATGCGCGGCACCGGGTTCGGATGCCCCGACCGGTCGAGCGCGGTGCCCGGATTGTCGATATCGACGCCCGACAGCGCCGTGGCGAAGCGGTTGGAATAGCTTTCGCGGCGGATCTCGCCATCGGTGATGATGTCGAGCCCGGCTTCCTCCTGCAGCTTGATCGCCTCGATCGTGGCGGAGTTCTGCGCCTCCTCGAGATGTTCTTCGGGGATGCGCCACAGCTCCTTGGCGCGGGTGCGCGGCGGGAACCGTCCGCCGAGCTTCGCGCGGTCGATGATCCAGTCGGGCTGGGCGTAGCTGCCGACGAGCGAGGTGGGGAAAAGCATTCCTTGTGTCCCTTCGTTTCTTGTTGGTGAGTGCGAGTTAGCGCCACGGCCCCGGGCGACCAGCCCGGGACCGCGGCAGAGGTTCAGAGATCCGGCTGTCCCGGAATATCGCGCAGATACAGGATCAGCGCATCGAGATCATCCGCTGTCATCTGCGCGAAATAGCCGTAGGGCATGGGCGGCATCATGGGCGATCCGTCAGGTGCCACGCCTTCGGTGATCATCGCGCGGATCTCGGCGTCGGAATAGTCCGCAAGCCCGTCCGGGTGATCGGTCAGGTTGGCCGAAACGGACGTGCCCCAGGGCCCGTGGAACTCGAACCCGCCGCGCGCGAAGCCTGCGCCCCAATCGGGGCCCGTGGGCGTCATCGGGCTGTGGCATTCCATGCAATGGCCAAGCGCGGCAAGGTATTCGCCGTACTCCGCGCTGACCGCCGCCCCGGGCGTGACGACGCTGTCCACCGGAGGCCCGTAGGCCGGGGGCAGGGGGATGTTGTAGGTGCTCTGACCCGGATCGTTCTCGACCGCCGGAACGGTGCGCAGATAGGCCACCACCGCCGCCAGATCCGCGTCGCCGATCGCGCGGTAGGCCGCGAAGGGCATGGGCGGGCCGATGAGGCTGCCATCGGGGCGGATGCCTTCGCGGATGGCGCGGGCCAGTTCCGCATCGCTCCAATCCGAGATCCGGCTTGCGGGGGTGATGTTGGGGGCGATGGCGGTGAAGGCGTCGATATCCTCGACCAGCCGTCCCGACAGATCGCGCTCCATGACGAAGCCGTCGGGGCCGATGGGCGTGTGGCAATTGCCGCAGCCCATCACCGATTGCACGAGGTACGCGCCCCGCTCCACATCGCCCTCCGCCACGGCGGGCGTCGCCGCGATACCGATCGCGGCCAGCAGGTATTTGGTCTTCATGATGTCCTCCTCCCGGAAATGCGGGCGGCCGATCTGCGCCGACCTGCCCGCACCCTATCCTACCACGGATCAGGCAAAGAGGTCCTGTTCGATTCCCGCCGCCTCGAAGAGGTAGTCGCGGCTCGCCTCCAGCTCGGTGCGCAGGCGGGCCACGTCGAAGTCGAGAAGCGCACCCTGCCATTTGCGGATGCGGCCCGCGACCAGGACGGTGTCGACATTGTTGCGCTCCATCAGCGTCACCACCGCGCCCGGCGCGTTGTTGAGCGGGGCCACGTTGATCGCATTGGTGTCGAGCAGGATGATGTCCGCCTCCTTGCCGGGCGTCAGCGATCCGACCTTGTCGGCCAGCTTCAGCCCTTCGGCCCCGCCCATCGTCGCCATGCGGATCGCTTCCATGCAGTTCATCAGGTCGGGATAATCCTCCGCGCCCGACAGTGCCGCCTCGTTCACCCACATGCGCTGCAGCGTGATGAGGCTGCGCATCTGGGTGAAGAAATCCGCAGTCATGGTGCATTCCACATCCGTCGAGAGCGACGTGGACAGTCCCATGTCGATGCAGCGCTGGATGGGCGGCTGGCCATGGCGCATATGCATTTCGATGGGCACGGCGAGGCTGACATGGGCGCCCGCATCGGCGGCATATTTCCAGCCATCGTCGCTCATCCCGGTCATGTGGATGAAGATGTTGTCCGGCCCGAACGTGCCCGCCGCACCCAGCTGGTCGAAGGTGGATTGCATCCCGAAGGTGCCGACGACATGCAGCGCGATGGGCAGGTCAAGCTCGCGCCCAATCTCCCAGGCGGTCTCGTAGCCGGGCAGGTAGATTTCGCCGCCCATGACCATGGTCGTCAGTTGATCGGAAGAGCTGAAATACTGCTCCTTGATGCGGCGCGCATCGCCCGGATATTGCGCGCGGTCGCCCCAGCCTTCGAAATAGCCGAAGACGCCGCGGCGGCCCGCATCGCGCAGGCCCTCGATGGCGGCGTCGGAATGTTCGGGGCTGTGGTGGATCTGGCTGACATCCATGACCGTGGTCACGCCCGCATCGAGCTGGCTGATCCCGCCGAAAAGCTCGTTGATGTAGACATCCTCGGGCCGGTAGACCATCGAGAATTTCTGCAGGATCGTGTCGTAGTAATTGCTCTCGTTGCC
>CAZTEV010000040.1:0-16077 GCA_964612785.1 uncultured Roseivivax sp. | reverse complement strand
AAATTGGTGGTCGCGGGATAGGGCCCACCATGCACCATCGCATCGGCCACCTCGACGCCGGTCGGGAAACCGTTCGCCATCACGCGGCCCGCCTTGCGCTCGAGCACTGGCAGCAGCTTGCGGGCAAGCTCCGCATCGCCGTCATCGAGATGCATCGTGGCGGTCAGCTGACCCTCGAAGCCCTTCGCAAGATCGACCATCTGCGCCGGGTCCGAGACCCGCACGACCAGACCGAGCGGCCCGAAGACTTCCTCGCCAAGCGCATGGTCCTGCAGGTAGTTCTCGGCGCTCGTCTCGTAGAGGTTCGGGGAGGCGTTGCGGCCTTCCTGCTCGGTCGTCAACACCGGGGTCACGGAGTTGCGGGTGTCGAACCGGTCCTTGCCGTCGCGATAAGCCTGCGCGATGCCGTCCGTCAGCATGACCTGCGGGCCGGAAGCCGACAGCGCTTCTTTCGCGGCGGCAACGAAGGCGTCGCCTGCCGGGCCGTCCTCGACCACCGCGATGCCCGGGTTGGTGCAGAACTGCCCCGCGCCCATCGTCAGCGAGCCTGCCCAGCCGGTGCCGATCTCGGCGCCGCGCGCCTTTGCGGCCTCGGGCAGCAGGAACATCGGGTTGACCGAACCGAGTTCACCGAAGAACGGGATCGGCTCGGGGCGTTGGGCACACAGATCGAAGAGCGCACGACCACCGCCGAGCGAGCCGGTGAAGCCCACCGCCTTGATCAGCGGATGCTGCACGAGCCCTTGACCTACGTCGCGGCGTCCGCCCTGGATGAGACTGAAGACGCCTTTGGGCATGCCGGTCTTCTCGACTGCGGCCTTGATCGCCTCGGCCACGATTTCGCCGGTGCCGGGATGGGCGGAGTGGCCCTTCACCACGACCGGGCAGCCTGCGGCCAGTGCGGCGGCGGTGTCGCCGCCCGCCGTCGAAAACGCCAGCGGGAAGTTCGACGCGCCGAAGACCGCGACCGGACCGATCGGACGCTGCATCATCCGCAGATCGGGGCGCGGCAGCGGCTGGCGATCGGGGAGCGCCTCGTCATGGCGGCGGTCGAGATAGTCGCCGTTGCGAATGTGGCTGGCAAAGAGGCGCAACTGGCCAACCGTGCGTCCGCGCTCGCCGTTCAGGCGCGCCTCGGGGAGGCCAGTTTCCTGCGTGCCGATCTCGGTGATCGCTTCGCCGCGTGCGTCGATCTCGTCGGCGATAGTCTCGAGGAATTTGGCGCGGGTCTCGCGGCTCGCATAGCCATACTCCCAGAATGCCTCCTCGGCTGCCTCGCAGGCCGAATTCACCATCTCGACCGTGCCGACGCAGAACTCATGGCTCGGCCCATGGGCTGGATCGGAAGAGAACGTCTTGTCAGTGCCGATCCATTCGCCGGCGATCAGGTGTTGTCCGTGCGGGGTGAAGGTCATGATGTCTCCTTTTCGCTGGGCGTCATCCGCGCCCGATGTAAGGCATGGCCGTGGCCATCACCGTCATGAATTGAACGTTCGCCTCGAGCGGCAGCTGCGCCATGTGCAGAACCGAAGCGGCGACATGGTCGACGTCGATCATCGGCTCGACCGCGATACGCCCGTCGGCCTGCGGCACGCCCTTGGCCTGACTTGCGGCCATGTCGGTGCGCGCATTGCCGATGTCGATCTGGCCGCAGGCGACGTTCACCGCCCGCCCGTCGAGCGAGAGGCTGCGCGTCATGCCCGTGACCGCGTGTTTCGAGGCCGTGTAGGCGATCGAGCCCGGGCGCGGGACCTGCGCCGAGATCGAGCCGTTATTGATGATCCGCCCGCCCTGCGGCACCTGCGCCGCCATCCGTGAGAATGCGGCGCGCGCGCAGAGGAACATCCCGGTCACATTGGTGTCGATCACGCGGCGCCACTGTTCGAGGCTCACCTCATCGACGCGGACCGATTTCAGCCCGACGCCTGCATTGTTGAAGAGCGCATCGATATGGCCCCATTCCTTCAGCGCCCGGTCGAAGGCTGCGTCTACCGAGGCCTCATCGGTCACGTCGCAGGGCAGCGCCAATGCCTTGGCATCGCCATGCCCCGCTTCGTTGAGCGCCTCTTCGCGCCGTCCGATCAGACCGACACGCCAGCCCGCAGCGAGGAAGGCCCGCGCAGTGGCGCGACCGATCCCGCCCGAGGCTCCGGTGACGATGATCGTGCGATCACGCATCAAACGAGTCCGTTCGCGCGCAGAAAGCTTTGCATCTTCGTCTGCTGCGTCTCGGTCAGCGGCCAGGCGGAGGGCGGACGCGTGGGCCCGCAATCGTGGCCCGTCGCGATCAGCGCTGCTTTCACGCCGGTCACATTGGTGCCGTTCAACTCCTCTGCACGGATGTCCTCGAAGGGTTTCATTTCGCGGATCAGCGCGTTGGCCGTAACGTAGTCGCTCGCCTCGAGCGCGGCGTGGATCGCCATCGACCGCTCGGGCCAAATGTTGATCAGCCCCGAGGTGAAACCGCGCGCACCAACGGCGTAAAGCGCGGGCGCCCAGACCTCGGCCAGACCGCCGACCCAGGTGATCGAAGGATCGCAGGCTGCAATCGCATCGGCCAGCTTCTGCGGGTTTGGCGTCGCCCATTTCACGCCCTTCACACCGGGCAGATCACACAGCGCCTTGATCCCGTCGGTGCCGATCGCGTCGTTGCGCAGATAGAGCATCAGCGGCAGCCCGCCCCCGGCCTCGGAGACCTGACGGACATATTCCACCGTGCCGCGCGGCGAGACGAAGGGGTCCGGCGGCTGGTGCACCATCAGCGCCGACGCGCCCGCCTTCGCGGAAGCCTCGGCCAGCTTGCACGCATCGCGAATACCGCGTCCGACGCCTGCCAGAACCGGCGCGCGGCCATCCACCATCGCGGTGACTTCCGCGACCATCGTGCAGGCCTCGTCGGTGGTCAGCGCATAGAACTCGCCGGTATTGCCGTTGACGACAGGGATATGCATCCCCGCCCCCAGCGCGCGGTCGATGATCGGGCTCAGCCGATCCGGCGCGAGATTGCCGTCTTCGCCGTAGGGCGTCACGAGGATGCCCGAGATACCGCCCAAGGCTTTGTCGAGATCGAAGCTCATGGAGCCCTCCTTAGAAAATGTCGGGTTCGCCTGCGGCTTGACCGAAATCGGCCTGCAGGAAGTCGAAGTCGCAGCCCTTGTCGGCTTGCGTCACGTGGCGCGAATACATCCAGCCCCAGCCCCGCTCGAAGCGCGGCTCCGGCGGCGTCCACGCAGCACGGCGACGCGCGATCTCGTCTTCGTCGACGAGCATGTCGAGCCGCCGGTTCGCCAGATCGAGCCGGACGATATCGCCCGTCTTCAGCAGCGCGAGCGGGCCGCCGACAAAGGATTCCGGGGCGACATGCAGCACGCAGGCACCGTAAGACGTGCCCGACATCCGCGAATCCGAGATCCGCAGCATGTCGCGATGGCCCTGCTTGATCAGCGCCTTGGGGATCGGCAGCATGCCCCATTCGGGCATCCCCGGACCGCCCAGCGGGCCTGCATTGCGCAGCACCATGACTGTGTCGGGCGTGACGTCGAGGTTCTCGTCATCGACCGCTTTCTTCATCTCGGGATAGCTGTCGAAGACCAGTGCGGGACCTTCGTGGTTGTAGTATTTCGGATCGCAGGCCGCGGGCTTTATGACCGCGCCGTTCGGGCAGAGATTGCCCTTCAGCACCGCCAGAGAGCCCTCGTGATAGACCGGGTTCGTTAGCGGCCGGATCACGTCGTCATTATACACCTGCGCCCCTTCGAGGTTCTCGCCGATGGTTTTGCCGGTCACGGTCAGGCAGGAGGTGTCGAGCCGATCCTCCATCTGTTTCATCAGCGCGCGCAGACCGCCCGCGTAGAAGAAATCTTCCATCAGATAGTCTTTGCCCGAGGGTCGGACATTGGCGACCAGTGGCGTGGTACGACCCAGCTGGTCGAGATCGTCGAGCGTCAGGTTGATCCCTGCCCGCCGCGCCATCGCGATCAGGTGGACGACCGCGTTGGTCGAACAGCCGGTTGCCATCGCGACGAGAGCCGCGTTCTGCACTGCCGCTTCGGTGACAATCCGGTCGGGCGTGAGGTCTTCCCAGACCATATCGACGATGCGACGCCCGCAGTCGGCCGACATCCGGTTGTGCCCCGAATCCACCGCCGGGATCGACGACGCGCCGGGCAGCGTAAGCCCCAGTGCATCGGTGATCGACATCATGGTCACCGCGGTACCCATCGTCATGCAGGTGCCCGCCGAACGCGCGATGCCGCCCTGCACGCCAAGCCACTCCTCGTCGGTGATATTGCCCGCGCGGCGTTCGTCCCAGAACTTCCACGCATCCGAGCCCGAGCCGAGGATCTTGCCTGCGTAATGGCCGCGCAGCATCGCGCCGGCGGGCAGGAAGATCATCGGCACGCCCGCGCTGATCGCGCCCATCACGAGACCGGGCGTGGTCTTGTCGCAGCCACCCATCAACACCACGCCATCGAGCGGGTGCGATCGGATCATCTCTTCGGTCTCCATCGCGAGCATGTTGCGATAGAGCATCGAGGTCGGTTTGGTGAAGCTCTCGTCGACGCTGAGCGTCGGCATCTCGACAGCGAAACCGCCTGCCTGCGCGACACCGCGTTTCACGTCCTGCACCCGCTCGGGGAAATGGCTGTGGCACGAGTTCAGCTCCGACCATGTCGAGAGCACGCCGATCACCGGCTTGTCGCGATAATCTTCTTCGGAATAGCCCAACTGCATCATCCGCGACCGATGCCCGAAACTGCGCAGGTCATCGGGCGCATACCAGCGGGCGCTGCGCAGCTCGGAAGGCTGCTTGCGGATCGACTCGGTCATGTGTTCCTCCCGTATCTTCTCGTTTTGTGTATGCGCATTCATTTAAGACTGTCAACACGATTGCACGAGCGAAACACCTTTATAGAGGCGCCAATCACGTTTTTGGGGATTCCATCAGTCTGATGATTGACAGAATGCATTTGCTATGCTGAAAAAGCATGTATGCGTATTCATACGCCGGGCCATAGGAGCGAGGGCCCGACGAAAATTGCCGCCTTACGCGGCTCACTGGGAGGAAAACATGTCCATTAACCGTAGAACGCTACTCGTCACCGGCTTGGCGGCCGCGGCTGCCACGCGCCCCCTTGCGGCGCTTGCCGAGACGAAGCTGCCGCGCAACGTGCGCCTTGTGATCGGCTCTAAATCGACCGGCGGCGACACCTATCAGAACTCCGCCATCGTGGCCGATGCGCTGGCCAAGAAGCTTGGCATCAACGTGAAAGTCGACGCAGTCGGCGCATCCGCGGCCTTCAAAGCGCTCGATCGCGACAGCCGCGGCACCACCTGGATGATCTTCCACGATCAATCCTATCTCGGCTGGCTCTATGGCCAGACCGGCTACGAGAACCCCTTCGAGACCTATGCGGTCGGCCCGACCGTCGCGATCAACCCGGGCAACGCCTATCTCGTGCCGAAGAACTCGCCCTATCAGTCGATGGACGACATCTTCAAAGCGGCGGCCGACGGCACCAAGATCCGCGTCGCGATCCAGCCGGGTGGCGTCTCGGAAATCGGTTTCTCGGCGATGAAGAACGCCGCCAAAGTGATGAACCCGGGCTCGGAGGAAAACATCGTCGCGGTGAACACCGGCTCGCAATCGGACAAGAACCAGGCGATGTGGGACGGGCTGGCCGACGTGATCAACGGCTCGATCCAGGCCAACGAGCAGTTCACCCAGCTTCCCGCCGACGACCAGAAGGCGATGCGCTTCGTCTGGATCACCGCCCGCGAGAAAACGCTCGAACAGGCGCCCGAGGAAGGCATGGGCAAGACGACCCGTGCGGACTTGCTGAAATACGCGAGCCCCGAGACCAACGTCACGCTCGACGGCAAGGAAGACTTCACCTTCGACAAGGAATTCTTCTTCCTGTTCAACAAGGACATGGACCCGGCGATCAGCAAGGCGGTCTCGGATGCGCTTGCCGAAATCTACAAGGAAGGCGAGATCGAGAAGCGTCAGAAGGCCGCGTTCTTCATCCCGAACTACCTGCCGACCGACGAGGCTCGGTCCCATCTCACCGAAAAAGCGGACACCTATAAGCAGGTGATCGAGGACATCACCTCGAGCTGATCCGCTCCGTTTTCGAAGGCCCGGCCGACCCGTTCGGCCGGGCTATTTTTCTCGCGCATCGCAATCTCGCGGAGGCCGCATGGGCAGCCTGACCCATATCAAGATCAACTTCGACACCTCGCATCTGATCTTTCCGACCATTATCGCCTGCATTCTCGCCCTGCTGGGCATCGCCATCGCGATTACGCATCGCCGCGCGATCCTCGCTTCGGGCGCGCATTGGCGCGGTATCTTCGCGCAGATGGACAAGCTGCGCTTCTTCGGCACGCTCGTCCTGCTGCTGGTCTATTTTTCGGCGATGGAGCCGGTGGGCAATGTCTGGCCCAACACGGGCATGGGTTTCCTGCTCTGTTCGATCCCCTTCGTCTTCCTGAACGGCCTCCTATTCCTGCATCAGCGCGGCTGGCGGCAGGTCTGGCCGCTCGCGCTGACCGCGCTGATCGCGCCCACATTCGTGTGGTGGCTGTTCGGCGACCTGTTCTACCTCACCCTGCCCTGATCGGACCCACATCATGGAATTTCTCGACCAGATCACCCCGCTCTTCGTACTGCTGACCGTCTCGGGGACGGTGGTCGGCATCATCTTCGGGTCGATCCCGGGCCTGACCGCCACGATGGCGGTCGCAGTCTGCCTGCCGCTGACTTATTCGCTGGGGCTGGTGAACGGCCTCGGTCTTCTGCTCGGCCTTTATGTGGGCGGCATCTCGGGCGGGCTGGTGCCAGCGATCCTGCTGGGCATTCCGGGCACGCCAAGCTCGATCACGACCACCTTCGACGGGCACCCGATGGCGCAGCGTGGCGAAGGGGAAAAGGCGCTCAAGATCGGCATCGTGTCGTCTTTCGTGGGCGGCATTCTCAGCCTTCTGGCGCTATTCCTGTTCGCGCCGGTGCTGGCCGATTTCGCGATCAAGTTCTCCTATGTCGAGAAATTCCTGATCATCTTCTTCGCCCTCACCGTGATGGCCGCACTGTCGTCGGACATGCTGCTGGGCATTTTTTCGGGCGTGCTGGGCATCTTCATCAGCCTGATTGGCACCTATGACGTCTCGAACGGCGGCAACGGCAAGGAGCGCCTGATCCCGCCGGGCACGGAATACTGGCTGCAGGACGGGTTCTCGCTGCTGCCAGTGCTGATCGGCCTCTTCGGTCTCGCGGCGATCCTGCAGGAGGCGGAGTATGGCGTACCCAAGGGCCAGTCGCTGAGCGACATCAAGGTCGGCGCACATTCGCGCTTCTCGTTCAGCGTCTTCAAGGGTCAGGCCCTGAACCTGATCCGCTCGTCCGGGATCGGCACTTTCGTGGGCATTCTGCCCGGTGTAGGTGGTTCGGCCGCGTCGATCCTGAGCTATACCAACGCCAAGACCTTCTCGCGCCATCCCGAGCGGTTCGGCAAGGGCGAGCCCGCGGGTATCATCGCCTCGGAATCGGGCAATAACGGCCTGACGGGGGGCGCGCTGGTCCCGCTTCTGTCGCTGGGCATTCCGGGCGACTCCACGACCGCGCTGCTGATCGGTGCCTTCACCTTGCAAGGCGTGCAGGTCGGGCCACTGTTTATCTCGGACAATCCCGCGACGTGGGACATGATGATCTTCGGCATGCTGCTCGCGAATATTGCGATGTTCGTGGCGATGTATTTCGCGATCCGCTACCTCGCGCTCGCCGTCGCGATCCCGAAACACATCCTGTTCCCGGTGATCCTGATGATGTGTGTGATCGGTGCCTACACGATCAATTACGGGATCATGTTCGACGTCTGGACGCTGGCGATCTTCGGCTTCTTCGGCTGGCTGATGACCAAGCTGCGCCTCGAAGTCGCGCCCTTCATCATCGGCTTCATTCTGGGCCCGTCCGCCGAAGTCTATTTCGTCAAGACGCTCGAGAGCTTCGGCTCGGTCACGATCTTCTTCACCAAGAGCTGGATCGCGGTCGTTCTGTGGCTCCTGATCGTGGGGTCGGTTGCGGGCTCGATCTACTTGTCTCGCCGCGCAAAGCGGGATTCCGAGACGGCCAATCCGTCGCAGCCCGGCTAAGCGCAGAATGGTTGCGCAAATCGCGCAGATCGGGAAAAACGATGGGCATGATGGATACGGATCCCGAGCAAAGCCGAAAGCGCGGCCCCGGCGGTCGCGGCGGCGGCGGCGTGACCATGGCGACCGTCGGCAGGATTGCCGGCGTGTCGCAGGTCACGGTCTCGCGCGCGCTCTCGGACCCGTCCAAGGTCTCCCCCGCAACGCTCGAGAAAATCCGCGAGGCGATCCGCACCACCGGCTTCGTACCCAATGCCGTGGCTGGCGCACTTGCCTCGAGCCGCTCAAAACTGGTGACGGCTCTGGTGCCGTCGCTCACCAACATCGTCTATTCGTCGCTGCTGCAATCGTTCAGCGCGACCCTGCGCGCCAACGGCTACGAAATCCTGCTGTCCGAAACAGGGTTCGATCCTGAAACCGAAGAGGCGCTGATCGCGACCCACCTCTCGCGCCGGCCCGACGCGGTGCTGTTGACGGGCATCCACCACTCCGCGCAATCGCGGCGGATGCTGATCGGCGCCGACATTCCCGTGGTCGAGGTCTGGGACATCACCGACACCCCGATCGACATCTGCGTGGGCTTCAGCCACGCCGAAGCCGGGCGCGCCGTGGCCAGCTTCGTGCGCCGCGCGGGCAGCCAACGCGCCGCGACGGTCACCGCGAATGACGCACGCGCGCATCGCCGCCGCGAGGCATTCACACGCGATTTCGAGGCCGCTGGCGGCGAACCGGTCACCCGGGTCGATTGCCCCGGACCGGCAAGTCTGGCTGCCGGTCGCGCCGGGCTCGCCGAGGCCATCGACATTCACGGCTTCCGCTCCGGCGTGATCTTCTGCAGTTCGGACCTGCTGGCCCACGGCGTCTTGATCGAAGCGCGGGTGCGCGGGATAGACGTGCCCGGCACGCTCTCGGTCATCGGCTTCGGCGATCAGGATTTCGCGGCGGATATCTCCCCGTCGCTCACCACCGTGCGGGTCGATCGCGATCTTCTCGGCCGCACCGCCGCGGAGGCACTGCTCGCGCGTTTCGCAGGCCAGGACCCGCGGCCCGTCGTGCGCGATCTGGGCTTCGAAATCATCGAGCGGCAATCTTTTCAGACCGGCCAGAGCCCTCGATCCATGTAAGACTATCGTTCCATTTCCAACACCACTTTCAGAAACATAGTTTGACACTCCCTGCCCTCCCTCTACGTGCCCGCCGACGCGCACTCGGCCTCACTCAAGCAGCTGTCGCCTCATCAGCGGGCATCAGCATCCCGGCGCTACGCAATCTAGAGACCGGCCGCGGCGCGATCAGCTCGCTTGCGCGGGTGTTGCCGGTTCTCAAACTGCGCTGGTCTTGGGTGGAGGGTGCTGCTGTCGGCCCGACGCTGGCGGAGCGGCGGCGCGCCGCCGGTGTGAGCCAGAGCGCGCTGGCTATCCGGGCCGGGTGCTCGCGGCCGACCATCCATGCGCTAGAGCGCGATCTGATCGGGCGGGTCGAGACATTGCTACGGGTCTTACGCGTCCTGGGCATTCGAACAGCGGTCAGAGAGCTGCCGTCTGCCAGCAAGCCCGGGCTCGTGCCTATGCGCAACGCGCCGGAGCGGGATCGCGTAATGACGCCACCTGACCTTGCCGCGGCCATCATCGGCCATTTCGCCGATCGGATCTCGGGACACATGCTCGATCCGGCGCGGGGTGCGGGGGCATTCTAGGCTCCAGACTCGTTAATTTTCAAAGCCAGAAGATGACAGTTGCGGCGAGGGCTACGGCGGACAGAAAGACCTTCGGGCACCTGTCGTAGCGGGTCGCAACGCGGCGCCGGTCCTTGAGCTTACCGAACATGATCTCGATACGGTTGCGCCGCTTGTAGCGGCGCTTGTCGTATTTGATGGGCTTGCCTCGAGACTTCCTGCCCGGGATGCAGGGTTTGATGCTCTTGTCCTGCAAGGCTTCACGATACCAGTCGGCGTCATAGCCCCGATCGGCCAACAGCCATTCGGCCACGGGCAGGCTGCTCAGCAGGGCCGCCGCACCGGTGTAGTCGCTGACCTGGCCGGCTGTCATGAAGAACTTGATCGGGCGGCCGTTCGCGTCCGTGACGGATTGCAACTTGGTGTTCATGCCACCCGTTCTCAGGAAAACGATCCCCCGGATCGTTTTCTGATCTTCGAACTCCGCCCAATCAGCCTGCCACGCCCCCCTTTTCAACCGCAGGCTCGAAGCCGTGCGGTGCGCCTTGAGATACTTGCGCAGGCTCACTCGAACGCATGGCGTTCGCCTGCTCACATCGATCATCACTGTCTTCCGGTCAGCGTCCCCGGAAGCAAGTCCCTCCATCATCCGGGCAAAACACCCCGTTCGTGGCTTCTCTCGGACCAGTGGCATTCAGCCACTCACCTCCAGCGCTTCCATCGGTTTTAGAGGGTCTTCTGTGGACCATACTCTGGCGGCGCATCGGGCCAACGCAAGCCATTACGATTGATCAAGATTATTCCGCTCAAGACCCGCTGATCATCAACCCGCGGTGTGCCATGGCTCTTTGGAAGTGAGAAAGCCAGACACGGCCCGTTCAGCGTCGAGCGCCTATTGGCGGGCGAAACAGCTTAGCATTTTTATCGGGAATTATTGACCCAAGTGTTTTTGTCGGCTATTCGACGGGCGAACAGACAAGCAGGAACATCATGACCCGTATTTCACGCATCATTCCCGCGTTCATCGTGCTGGCCTGTGCGCCGGCCCTTGCCGTGGCAGATGAGGCCGTTCCCACGATCACCCTGACAGACGGGGTCATCGCTCCGCAAATGATCGACCTGGCCGCCGATACCGCCGTGACGCTGACCGTCTCGAATACCGGCAAGACAGCCGCCGAGTTCGAAAGCAAGCGCCTGCGTATCGAGAAGATCATCGCGCCGGGCAAAACGGAGACGATCGACCTTCCGGCGCTACCTGCTGGCAACTACCCCTTCGTCGAAGAATTCCACGAGGATCTCGACACCGCCAAGGGCACGATCGTCGTCAAATAATCCATCTTCTACCCGCAGGAGAATGTCATGGACGGACAGATCATCTTCATCCTGTGGCGCGAGAGCGTCGAGGCGCTTCTCGTCATCGGCATTCTCGCGGGCTGGCTCGCGCATGAAGGCGCCGGACGTCGAGCGGCGCGCTTTCTTTGGGGGGGCGTGCTGACGGGGCTCGCGCTGGCGCTGACCTTCGCGCTGACGCTGTTGGGCTTCTCGAAGCTACTGTCGGCGGATGTCCGGCAGGACCTGATGACGGTGATGGTCTTCGTCGCGGCCGGGCTGATCGTGCAGATGGTGGTCTGGATGCGCGGTCATGGCCGCACGCTGAAACGCGACCTCGAGGCCGGGCTGAAAGCCGCCGCGATACGCCAAAGCTGGTGGGCGGTCTTCGTCCTCGCGATGGCGGCAGTGGCTCGCGAAGGCTCGGAAACGGTGGTCTTCCTCTACGGCTCGCTCGCGGCGGCGAAGCAAAGCGAGATGGCAGGGGTTCTGGCCTCGATCGCCGTGGGCGTGGCTGCCGCGGGGGCAAGCTATGCGGCGCTGCGGGCCGGGGCGCGATTTATGCCATGGCGCGGTTTCTTCCGTGTGTCCGAGGTCATGCTGCTGCTTCTGGGCGCGGCGCTTTTCACCACCGGTGTGGATGATCTCGTCTCGGCAGGCATCCTGCCCTTCGGCGCACCGCTCTGGGATATGAGCGCGGTGCTCGATGACGGCGGTCGTGTTGGCGGGCTGATCTCGGCGCTGACCGGCTATCGCGCCGCGCCGGACGCCGCGACGCTGGGCGGCTGGATCGTCTACTGGGCCACGGTCGCAGGTATCCTGCGCTGGCAGAGCCGCAGCCTGCAGGCCCGTCTGGCCTGAGGCCCCTCCTTACAATTTAAATTTTTTTGCCCCGGCCGGGATTATTCTCGCGCCGGGGTCGTCTTCTTCCCTACAGGACCCAAACCCGAGAGGAGAGGAAGATGAAACGATTTCTGCTGACCACTGCCGTTTTGCTGGCCGCGAGCATTGCGCAAGCCGATCCCGCCAGTGTCACCGACACCGCCAAGGGGCCCACGCTGGTCGATTCCGCGGGCATGACGCTCTACACTTTCGCGAAGGACAGCGAGGGCATGTCCGCTTGCAACGGTCCTTGCGCCACCAACTGGCCGCCGCTGATGGCCACCGCCGAAGATCAGGCGATGGGTGATTGGAGCGTAATCACCCGCGACGATGGCACAAAGCAATGGGCGTATAAGGGCCAGCCGCTGTATACTTGGAAGAACGACATGAAGCCGGGCGATGTGACCGGCGATGGCGTCGCCAACGGCGCCTGGAAGGTCGCCCAACCCTGACGCAATCTCCGGGCGGCGTCCCATCGGGGCCGCCCGGTCGAACAAGGCCCGCCCGTGTGACCCTTCGCACCCGCCATCTGATCGAGGCGCAGATCCCCGCGCTGCGCCGCTTCGCCTTCGCGCTGACCCGCGAGCGCGATGCGGCGGATGATCTGGTGCAGGACTGTCTCGCCCGGGCGCTGACGCGCTGGCACCTGCTGCGCTCGGAGGACAAGCTGCGGGCCTGGTTGTTTCGCATTTTGCGCAACCTCTACCACGACGCGCACCGACACCGCGCGCGGCAACCCGAGACGCGGGCCGTCGATCCCGACGATCTCGCCGGGACGACGGCCGATGCCGAGACGGTCGTGTTTCTCGGCGATGTGCTGGGGGCTCTGGCGCGCCTGCCGATCGAGCAGCAGGAGGTATTGCTTTTGGTCGGTGTCGAGGATTTCAGCTATGAGGCGGTCGCTCGGATCCTCGGCCTGCCCAAGGGCACGGTCATGTCGCGCCTTGCCCGAGGCCGCGAGGCGCTGCGCGAGATGACCGGCCATGACCGCCCCGACCGCCCGCGCCGTCCCCATCTGCGGAGGCTCAAATGACCGATCCCCATGTGGACCCCAACATGCTGAACGAGGCGGAGCTGCACGCCTATCTCGACGATCGGCTCCCTCCCGAAGCCCGCGCCCGGGTGCAGGCGAAGCTCGCGGCGGATCCCGCGCTGGCGCAGCGGCTCTCCGCGATGCGCGCCGATCGCGACGCCCTGCGCGCGGCCCTCTCCCCGATCCACGCTGCGCCTATCCCGGCGCGGCTGCGCATCGCCCCGCCGACCCGACCGGTCTGGACACGGATGGCGGCGGCCTTGGCGCTTTTCGCTGCAGGGCTTGGCGCTGGTTGGGGGTTGGCTCGTCAGGATGGGAGCGCCCCACCGACCGCCCCACTGAAAGAGCTCGCCCGCGAGGCACAGGTCGCCCATGCGGTCTATACGGTAGAGGTCGTCCATCCGGTCGAAGTCGCCGCACGGGAGCGCGATCACCTGATGGCCTGGCTGACGAAGCGGCTCGACCGCAAACTCGTCGCCCCGGACCTCTCGGCGCAGGGCTACAGCCTCGTGGGCGGGCGCCTGCTGCCCGCCGATCAAGGCCCCGCCGCGCAGCTGATGTATGAAACCCAAGCGGGGGTGCGGCTGACGCTCTATGTCACGGCGCTGACCACCGGAGAAACCGCGTTTCGCCTGACCGAGGGGGCAGATGGTGTGGCGAGTCTGATCTGGGTTGATCGGGGCTACGGCTTCGCCCTGTCCGCACCTTTGAGCGGCACCGCGCTCTGGCCGATGGCCGAGGCAGCCTACCGGCAACTCGCTTTCAACCAATGATTTTTCTGCGCTGTGGCGTCCTTCGGAGCGCGCCGTTGATCTGGCTCAATGTCGGCCATTCATCAAAGTTGTATCGACGCCAAAACAAACGCGTGGAGGCGACTATGACGAAATTTTCTCTTTTCACTGCATGTCTCGCACCCCTTGTCCCGGCAGTCGCTTTCGCCGATGCGCCGGGCGGCTACGCAGAGGGCTATTACGGGCATCCGATGATGTGGGGCGAAGGCTACGGTTTCTTCGGTGTCGGCATGATGGTCGTGTTCTGGGGCGTGCTCATCGTCCTTGCCGTGCTTGCCGTGCGCTGGTTGATGGAGCGCGGACCGGGCCGGAGCCAGAGCACCGCCCTCGACATTCTCAAGGAACGCCTCGCGAAGGGAGAGATTGACCCCGACGAATATCAGGCCCGCCGAAAAGCGCTCGAAGAATGACCGGGCTGCGCTCGGAGATCAGACTCGGGGAACAGTCGAGAGCCGTCAGGCGCGATCTCCCGAGCGCCAAGCTGGCCCCGTCTCATGACCGCTTGGATCAGGGCCGCGACCCGAAGACCGAGATCGGTCGCTTGGACCGCAAGGCCATTTCAAGCTATTCATGAGCCCATGCTCGCTATCCTCGCAGACAGAACCTATCGTCATCTCTTCGCCGCGCAGATCGTAGCGCTCCTCGGCACCGGGCTCGCCACGGTGGCGCTCGGGCTGCTGGCCTATGATCTGGCCGGGGACAATGCGGGGATGGTTCTGGGCACGGTCTTCACGATCAAGATGGTCGCCTATGTCGGCATCGCGCCGGTAGCAGGCGCCTTCGCCGACCGGGTGAACCGACGGGCGCTTCTGGTCACGCTCGACCTTGTCCGGGCCTGCGCAGCACTGGCGCTGCCTTTCGTAACCGAGGTCTGGCAAGTCTATGTGCTGATCTTCCTCCTGCAATCGGCCTCCGCCGCCTTCACCCCGACATTCCAGGCGACGCTGCCGGATGTGCTGCCGGAAGAAGAGCGCTACACCCGCGCGCTGTCCCTGTCCCGACTGGCCTATGACCTTGAGAATATCGTCAGTCCCACGCTCGCCGGGCTGCTCCTCGCGGTGATGAGCTATACCAGCCTGTTCCTCGGCACGGTCGCGGGATTTGCGGGCTCTGCTCTTCTGGTCGTTTCGGTGATCCTGCCGAGCCCGCAGGCCGCAACCCGGCGCGGCATCTACGACCGGACCACACGCGGTATCCGGATTTACCTCGCGACTCCCCGGCTGCGAGGGCTTCTGGCAGTGAACCTCGCCGCGGCCGCGGCGGGCGCGATGGTGCTGGTGAACTCGGTCGTGCTGGTGCGCGGTGGCCTCAACCTCTCGGACAGCGATCTGGCCTGGACGATGTTCGCCTTTGGGGCGGGGTCGATGCTGGCGGCGCTCGGCCTGCCGCGCCTGCTCGAGAGCGTGCCGGATCGCCCGGTGATGCTGTCCGGTGCAGCCGTGATGATCGGCACGCTCCTCGGCCTTGCCGTAGCGATCTCGGCCATCGGGCTGAGCTGGCCTCTGCTGCTTGCGGCATGGCTGACGACGGGCTTGGGCTATTCGGCAGTGCTGACACCGTCGGGTCGCTTGCTGCGACGGTCCTCGCACTCCGAGGATCGACCGGCCCTCTTCGCCGCGCAATTTGCCCTGAGCCATGCCTGCTGGCTGGTGACCTATCCACTTTCCGGCTGGCTGATGACTGAGTTTGGCGCGGTCACTGCGCTTCTCGGGCTCGCAGGGTTGGCGACGTTCGGCCTGATCGTGGCGCTGCGTGTCTGGCCCTCCGGCGATCCGGTCGCGCTGGAGCACCGCCACGACAATCTCTCGCCGGATCATCCGCATCTTCAGGGCCAACGCACGCATCGCCATCCGCTGGTGATCGACGACCTTCACCCGCATTGGGGCACCCGGTTCTGAGGCTCAGGCGGTCCCGAGCGGCAGTCGCACGAGACCGCACCGACGACCAGACAGAGTCTTCGCGGCAGATCGAAAATTACGGGATAACATTTTCACCATGCAGCAATCGGTCTTCTGCCGCAGGAATTATTAACGGCCACTTTGGGGCGAAACAGCTCATTCGTGGCTACCCGCGCGAATGCCCGCTCAGGGCCGACAGAGATCACGAGATATCTCCATCATGACGCCTGTGGCTGTCAGGATTTCGCACCCTTTGTCGTCATTTGACGGGCGTTCGCAGATACGCCCTCGAACATGACTCCGATACATGTTTGCGGGTGC
>CAZTEV010000039.1:0-16106 GCA_964612785.1 uncultured Roseivivax sp. | reverse complement strand
TCCATGTCCTGCCGCGAGAACCTGATGATGGTGCCGGGCCACCAGTCGGGCGAGATGCTGTGGAATGCCTGGTTCGGACGCGGCCGCATCGCCCAGGAAGAGGAAGCGCTTCTGAAGAAAGCCGATGAAGTGCTTGATTTCCTGACGATCTCGCATCTGAAGGATGAAAAGGCCGGGAACCTCTCGGGCGGGCAGAAGAAGCTTCTGGAGCTGGGCCGCACGATGATGGTCGACGCCAAGATCGTCTTTCTGGACGAAGTGGGCGCAGGCGTGAATCGCACCCTTCTCAATACGATAGGCGACGCCATTAAACGTCTGAATGAAGAACGCGGCTACACGTTCTGCATGATCGAGCATGACATGGATTTCATCGGCCGCCTCTGCGACCCGGTGATCGTCATGGCCGAGGGCAAGGTGCTGGCGGAAGGCACCATCGACGAGATCAAGGCCAACGACCAGGTGATCGAGGCCTATCTGGGCACAGGCCTCAAGAACAAGGAGGTCCCTGCATGAGCGATCCCTATTCCGGCCGGGGCAACAAGGACCGCTCGCTCGGGCCCGAAACCGCCCCGTCAACCGCCGATCCGGTCCGCAAGGGTGGCAAGGCCAGGCCCGCGGGCGACGGCCCCTTCCTGATCGGCGAGGCCATGACCGGCGGGTATGGCAAGGGCGCGGACATCCTGCATGGCTGCACCATCGCCGTCGATCCCGGCGAGATCGCAGTGATCGTGGGTCCGAACGGCGCGGGAAAGTCGACGGCCATGAAGGCGGTTTTCGGCATGCTGAACCTGCGCGAGGGCTCCGTTCGGCTCGATGGCGAGGATATCACCGCGCTCTCACCGCAGGAGCGTGTGCTGAAAGGCATGGGCTTCGTGCCGCAGACCCATAACATCTTCACCTCCATGAGCGTCGAGGAAAACCTCGAAATGGGCGCCTTCATCCGCGAAGACGACATCTCGGACACCATGGCGCAGGTCTATGACCTGTTCCCGATCCTGAAGGAAAAGCGGCGTCAGGCGGCGGGCGAATTGTCCGGCGGTCAGCGCCAGCAAGTGGCCGTGGGCCGCGCGCTGATGACCAAACCCAAGGTCTTGATGCTCGACGAGCCCACCGCGGGCGTCAGTCCCATCGTCATGGATGAGCTGTTCGACCGGATCATCGAGGTCGCCCGAACCGGCATCCCGATCCTGATGGTGGAACAGAACGCCCGCCAAGCCCTTGAGATCGCGGATAAAGGCTATGTTCTCGTGCAAGGCGGCAATGCCCATACCGGCACCGGAAAAGAGCTTTTGGCCGACCCGCAGGTTCGCCGCTCCTTCCTCGGAGGATGAAGACCGATGCATAAGCTTTTGATCCTGATCGCTCTTCTTCCCGCAAGCGCCTTGGCCGGGCCCTGCACCTTCACGACCGAATGTTTCGAGACCGAGGCCTGCACCGAGACGGAGTTCACGTTGAACATCGAGAGCGCGTCGGAAGATACTGACAATGCACGGATAACTTCCGATGCGGAGACTATATCCGGCACAATCGCCATGCCCGCGGCGGATGGCATTCTGTTCCAGGGCAGCAACGCTGCGGGCGCGCATCTGCTGACCGCCGCACCAGACGGCGCCGCGCGCTATTCCGTCCAGTATTTCGAGGGACCGATGGTCATCACCTATCACGGCACCTGCGAGGAGGCCCGCTGATGGATCTTCTCAACGCCTTCATCGCGCTGTCGAACTTCGTTCTGATCCCGGCCATCGCCTATGGCAGCCAGCTGGCCATCGGGGCGCTGGGCGTCACGCTTGTCTACGGCATCCTGCGATTTTCGAACTTCGCCCATGGCGACACGATGGCCTTCGGGACGATGGTCACAATCCTGGCCACCTGGGGGTTGCAGGCGCTGGGCGTCTCGCTCGGACCGTTGCCCACCGCGCTTCTGGCGATCCCTGTGGGCATCGCGGGCTGTGCCGCGCTGGTGCTGTTCACCGACCGTGTGGTCTATCGCTTCTACCGCGGGCAGAAGGTCGTTCCGGTAATCTTCGTCATCGTCTCGATCGGGGTGATGTTCATCTATAACGGCGTCACGCGGCTTGTGCTTGGTCCCGACGATCAGCGCTTCGCGGATGGCGAGCGCTTCATCGTCTCGGCGCGGGATTTCCGGGACATGACCGGGCTCGAGGAAGGGCTTGCCATTCGGACCACGCAGGGTCTGACGGTCATCACCGCGATCCTGGTGGTGGTGGCGCTGTTCTGGTTCCTGAACCGCACGCGCACCGGCAAGTCCATGCGCGCCTATTCCGACAACGAGGATCTGGCGCTTCTTTCGGGCATCGACCCCGAGCGCGTCGTGCGGGTGACCTGGCTGATCGTGGCGGCGCTCGCCACCATTGCGGGCGTGCTCTACGGCCTCGACAAGAGCTACAAGCCCTTCACCTACTTCCAGCTTCTGCTCCCGATCTTCGCGGCCGCCATCGTGGGCGGGCTCGGCTCGCCCATCGGCGCCATCGCGGGCGGCTTCGTCATCGCGTTTTCCGAAGTGGGCATCACCTATGCCTGGAAGAAGGTGCTGGACTACACCCTGCCCGAGGCCATGGCGCCCGAGGGGCTCGTCCAGCTTCTGTCCACCGACTACAAATTCGCGGTGAGCTTCGTGATCCTGGTCATCGTGCTTCTCTTCCGCCCGACGGGCCTGTTCCGGGGGAAATCGGTATGAACGACACTTTGCGCGCCACCGGGCTCTTTGCCCTCGTTGCCCTGCTGATCCTCGGCACGGGTGTCTTCCAAAGCTGGAACTCGGCGCTTCTCATTCTGAACATGGGCCTTGTCTCGGCGTTGATGGCGCTGGGCGTGAACCTGCAATGGGGCTTTGCCGGGCTTTTCAACGTGGGCGTGATGGGCTTCGTGGCACTTGGCGGTCTGGCCGTCGTGCTGACCTCAATGCCGCCGGTGGGCGCGGCCTGGGCGGCGGGCGGCCTGCGGATCCTCGCGGGCCTCGCGCTGGGCATC
Organism: uncultured Roseivivax sp.; assembly: GCA_964612785.1. Lineage (GTDB taxonomy): Bacteria > Pseudomonadota > Alphaproteobacteria > Rhodobacterales > Rhodobacteraceae > Roseivivax. The sequence goes on along the minus strand of CAZTEV010000039.1, from coordinate 13,115 downwards.
GGCACCATCGTCGGCGCCGTCATCGCCTGGAGGCGCATCCAGGGACGGGCGCGCGGCTGGATCGTCGCCGCACTTCTGATCGCGGGCTTCTTCGCCTTCCGCACGGTCTTCGACGCGGGCGTCGAGGCGGTCGAGGCGGTGAACGCCGCGACTTCGGGCTATCTGGGCGGGCTTGGCCTGCCGGTCCTTCTGGCTTGGCCCGTGGGCGGGCTGCTGGCCGCGGGTGCGGCGTGGATCATCGGGAAGACCGCGCTGGGTCTGCGCTCGGATTACCTCGCCATCGCCACGCTGGGCATTGCCGAGATCGTCATCGCCGTCCTGAAGAACGAGGACTGGCTGGCGCGCGGTGTGAAGAACGTGAACGGCCTGCCCCGGCCGGTGCCGTACGAGGTCGACCTGCAAGCCGATCCCGCCTTCGTGGAGCGCGCGGCGGGCTTCGGTCTGGATCCCACGACGGCCTCCACCCTCTATGTGAAACTGGGCTATTCGGTCCTGTTCGCGGTGGTGCTGATCGCGGTTCTGATCCTCGCGCAGCTCGCGCTGAAAAGCCCCTGGGGCCGGATGATGCGTGCCATCCGCGACAACGAGACCGCCGCGCGGGCCATGGGCAAGGACGTGACGGGGCGGCATCTGCAGGTCTTCATTCTGGGCTCCGCGATCTGCGGGATTGCCGGCGCGATGATGACGACGCTCGACGGGCAGCTGACGCCCACCTCCTACCAGCCGCTGCGCTATACCTTCCTGATCTGGGTCATGGTGATCGTCGGTGGCTCGGGCAACAATCTGGGCGCGGTGCTGGGCGGCTTCTTCATCTGGTTCGCCTGGGTGCAGGTGGAGCCGCTGGGCCAGATGCTGATGGGTCTCGTGACCGCGGGCATGTCAGAGGGCGCGCTGAAAGCACATCTGATCGACAGCGTGCAGCATATGCGGCTCCTGACCATGGGGGTGATCCTGCTGCTCGTCCTGCGCTTCAGCCCGCGCGGTCTGCTGCCCGAGCGGTGAGGGCCGCGCGGTTGCGACCTTTGGGCAAGAGACGTTGCGCAGGCTCATGGCGTAGGCTGCGACAAAGCGTACCAATCAGGACCGGGTCCACATGATGCAAGCCGCCAGCGATACCGCCACAGCCCGCCTGTCGAGCGCGCTCGTGGTCGACGATCATCCGCTGTTCTGCGATGCGCTGACGCTCACGCTGAACTCGATCTCGGATTTCGACAACGTGGCCACCGCGGGCACGCTGGCCGACGCGCTGGACGTGATCGACGAAGGTGCTGTGGATTTCGTCGTGCTGGATCTGAACCTGCCGGACGTGAACGGGCTCGACGGGCTGGTGCGCCTGCGCAAGGCCGCGCCCGAGGCCAAGATCCTCGTGGCGTCCTCCATGGCCGACAACCGCATGATCTGCCACGCGCTGAAAGCAGGCGCCAACGGCTTCGTGCCGAAACATTCCCAGCGCGCGGTCTTCGCCAAGGCCTATGCAGCCATGGCCGAGGGTCGCGATTTCCTGCCCGACGGCTATATCGATCCCGATGGCGGCCAGACCGGCGGCGCGCCCGCCGATGCGCTGGAACGGCTCGGCACGCTCACGAACCAGCAGGCGCGCATCCTGTCGCTGATCTGCGAGGGGCGGCTCAACAAGCAGATCGCCTATGAGCTGTCGATCGCGGAGACCACGGTGAAAGCCCATGTCACCGCCATCATGCGCAAGCTGGGCGTGCACAGCCGCACCCAGGCCGTGCTGATCGCGCAGGAGGCCAGCTTCTCGAAAGTCTTGCCAAGCGGCGAGGAGACCCCGTAACCTTTCCCGAGGGAGAGGAATTCGACATTGGACGGAGCATTCGACAGCGCCGATGGGGCCGCGCGTCAGGGCGGTGACGTTCTGCGCACGGCACAGGTCACAGCCGATACGCCCGATGCGGTGGCGCGCATCGCGGACCGGCTCGGCCCCGGGCCGTTTGCGCTGCTGTGCCTGTTCGTCTCGGCCGAGGCCCCCTTCGCCGACATCCTGAGCGCTCTGCGCGCACGCTATCCCGACACGCCGGTCATGGCCTGCACCACCGCAGGCGAGATCGGACGCACGGGCTACGAGGACGGTCAGATCGTCGCCACCGCCTTCCCGGCCGAGGATTTCGAGGTCAGACTCGTTACTGTGCCAAACGTGCATGAGATCGACGCGCAGGGCTTCATCGACGAGGTGATCCAGACCCGCCACGCGCTGGGCCGCACGGCGCCCTCGGACTGGGCGGAGTTCGCCTATCTGATGATCGACGGGCTGTCCCTGCGCGAGGAGCATCTGACCTTCATGCTGGCCACCGCGTTGGGGGCGATGCCGCTCTTCGGCGGATCGGCCGGGGACGGGACGCGCTTCATGCGCACGCAGCTGGCCTGCGACGGCCTGCCCGCACAGAATGCCGCCGTGGTCGCCCTGATCCGGTCCCGCGCGCCCGTGCGCGTCTTCACCATCGACCACCTCGTGCCGACCGAGACGCGCATGGTCGTCACCGGCGCACGCCCCGACGAACGCATCGTGACCGAGATCAACGCAGCCCCCGCCGCGCAGGAATATGCGCGGCTTCTGGGCAAGGATCCGCACCAGCTCGACCCGTTCATCTTCGCCGCGCATCCGGTCGTTGTGCGTCTGGGCGACAGCCACCATGTCCGCGCGATCCAGCGGGTGAACGAGGCCGGAGAGCTTGTTTTCTTCTCCGCCATCAACGAAGGCATGGTGCTCACGCTCGCGGAACATGCGGATATGGCGCAGCACCTCGATCAGGCCTTCGACGATCTGAAAGAGGCCGAAGCCCCGGTGCAGATCCTCGCCTGCGATTGCATCCTGCGGCGCATCGAGGCCGAGAAAAGCCAGAAGGTGCGCGACATCTCCGCGATCCTGCGGCGGCACAACGTTACGGGCTATTCCACCTATGGCGAACAATTCGGCGCGCTGCATGTGAACCAGACCCTGACCGGCGTGGCCTTCTACCGCCCCGGGGCCGAGCCGGACGCCCCTGCCCGATGAGCTCTGCCTCGCTGATCAATCCTGCCGATCCGATCGAGACGCAGAACGCCAAGCTTCTGCATATCGCGGATGCGCTGATGCGGCGGATCGAGAACCAGACCGCGCAATCGGGCGCGGCCTATGCCCAGTTCGAACGCGCGGCCCTTCTGGAAAAGCGCGTGCGCCAGCGCACCGAGGAATTGGAGCGCACGCTCGATCTTCTGCAGGATTCGAACGCGCAGCTGGCCCGCGCCAATGCCGAGGCCGAGGATGCGCGCCGCGACCTTGCGGATGCCATCGAGACGGTGAAGGAGGGCTTCGCGCTCTTTGATCCGCAGGACCGGCTGGTGATGTTCAATTCGCGCTTCTGCCGGGATTTCCGGGACGTCGCGCCCGATCTTGCCCCGGACATGAGCTTCGAGCGCTATATCGAACGTATCGCCCATAGCCGCTATCTGGCCCTGCCCGATGGCGATACCGCGCAGGACTGGCGCGCGCGCAGGCTCGCGCGGCATCAGGACCGCAACGTGATGTTCAACGTCGAGCTGACGCAGGACCGCTGGTTGCAGGTCTCCGAACAGCGCACCGGCAAGGGCGGCACGGTGGTGTTGCAGACCGACGTGACGGATCTGATCCGGATCGAACGGCAGGAACGCGCGCGGCTGGAAAGCGCACAGGCGCGGATGATCCAGGCGACGCTCGATCACCTGAACCAGGGCGTGGCGATCTTCGATGCGGCGGGTCGGCTTCTGGGCTGGAACCAGAAGATCGGCACGCTTTTGTCGGTGCCCGCCCGACTGATGCAGCTGGGCGTGACCTTCACCGCGATCCTCGATCAGCTGAGCCAGGGCTTCGCCTTTCTGGGCGGCGTGGACCGAACGATGTTCCGCGACTGGGCCGCGCGCGGTCACCGGGACGCGCCCATCTCGTTCGAGGTTCGCCACGGCGCGCGCGACATCCTGCATGTCTTCGGGCGCGGCCTGCCCGATGGCGGCTTCCTGATCTCGGTCACCGATGTCACCGCCGAGCGCGAAGCGGCACAGCGCCTGTTCGAGATCAACGAGATGCTGGAGCAGCGCGTGATGGAGCGCACGCTCGAACTGGAGGATGCGCTGAGTGCGGCGGAGCGCGCGAATGCCTCGAAAAACCGCTTCGTGGCGGCGGCCTCGCACGATCTTCTGCAGCCCCTGTCCGCCGCCGAGCTGTTCATCGGATCGCTGTCGGACAAGATCGCTGATCCCGCTGATCGGCAGGTTCTGGCCAAGGCGGGCAGCGCGATCAAAAGCGCGGTCAGCCTGATCGACGCGCTGCTGGATATCTCCAAGCTCGACAGCGACCGGCTGCATTTCGACATCCGCGCGGTGGCGCTGTCGGAAATCCTCGATCCCTTGCGCGACGAGATGGAGGTGCTGGCCGCCGAAAAGGGCCTGCGCCTGACGATCCTGCCCACCAGCGCCGTGGTGGAAAGCGATCCTGCCTATCTGCGCCGGGTGATCCAGAACCTCGCCGCGAACGCGATCCGCTATACCGAGACGGGTCGCGTGCTGATCGGCGTCAGGCGGCAGGGCAATTCCGCCCGGATCGAGGTCTGGGACAGCGGCCCGGGCATCGCCGAGGAGGATCAGGACGCGATCTTCGAGGAATTCCACCGCCTCGACCGCACCGCCAGCCGCAATGACGGTCTGGGCCTCGGCCTCGCCATCGTCGAACGCGCCTGCACGCGGCTCGGACATCCGCTGGGGCTCTGGTCGGAACCGGGCCGGGGGTCGTGTTTCCGGGTCTCCGTGCCGGTCGCGGGACACAGCGCGCCCGAACGCCGCGATCCGGCGCGCGCGCGCAAGGTCGATCTGGGGCTCGCGGGGCTGATCGTCCTGCTGGTCGAGAACGAGCCCGAGTTGCGCCGCGCGATCCAGCTTCTGATCGAAAGCTGGGGCGTGGACGTGATCGAGGCGGACAACGCCGATGCGGCGCTGACGCTTCTGGGGGATCTGGACATCGTGCCCGATGCGCTGATCCTCGATCAGCAGCTGGGCAGCGGGCTCAAGGGGACCGAGCTTTTGCAGCAGCTCAACCGGCGCTTCGGCCCGCGCCCGGCCCTGATCCTGACCGCGGACCGCTCCGAGGGCCTGCGCCGCATCTGCGAGGATCTGGGCGTCGAGCGAATGCTGAAACCGCTCGACCGCACGCGCCTCGGCACGTTTCTGAGCGAAGCCTGCCTGGTCCGGGCCGACTGATGCGGCCCGGGCGGGCGGCTTACAGCATCACCTTGCAACGGCTATGCGCATTGGGCTGACCGATATGCTTCGGGTTCACGACCAGCATCCACTGCACCGGATAGCCCGGCGCCTGCGTGCGGCTGTAGGAACAGCCGTCGGGCGTGGTGAACCACTGGCCGGTATAGCCCGCAGGCGGCATCGCGCCGCCAGTGCCCCCCGCCCCCTGGGTCGAGATGATGACGGTGCTTTGCACGGGCTGCTGCTGCGCCATCGCGGCGAAGGGCAAGGCGGCGGCGAGCGTGGCAAGAATGAGGGTTTTCATGGGCTGAACCTCCGGGCAACTGATAAGATGCCCCTATAGGCGCCAGAAACACGGCGAGAATGTGCCCGAAACGGAGTGGAATTCTGACGCGTGACGGCAGGGTTAACGGGCGATCACGATATCCGCGCTCAGCCCGCCCAGCCGGTCGCTTTCCCCCAGCCGCAGCACGCCACCATGCGCGCGGGCGATATCGGCCGCGATGGCCAGGCCCAGCCCCACGCCCGAGCCGCGGTTCTGGTTGCGCGCGGGATCGAGCCGCACGAAGGGCCGCAGCGCATCGTCCCGACTGTCCGGCGCGATGCCGGGGCCGTCATCCTCGACGCGTATGCGCAAGGCGTTTCGGCTGAGATTCACCGACACCTCGCAGCGCGTGCCGTACCGGACCGCATTGCCGATCAGGTTCTCGAGCGCGCGGCGGATCGCGATGGGTCTGAGCGCGACCTCGCCCGCCCCCTCCACCTCGTGCAGGCGGACGTCCCGGCCCGCGCGCTGGGCATCTTCGACCACGCGGGCCACCAGATCGACGGGATCCGTGGGCTCGGGCGCGCCCGCCTCGGCATTGCCGCGCGCGAAGTCCAGAAAGGCGTCGATCAGCCGCTCCATCTCGGCCACATCGGCCAGCAGGGGCTCGCTGTCGGCATCGTCCAGCATCGACAGGCCCAGCTTCAGCCGCGTGATCGGCGTGCGCAGGTCGTGACTGACCCCGGACAGCATCATCGTGCGCTGTTCGATCTGCCGCTCGATCCGCGCCCGCATATCGAGGAAGGCATGGCCCGCGCTGCGCACCTCGACCGCGCCCGAGGGCGAATAGGGCGCGTGCCGCCCCCGCCCGAAGGCCTGCGCCGCATCGGCCAGCCGTGTGATCGGACGCAGCTGATTGCGCAGATAGAGATAGGCGATCGCGGTCATCAGGACGCCGAAGAAGATCATGTAGACCAGAAGCTGGTGCGGATTTGAGGCCGAGGCCCGGTCGCGGTCGAACCTGACCTCCACATAGCCGTCCGCCCTCCGCAGATAGACGAAGACCTCCTGATCGTTGGGCAGGCGCGCGGCTGCGAAATTCGGCAATTCGCGCGCCAGCGTGTCTTCGACCACGATGGCCGAGAAGTCGAACCAGCGCCGCCCGTTCTCCTGCGGCAGCTCGGCCTCCGAGACCGGCCGCACCTCGAAATCGAGCAGCACTTCCCGGAAGGTATTGTCCTGCGCCAGAGCCACATGCATGGCCTGCGCGACCTCGCCGGTCATCTGGCGGGTGACCTCCTCGAAATGGCGCTGGATGAAGATCACCGACACGACGAGTTGCAGCGTCACCACGGGCAGGATCAGGATAAGGAAGGCCCGGCCATAAAGGCCGCGCGGCAGGTAGCGTTTGAGCCATTCGAAAGACATGGTTATTGCTAACGCAGCGCGCGTCCCGCCGCCATCGCGAAAGGAGCCCCAGCCCCGTGTCAGCGACCAGAGCCCCCGCGCCCGCAGAGCGCCTCGCCCCGGGTCTGACCCGCCTACTGGCGCCGAACCCCTCGCCCATGACCTATCAGGGCACGAACACCTATCTGCTGGGCACCCGGCAGGTGGCAGTGATCGATCCCGGCCCCGACGAGCCCGCGCATCTGGAGGCGATCCTGGACGCCCTGCCCCCGGGCGCCGAGATCAGCCACATCCTCGTGACCCATACCCATCTCGACCACACCGCGCTTGTGCCGCGTCTGGCCGCGCGCACGGGCGCGCCGGTCTATGCCTTCGGCGACGCGGAGGCCGGGCGCAGCGCGGTAATGCGCGATCTGGCGGCGGCGGGCGATGTGGGCGGCGGCGAAGGTCAGGACCGCGCCTTCACCCCAGACGAGGTGTTGTCCGATGGCGCTGTTCTGCAGACCCCCGATTGGGAGATCACGGCGCATCACACGCCGGGCCATACGGGCAATCACCTGGCCTTCGAATGGCAGGACAGGTTGTTCGTGGGCGATCTGGTGATGGGATGGGCAACCTCCCTCGTCTCGCCACCCGATGGCGATCTGAGCGACTTCATGGCCTCGCTCGACCGGCTCGGGCGTCGCGACTGGCAGGAATTCCATTCGGGCCACGGTCCGGTGATCGAACGCCCCAATGCACGGCTTTCGGAACTGCGCGATCATCGGCTGGGCCGCGAGGCACAGATCCGCGCCGCGCTGATGGCCGAGCCGGGCACGGCCCGCGCGCTGGCAGCCCGCATCTACAGCGACATACCCACAGCCCTCCTACCCGCGGCCGAACGTAACGTGCTGGCGCATCTCATTGATCTCTATTCGAAATCCGAGATCACACCCCGCGGCCCGCTGAGCCGCGACACGGTGTTCGAAATTTCCTGAGACCGCATGAAATTTTTCGCCCCGCCCCTCTGGACGCTCGGAATCGCTGTTGCTATACGCACCGCATGTTCCGGCGTAGCTCAGCGGTAGAGCAGTTGACTGTTAATCAATTGGTCGTAGGTTCGATCCCTACCGCCGGAGCCAATCACCCAGCAAAGGGTTGATTTTGAAGGAAAAAGCGGTCCCTCTGGGCCGCTTTTCTCGTCTCGGACACCGAAACTGACACACCCATCACACACTCCGTACACAGCGGAGTCACACGGGAGTCAGACCCAGTGCCGAAGCACCGCCACAAAGCCATCCCCCATCTCGAACTCCGCCCCCACGGATATGTCTGGAGGCGCCGTCTCCCCCGCAATCTGACCCGACGCGATTCGGCGATTCCGGTCTTTCGGCACCGTTTTTCCCAGAACCACGGTTCCGAGGCTGTGAGGGAATTCCGCAAGTCGAGTCAAACCGAGATAAATTCGAGTCAAACCAATCGGCGAGTCAAACCCCTTGACAATCGCCAAGATATTGAAAAATCGAAATTTAAATTTGATCAAAATTCTCCAGCAAATCGGGTGCCCTGTATTTCTTTGCGAACACGCGATTATCACATCGCCGCCGAACGGGCCCGATGGCTCACGGCACTGAGCGACGAAATCTTTCATTGTGCGATAATCATGTCTTTGACACCGCAGGAGACAGATAGACTGCTCGTTGATTTGGCGCGTTTCGAACTCGCGGCCGATGAAGCGAGGCGTATGCGTCGAGGACCTCGGTCGGCAGCTGCCGTGCAGGCGGCACGTGACCAGGAAAAGGCCGTACGCGCAGTTCTGGAAGAAGCCCATGCCCAGTGTGATGCGTCCGTTCCGTGGGAATCGTTGCAGTTCGTTGCGAGGAAGCTTGGGCTTGAACTACCGGAGGCGAGCTCTCCGGAAACGGACGAACTCGTCCCGAAAGCAATACGCGTTCTGATCAATGTGAGTGAAGAACGCGAGCGGCGCGACCGCGGTCTGTATCCGGAGCCGAGCCCGTATTTCCAGCGCGCGCTGGCGTCGGAACAGGCGCAAATGCCCGCGCACGCGCATCAGTCGCCCAGTTCGGTACTGCCGCGCGATGCATTTGCATCGACGCGATCCGAAACTCAAACCCAAGAGGACGTTATGCATTCAAGCATGGTGGCGATCCACAAACCGACGCCCGACCCGCAGCCTGAACAGAATATTGAACCCGAAACCCCGTCGATACGAGACGCACTCAAAGAGCTCGGTTTACTATCCATTCTGAGCGAGAACAGCATACAGCTCCTCGAAAAAGGGCCCGCCATCACGATATCGGAGGCGTTCGACGCCTATCTCGAGCTCAAGTCGCAGGGATGTGACGACAACTGGGAAAAAAGGCAGATGCCTGACAAGGCAGCTGGCCAAAAGTGGGCGACATCCTCGGCCAACACCATACGCACCCAAAGCAAAATCTGGACGGACATTCTCGGCGACAAACCGATCGGGGAAATCGATGAACACGAAATCGATGACGCTATTCCATTGATCCGCGACATCCCCAAAGATCACGGAAGGGGCGGATTCTTTGTTCCGGTGAACGGATATGTCGATCTGATCGAGCGGTCGGATGCCAAGGAGTTGGAGGAGATGAACGCCGTGGAACGCGAATTGAGAAATCGCGACTGCACGGACGAAACACGCATCGAGGATGCCCGTCGCAAGAAAGCCATCGGCCGGCTCCGTGGGGAAACGTTTATGCGCCACGTGCGCGGCCCGAACAAAGTAGCCAAGATGCTCCTCGCAGTAGGTGTCATCGAGCAAAACCCTTTCCGACACTGCACCTTCAGCAACAAGGAGGCGAAGCGTCTGAAGAGTACCGAAGCCAAGATCGCACGCGAACGTTGGGACGATCGCATCTTCCAGCTGTGGGCGACACCGGCGTTTCAGGGAAGCATCGAAGATTCCGATGGCCCGATGTTCTGGATGCCGCTGCTGGCGTTGCTTCAAGGCTTGCGGAGCGAAGAGGCCGCACAGCTGAGCCCGGAAGATTTCGGGAGCGAAGATGGTGTTCCCTACATGCGCGTCAGCCGGGAACCAGGCAACAGCGTGAAGTCCGAAAGTGGCCATCGGAAACTCCCCGTCCACCCTGCCCTGATCGAACTGGGCCTGCTGGATGTCGTGGCACATGCCAAGGCAAACCGTCAGACCCGCATCTTCCCGTCCCTGACCCGCGGCAAGACCAAAGGTACCTTCACCGAGAATTTCACCAAGGCCTTCGGCTATTACCGGAAAACCAACGACGTCTACTGGCATGGGCTCGATTTCCACGCACTTCGGACGACGTTTCACCACCACCTCATGGCCGGCAGCTGCCCGGGCTATATCAAGCGTTACCTGATGGGCCACGAGCCTCTCGATGAGGGCGAAAAGCACTACGCTCAGAACGGAATCCCCCTCCCGACACTGCTCGAGCATGTCGCCAAGGTTCCCTTCGACCTCAAACGGGTGATCAGTCCGGTTCGAGGAGAAAAGGGCGACGCTTCGGACAACGTCACGCCGCTGAAGTTGGTCAAGGCTTCCTGATCCTGTTGGTCGGTGCTGGGGTGCTCGGCACCGACCTTTATCCAGAAGAATTTCTGCAGACATATTCACGGACGGTATAAGTTATTCCTTGTTAGGATAACTTGGCATAACTCCTGGAAAGAGCTCGCCGCCATCAGCAAGCCCTGGGGCGTCTGCATGAGCCGCGAGTTCTGCGAAGAACACTTCCTCCTCTGGCGTGGGCTCATCGAGAAGCTCGACCATTCGCTTGCGCCAGACGGCCTCTTCTTCATCGTTCAATTTGCCAGGGGGCAATTCTCCGGCGAGAATGCGGCGTAGTTTTTCCTCGTCAATGTTCTTGCCCATGCCATGAACTCCCGCCTGAAGTGTTGGTCCGCCATGCAGCGTATAGCGCAGAAATCATCTGCTTTTATCCGAGGGAATGATGCATGTGTGATCGATCTGGTAAGGGCATGATGCATAATTTCTGAACCGCCTCGCCGACGACCGGGTGGCTCGACACGCTGCACAAACGGCGGCTGCACATTCTTCCTTGTCTCCTCAGATCGGCGAGCCCTGCTGCCAAGCGAAGAGGTGCCAGACGAGATGCTATTCCAACCGACCCCACGAAGGTCTTGCGGAGGGTGCCCATTTTTCGCTATTTTTTATAAGCTTACGGGCAGAATTACTGCTGCGTTTCGCGGCAAATGACAACAACGGTAGGCAGTCTGCTGTCCATCGGTCTTTCTTTGCGGTTTCATGGGTTAATCCTACTGAGATCCTGCAGCTTCGCTTAAGGAGTGCCCGTAAGCATCACAACATAAAAGGCAGTGTTTTGAGCAGATTAAAGAGCCTGCAAGAGGCCGAAGACCTGGATGATCTGGCGAAGATGCTCGGGTTCACACCGAAGGGTATGAGCTACGTCCTCTACCACACAGCGAAAGACAAGAAGTACCGGGAATTCGATATTCCCAAGAAGGGCGGCGGCGTTCGCAAGATCAAAGCGCCAAACGAGAAACTCGGCCTGCTGCAGTCACGCCTGGCCGAGCTGCTATCGGACTGCGCCGAGGAGGTCGGGAAGACAAAGAAAGGTCATTGGGCCGCGTCCCATGGCTTCCGGAAGGATCGAACGATCATTTCCAACGCGGAAGTGCACCGGCGGCGGCGTTTTGTCTTCAACCTGGATCTCGAGGACTTCTTCGGAACGATAAATTTCGGCCGTGTGCGGGGCTTTTTCATCGCTGACAAGGCGATGATGCTAAAGCCCGACGTTGCCACCCTGATTGCGAAGATTGCCTGTCATGACAACGCACTACCACAAGGCAGCCCCTGCTCCCCCGTCATTTCCAACTTCATCGGCAATATCCTGGACAGCCGGATGCTGGCCCTCGCGCGTGATGGCCGCTGCACCTACACGCGCTATGCCGATGACCTGACGTTTTCGACAAACGAGATGCTTTTTCCCAAGGAAATTGCAGTGAATCCGTTCGGCGCCGATTGGGAGGTCGGAGAGCAACTGCGGGAAGAGATCGAGGGCACCGGTTTCCGCATCAACGATCGCAAGACACGAATGTCGCTGCGGCGATCTCGACAGACGGTGACGGGCCTGGTGGTGAACGCCAAGGCCAACATCAATCAAGACTACTACCGGGCCGTGAGGGCGATGTGCCATTCGGTTTTCAAGACCGGCGCATACCATCGGGAAACAGCCTTAGGGCCGGAGATAACGTCCAATCTGGCCCCACTCGAGGGGATGCTCTCACACATCTATTTTGTGAAGGCGCGGCGGGATCGGACCTACAAAGTGAACAACGCCGCCCGGGACGCTGGCGAGTTCCAGCCACCAAAAGCACCTGTCAGACTTTATGACAAGTTCCTGTTCTACCGGCGGTTCGTGGCCTTGCCTGCGCCGTTAATTGTCGCCGAAGGCAAGACCGACAATGTCTACCTCCATAGTGCGATCCGTAACCTCTTCGCGTCTTTCCCCCGCTTGGGGAAGATGTCCGGCACAACATTCGAGTGCCAGGTGAACTTCCTGAAACCGACACATATCACCAAGGACGTGATGAACATCGGCCACGGCGCGGCCGGACAGTCCGCCCTCATCCCCAAGTACGCGAAACAGGTTAAACGATACCCGCATGCTCCGCTTGATCATCCTGTGATTATCCTGTGCGACAATGATGATGGGCCAAAGACGGTTTTCACAAACGCGGGGAAACTTGCGGGAAAGAAGATCACCAAGAAGAGCACTGATCCCTTCTACTACCTCGGAAAAAATCTGTACCTGGTCAAAGTACCTGAAGGGACACCGGCAACAGATCGCGACATGGAAGACCTGTTCGATCCGGCCCTGCTTGCCACCAAAGTGGGCGGCAAACCCTTCGATAAGAAGAAGGACCACGGGGATGACAAGGCATATGGCAAGGAGATCTTTGCCAATCAGGTCGTGCGCCCGAACTGGCAAACGGTGAACTTCACAAACTTCATCGAACTCTTGGAGCGCATCGATCAGTGCATAGTGGACTATTCTGCAAGGAGGGCGGCTGGTTCTGCAGGATCCTCAAATGTGGCACCGAAGGCGGTTGGTACACCTTGATGTTACGAAAAAATTTCAGCTTAACCCGCGGGGGAATTTTGAGAGGGCGTATTGCGCAGTCGGCTGGATTGCTCTTGCGGCGAATGACAGGAAGGCGGGTTCCTACTGCGGCA
>CAZTEV010000038.1:0-16175 GCA_964612785.1 uncultured Roseivivax sp. | reverse complement strand
CTGGGACGATCATTCGCTCGTCGAGATGCGCCTGCGCGCGCCGCGTCAGCCGATCCTGAAGGCCGTGCAGAAGGCCGCGGACGGCGTGACCTTCTCGATCCTGCCGGAGCACGCGCGCGAGGTCTTCTACCACGATTGCAGCGATGAACAGGTGGCCTTCGCGCTTGAGAATGTCTGCCCGCAGGCGATCCTGCCGCAGGACACGAAGGTGAGGCTGGGCGAGACCTACAGGGGCGTGGCGCGGTCCTACATCATCTGCGAACAGGACAGCGCCATCCCGCCCGAATTCCAGGAAGAGATGTCGGCCCCCTTCCCGCCCGAAGACGTGATCCGCATGGACACCTCGCATTCGCCCTTCTTCTCGGACCCTGCCGGCCTCGCCGCGCATCTGTCGCGGATCGCGCAGGCATGAGCGGCACGCTCTTCGACAGCGCGCTTTACGGCCGCCTGGTGCCGACGGGCGAGGTCGCGCGGCTCTTCACCGACACCGCGGAAGTGCGCGCGATGCTGATCGTCGAAGGCGCTTTGGCACAGGTGCAGGGCGCGGCTGGCCTGATCCCGGAAATCAGCGCGAAGGCCATTCACCGCGCCTCGCTGGAATTGCAGATCGACCCGGGCGCGCTGGCCGAAGCCACGGGCGAGAACGGCGTGCCGGTCCCCGCGCTGGTCGCGGCCTTCCGGGAGCTGATGCAGGCGCCCGAGCACGCGCAGTACATCCATTTCGGCGCGACCTCGCAGGACATCATGGACACCGCGCTGACGCTCCGCCTGCGCCAGGTGCTGGGCCATTACGAGACGGGGCTGGCCCGGGTGATCCGCGCGCTCGCGCATCTGGCCGAGACCCATGCAGATCTGCCCATGGCCGCGCGTACCTACGGCCAGCACGCCACGCCCACGACCTTCGGCGCCGTGGTGGCGGGCTGGGGCTGGCCGCTTCTGGGCCTGCGCGACGAGCTTGCGGATCTGCGCGCGGGCCTGGCCGTGTCGCTCTCGGGTGCGGCGGGCACCGCATCCGCGCTCGGGCCCGATCCGGCGGCCTTGCGCGCGGCGCTGGCCCAGGCGCTGAACCTCGCCGATCCGGGCCGGTCCTGGCACAATGACCGGGGCCAGATCACGCGGCTGGCCGCCTGGATCGCGCGGATTGCGGGCGTGCTTGGCAAGATGGGCGAGGATCTGATCGCGCTCACCGCATCGGAATGCCGCGAGGTGCGGCTTGGGGGGACAGGCGCCTCCTCGACCATGCCGCAGAAGCAGAACCCGGTCGGGCCGTCCGTGCTGGTCATGCTGCAGACCCATGCCGCGGGCCTGGCGCACAGCGTGCAAAGCGCCGCCACCCATCGCCATCAGCGCGACGGGGCGGCGTGGTTCACCGAATGGATGACGCTGCCGCAGCTATGCCTGACGGGCGCTGCCGCGCTCGAACGAGCGGGGCCGCTGGCCGAAGGGCTCGCGCCCAACGCAGAGGCCATGTCCGCGGCTCTGGCAGGCGCCAATGGCGCGCTTGCCGCCGAGGCGCTGTCCTTCGCGCTGGCCAAGCACATGCCCCGACCCGAGGCGCAAGCCGCGATGAAGGCGCTGGCACGCGACACCGCAAAGACGGGCGCGGATCTGGTCGCCGCCGCCGCGCGCGCACATCCCGAGCTGAACCCTGCGGATTTCGCGCCCGAACGGCTGACCGGCACCGCCCCCGCCGATGCGCGCGCCTTCGTCCGCGCCGCCCGCGCGGACATCTGAGGACATGCGCACCGCCAAGATCTTCCTCGTCTCCACCGTCGTCATCGACGCGATGGGCGTGGGATTGATTATGCCGGTGATGCCCGACCTCATGCGCGAGGTGACCGGCAGCGACATTTCGAACGCGGCGCTTTGGGGCGGGCTTCTGGCCACCTCCTTCGCGCTGATGCAGTTCCTCTGCGCGCCGCTTCTGGGCTCACTCTCGGACCGCTACGGGCGGCGCCCGGTGCTGCTGGGGGCGCTCTGCGTCATGGCGGTCGACTATGTCATCATGGGCGTGGCGGGCACGATCTGGCTGCTTCTGGCGGGCCGTATCGTCGCGGGGATGACGGCCGCCACGCAATCGGCGGCCTCGGCCGCGATGGCGGATCTGTCCGCGCCGCACGAGAAAGCCGCGAATTTCGGGCTGATCGGGGCAGGCTTCGGCATGGGATTCGTGATCGGCCCGATCTTGGGCGGATTTCTGGGCGAATTCGGCACCCGTGCGCCCTTCTTCGCCGCCGCCGCGCTGGCCGCGCTGAACCTCGTGATCGGCTATCTCGCCCTGCCCGAGACGGTGACGGATGCGACCCGGCGCGCCATCGATCCGCGCCGCTTGGATCCGCTGGGGGCCTTCCGCGCCATGGGCCGGTTTCCCGGCGCGACGCGCACGCTGACGGTCTTCTTCCTGCTGCAGGTCGCGTTCTTCGTCTACCCCTCGATCTGGTCCTATTACGGCGTGGCGCGGTTCGACTGGGACGCGCGCACGATCGGGCTGTCGTTGGGCCTGTTCGGGATCACCGCGGCAATCATGCAGGCAGGCCTCATCCGCGTCTTCCTGCGCATTCTGGGCGAGCGGGGCACGGTGATCTACGGGCTTTGCATGAACGCGCTTGTCTTCACGCTGCTGGCGGTGCTGACGTCGGGCACGGTTGTGCTGATCCTGGTCCCGCTTGCAGGCTTTGCCGCGGTGACCTCGCCCGCGATCCAGGGCCTTCTGGCCCGGCAGATCCCCGATGACGAACAGGGCGCGCTTCAGGGCCTCTTCAGCGCCTGCGCCGCCATGGCCGCGATCCTGTCGCCGCCTGTCATGACCACCACGTTTTTCTGGTTCACCCGTGGCGACGGGCCGGGCTTTGCCGGGGCGCCCTTCGCGCTTTCGGTGGGCATCCTCGCCATCGCGCTGGCGCTGATGTTCGGCCCCAGAGGCGTGGGCCGCCAAAAGGAGATCCCCGCATGAGAGAGATCGAAGCCGCCGTGCTGACCGCCTTCGGAGCGCCGCTCGAGATCGAGACGCTGCACCTCGCCGCCCCCCGCGCGGGCGAGATCGAGGTCGCGGTCGAAGCCGTCGCCATCTGCCATTCAGACATCGCCTATGCCGAGGGCGGCTATGGCGGCAAACCGCCCCTCGTGCTGGGCCACGAGGCGGCGGGCAAGGTCGTGGCGCTTGGCGACGGCGTCACCGATCTGGAGGTCGGCCAGCGCGTCGTGATGACCCTGATCCGCGCCTGCGGCACCTGCGCGACCTGCGCGGGCGGACGCCCGACGCTCTGTCAGACACCCGCGCGCCACCCCACACCGCTGGCGCGGCCCGACGGCACGCCCGTCATCGCCGAGATGGATTGCGGCGCCTTCGCAAGCCATGTGGTGATCGGGCGTAACCAATGCGTGGCCGTGCCCGAGGCGATGCCGGGCGAGGTCGCGGCGCTTCTGGGCTGCGGCGTCATCACCGGCGTGGGCGGCGTCATTCATGCGGGCCGTCTGCGCCCGGGCGAGGACGTGGTCGTGATCGGCGCGGGCGGCGTCGGGCTGAACGCCATCCAGGGCGCCCGGATCGCAGGCGCGCGCCGGATCGTCGCAG
Source organism: uncultured Roseivivax sp. (assembly GCA_964612785.1). Taxonomy (GTDB): domain Bacteria; phylum Pseudomonadota; class Alphaproteobacteria; order Rhodobacterales; family Rhodobacteraceae; genus Roseivivax. Next base: position 12,601 of record CAZTEV010000038.1, on the reverse strand, counting down.
TCGACATGAGCGAGGAGAAGCTGGAGGTCGCGAAAGCCTTCGGCGCGACGGACGGCGTGCTGGCCAGCGAGGCGAAGCCCTGGCGGCGGGCCATGCGCGCGCTGGGCCGCGGCGCGGATCTTTGCGTGGTGACGGTCGGGGCCATCCCCGCCTATGAGGCCGCACCGCGCTATCTGGGCTATGGCGGGCGCATGGTCATGGTGGGCATGCCGCATTCGGGGCAGACCGCCAGCTACGAGCCGGTGATCGCAGCCTTCACCGGGCAGGCGATGATTGGCTCCAAGATGGGCGATATGGTCATCGCGCGGGACATCCCGTGGATGGCCGATCTGTGGGCGCAGGGACGTCTGAAACTCGATGAGCTGATCTCGGGCCGCTGGTCGCTGCCGGAGATCAACACGGCGATTGCCGATACGAAGTCGGGCGCGGCGCGGCGGAACGTGATCCTGTTCTGAGGGCTGGTTGAGGGTTGGGGGTCTGACAGACCTGTGGCCTACGCCTTTCCGCTGCCGGGGACTTGATCCGGGGCAGCGGTGCTACGCAGAGGTCCCGGCACGAGGCCGGGACCCGCAGCGCATTACTCCGCTGCGACCGCCTGTTTCTCGGCAATTTCCCAGGGCCGCGTGAAGGCCGACAGGACCGCGTTGATGTCGCTCTCGGACGCGCCATGGGGCGTCACCTGCGCCACGAGCCCGCGCTTCTTGTCGTCGATCACCGAGGTCACGCGCGCCGGGCACTCCGCCTTTTCGAGCGCGGCGTTATAGACCCGCGTGATCGCCATCTTGCGCAGATCCGGCTTGAAGACCTTGCCCACCGCCGTCTTCGGCAACTCGTCGAGGATATCCATGTGCTTGGGCTGCGCGGCGCGTTCGTGCACGTGCACCTTGCAATGCTCGATCAGCTCCTCGGGCGTGACTTTGCCGCCCGACACCAGCTCCACATAGGCGCAGGGCATTTCGCCCGAATGGGCGTCGGGCTGTCCGATGGCGCCCGCGAAGGCCACCGCGGGATGGGTCAGCAGAGCCTCTTCGATCTCGGCGGGGTCGATATTGTGCCCGCCCCGGATGATCAGGTCCTTCGCGCGGCCGGTGATCCACAGATAGCCATCCGCGTCGATCCGGCCCAGATCGCCGGTGCGCAGGTACTGGCCTTCATGGAACAGATCGCGGTTCTTGTCGGCCTCGGTGTAGGTGGAGCCCGCATAGACGCCAGGGTTCGAGATGCAGATCTCGCCGATCTCGTCGGTGGCGCATTCCTGCGGGCCGCTGTCGGTCTGCTTGACGATCTTCACCTGCGTGTAGGGGAAGGGAATGCCGATCGAGCCCACCTTCTTCTCGCCATCGGGCGGGTTGCAGGAGACGAGGCAGGTGGCCTCGGTCAGCCCGTAACCCTCGACCACGGTGACGCCAGAGGCGGCCTCAAAGCGCTTGAAGAGTTCGAGAGGCATTGGCGCAGAGCCCGAAAACGCGGTCTTCACCGAGGATACGTCGGCATCCACCTTGCGCTGCATGAGCGCCGACACGGCGGTCGGCACGGTGATGACGAAGGTGATCTTCCAGCGCTCCACCAGTTTCCAGAAATTGTCGAAGACGCCGTCGCCGCGATAGCCCTGCGGCGTCGGGAACACCACATGCGCGCCCGAGGCCAGCGACGCCATCAGGATGACGTGGCAGGCGAAAACGTGGAATAGGGGCAGCGGGCAGATGATGTTGTCCTCTTCGGAGAACAAAAGCCGGTGCCCGAGCCAACCATTGTAGATCATGCCCGAATAGAGGTGCTGGGCGACCTTGGGCATGCCGGTGGTGCCGCCGGTATGGAAATAGGCCGCGACGCGGTCTTCCTGGGCGTCCTCGAAGGTCAGCTCCGTCGGCTGCTTCGCCATCTCCTTGGTGAAGCTGCGGATATCCGCATGCGGGCTGCCTTCGACCTTGGGCCGGATCAGCGGCACGATCCAGGACTTGGGCGGCGTCAGATAGCGGTTCAGATCGACCTCGAGGATCGTGGTGACGCCCGGGGCGTGGCGCACGGCCTCGGCCACCTTCTGGGCCACGTCGGTCTTCGGGAAGGGCTTCAGCGTGACCACGACCTTGGCGCCGGTCTCGCGCAGGATCGCTGCGATCTGTTCAGGCTCCAGAAGCGGGTTGATCGGGTTGGCGATGCCCGCGACGGCGCCGCCCAGAAGGGTGTAGATCGTCTCGTTCGCGTTGGGCAGGACATAGGCCACCACGTCCTTTTCCCCGATCCCCAGCGAGCGGAACAGGTTGGCGGCCTGCGCCGTCTTGGCGCGCAGCTCTTTCCAGGTGACGGTCTCGGCCTTGTCGGTCGGCCCCGAGAAGATCTGGTAGCTCACCGCCGGACGGTCCGGGAACTTGCCCGCGGTCTGCGACAGAAGACCATAGAGTGTCTTCGGCAGATCGCGGTCCGCCCAGGGCATCTCGTTCTCGATCGCGTCGCGATCCGCCTTGGATGCAAAGCTCATGTCGGGTCTCCCTCCCTTGTGTTCCCGCGCCATACTGTGTTGGGGAATGCGGCGTTCTTCAAGACGCGGGACGTTACGGCAGACGATCTCTGACGCGACGTCCCGGGGTCCATGGCGCGGGCGCTTGGGCGTTCAGCCGTTCAGATCCGCAAAGCGCTTGCCGTTTTTCACCAGCTCGCCCCAGATCGCATGGGGCTGCCAGATTTCGCGGTCGGGATGATCCACGCCCTCGAGCACCCTCTTGACGTGGAACAGCCCCGCCTGATCCGCCGCATGCATCGGCCCGCCAAGCCAGCGCGGGAAGGCCCCGCCCAGATGCAGCGCGATGTCGATTTCATAGGGGCGCGCCACCATGCGCCGGGCGAGGATACGCACGCCCTCATTCGCCAGGGCCGCGAACAGAAGCTCCGTGATCCGGGCGGCGCTGCGCGGCCGCGTCGCGGGCGGCCGCATGTCGTCGATCAGCTTCGTCACGGCGGGATCGGCCTGCAGGCCGAATTGCTGATGCCGGTAGAAGCCGCGCCCGGTCTCCCGGCCCTGCCTGCCCGCCTGCACGAGCACCGCCGACCAGTTCCGCGCGCCGGGGGCCCGCATCTCCTGCGCGCTCTCGCCAAGCCCGTGCATATCGCGGGCCTCGAACGGCGGGTGCGACCAGCCGAGCCCGCGCAAGGCGGTGTCGATGTCGAACGGGCTTTCACCCAGATCGACAAGCGCATCGGCGGCGCGCCGGAGCGTCTGCATCATGCACTCCACCACGCCCGGCCCGTCCGTGGCGACGCCTAGGGGCAGTTTGCCCATGCGCCGGACAAGGGCGCGGGCGCGCCGCACCTCGGCCTCGGCGGCCTTGGGCCCGACCAGAACCTCGACGAGGGCGGACTTGCCGAGCGGCAGGGCAAAGCGCAGGTCCACATGCACAACCGGGTCGGGAAAGGCCTTGAGCCGCACCGCGTCCTCGGGCAGCGGCACGGCACCCTGCCCGCGCGCGGCAATGATCGCGGCCTGAACGCCTTGGGCCATCTTGTGGCTTTCGCCCAGCGCCAGCCGGTCCAGCATGTTTCGCAATGCAACCTCGGAGACGGTGCCGCTGGCCTTGCGCGCGGTCAGCGCCTCCGTCACCTCCTGAATGCCCGCGCGCAGCCGCTTGGGATCGCGCATGCCCCAATTGACGGCAAGCCCATGTTCCAGCGCGCGAATCACGATCTGGGTGGCCAGCGGGCCGCCGCCCAGAACCGCGATGCGGGTGTCGCGCGGCAGCTGCGCCGCCTCCTGCGCGGCCCCTGCGGCAAGGCGCCGTTCGGCCAGGAACAGATGCCGCAGCGCCTGCGCCTGAGCGCCCGACGCAAGATCCGCAAGGGCATCGGCTTCCCGCGCGAGGCCTGCCTCGAAGGGCAGGAGCTGCGCCGCCTCGACGCAATCGACGATGGCGTGCCGGGCCTGTTCGGGGTGATCGCCCAGACGCTTGCGCCGCGTGGCTATGGCGGTCTGAAAGCCCATCGGATCGCGCAGCCCCGCCCGGGCGTCGCGGCTGGGGCGCGGGCCTGCGCCCGCAATCTGCAAAGCCTCGCAAAAGCGCATCGCAGCGCCTTGCAGATCCTCGGCCACGACCGCATCGCGAAGCGCCCGAAGCGGTGGGGTCGCCAGCGCCATGGGCTGCCCACCCAGCAAGAGATCGAGCGCAGGATCCGCCCCCGCAAGCCGCGGCAAGCGTTGGGTCGTGCCGCCTTCTGGCACCAGACCGATGCGGATATCAGGGAAGGCGAGCTTCGCCCCCGCATGCGCCACGCGGTAATGCGCCGCAAGTGCAAGCGCGGCACCGGCGGCCACGACCTGCCCCTGAAGGGCCGCGACGACGGGCTTCCCGGCGCGCTCGATCCGATCGCAAAGAGACGCCAGCGGGCGCGCCGTCGGATCGGTTGCAAGATCCATCCCGGCACAGAAATCCCGGCCCGCAGCGGTCAGCAGAATCACCGAGACATCGGCATCCTCCAACGTTTCGGCCAGTGCATCGAAAAGGCCCGCGCGCACGGCGGCCGTGACCACGTTCGACGGCGGATTCGAGATCTCGAGGATCGCGATCCCGCCTGCGCGCTGGAGATGCACGAGATCCGGCATCCTGCCTCTTTTTCTGTCGCGACGCCTGCCCCGGCGCCGGTTTCTGCCCGTTCCGGTCATGCTGTGCCGGAATTGCCGCCAGTGAACGAAATTATCCACAGCCGGGCAAGCGCAGAGCCCCCGCCCCGCGAATGTCGGGCCGGATAGAGTCCCTCTTGCAATATATTCATTTTTTTATATGTGTTGTTCCGAGAAGGGCGAGACAGCCCGAATGGAAAGGACAGCACATGCCGACGGATTGGCTCATGGGATTGTTGGGGGGCGGCTTGATCGGGCTTGGCGGCGCGGTCTTTCTGCTGATGAACGGGCGCGTGATGGGCGCCTCGGGGCTGATCGGCGGGCTTGTCGACGGCTCGGGCCGCGGCAATGCGGGCGAACGCATCGCGTTTCTGGCAGGCACGGCGGGCGTGCCGCTGATCCTCGCGCTGATCTTCGGCGCGGTCGAGAACAACCTGACGCAAAATGTCGTCCTGATTGTGCTGGGCGGGCTTCTGGTGGGCGTCGGCACCCGGATCGCCAATGGCTGCACCTCGGGCCACGGGGTCTGCGGCATCTCGCGACTGTCGCTGCGGGGCATCGTGGCGACCTGTTTCTACATTCTCGCAGGCGGTCTGACGATTGCCGTCCTGCGCCACGTCCTGGGAGTGATGTGATGCGTTTGATCTTTGCAGCGATTGCAGGCGGTCTGTTCGGGGCGGGTCTGTATCTGTCGGGGATGACCGATACCGCGAAGGTGCAGGGCTGGCTCGACGTGTTCGGCGCTTGGGATCCGACGCTCGCCTTCGTGATGGGCGGCGCGATCGTGCCGATGGCGATTGCCTGGCGCATCGCCGCGCATCGCACGGCCCCGGTCGCAGGCGGCAGTTTCCCGACCCCGCCCGAGCCGCGGCTTGGCCGCAACCTCGTGCTGGGCTCGGTGCTGTTCGGCATGGGCTGGGGCCTTGTGGGGCTTTGCCCCGGGCCGGTCATTGCCTCGCTCAGCTATGGCGGGCCGGGTGTCTGGCTCTTTGCGGGGGCGATGCTTGCGGGCATGGGGGCTGCGCCCTTCGTGCGGCGGCGTCTGGACAGCGCCGTTCCGGCGGAATAGGCAGACACCATGCAACCGCGCCAGATCACCGACCGTTATTTCGTCTCACCGCAGATCGACCCCGAGGATGTGGGCGCGATCCGCGATGCGGGCTTCACCCGCGTCATCTGCAACCGCCCCGACGGGGAGGTGCCGCCGAGCCATCAGGCCGACGCCATCGGCGCCGCCGCACGGGACGCGGGCCTCGAATTCGAGGTGCTGCCGCTGACGCACCAGACCATGACGCCCGACAACGTCGCAGCCCAGGATGCGCTTGTTCAAGGCGCGCCGGGCAAGGTGCTGGCCTATTGCGCGTCGGGCACGCGCTGCACGGTCATCTGGGCGCTGTCGCGCGCGGGACAGGATCCGGTCGACGACATTCTGGGCCGCGCCGCCGAGGCGGGCTACGACCTGGCCGGGCTGCGCCCGACGCTTGAGGCCATGGCCGCGCATTCCAAGGGCTGAGCCTTCGCCGGGCGGGTTCTGACCCGCCCGTCCGAGCCTGCCTTTTCCCGAAGATCACTCCGTCCCGATCACGCCGTCTATGTCGGGCAGGTCGGGCATAGCGGGGAAATCGGGCAGGTCGGGCAGCTCGATCGCCCCCTCGCCCTCCGGACCCGATAGCCCGGGCAGATCATCGAGTTCTGGAATATCGGGCAGGTCCATGATCGGCGGGACAAGATCCGAAGGCGCCGGATCCGTCGGCTGCGCTGCGGGCTCGTCCACCGCCTTCAGCATTGCATGGAAATCCGGCGGCGCCGCGTCAGTCGCGGTCGTGTTCCGGGGGTCCGCCACAGCGCCCATGTCCATCGCCGTCGCATCCGCCCCCGCCACGCGCAGGGCGCGCTGCCCGTTCATCTGCCCCAACGTGCCACGGGCCACAGGATGGCCGCCCGCCGCGCAAAGTTCGGTCCGGGTCAGCGCGTCGCGCGGCAGCGGCACGAGGCTGCCGGTGCGCAAGTCCTCCACGGTCGCAAGCGGCAGGGTCAGACGACAGAGCACCGCATCAAGCTGCACCGGCAGCGTCTGCATGAGCCGCCCGTGGCGCGGCTCGGGCGCGGCATCGTCGGCATCGGGTTCTGCGACCGGTTCGGGACGTTCCGGGAAGGCCAGCGTCAGCGCGCCCGTGCGCAGCCCGCCGCCCAGATCAACCTCCAGCTGAAAGACCTGATAGAATGCGGCCTCCATCAGCGTGCCCGCGACGCGCGCCGCCTCCACCCAAGCACCAAAGCGGAATTCCGCGATCTGGCGATGGAGCGGATGGGAGACCAGCAGCCGCGCAAAATTCTCGAGCCCGAGATCGAGAAGCGGCGCGGTCATGGCGGCATCGGTGGCGGTGAAGGCGCGCGCCTCCGCCTCGCCCTGGCTGATGGTGCCGAAGGTCTGCACCTCCGTCAGGCCTGCAACAAGCGCGGGCGCAATCGCCGCAAAGCCCGGCTGTCCGTCGGGCCCGTCCAGAAGCACGATCAGCGCCTCGGGGTCGAGTGCCGCTTCGCAGGCGGTCTGATCCACCCGCATCTGACGCACGTTCCGGGCCAGCAAGGCCAGGTTCCACTGCACCTCCGCGGCCCGCGTCAGCGCGCGGTTCAGCGCCTTTTCGGGCGACATGCCATGCGCTTCGTACGCCCGGCGCCCGACCTGCGCCTTGCGCCTGAGCACATCCATGTTTGCAGCGTCGCGCGCGTCGTCCATCGTGACCCCATGACCCCTCTCGTGCGGGGGTTATGGCCGCCTTTGGTTACCATTTGCTTGATGGCCGATCATTCCGCCGCAAGCGCTGCATCGCGCGGCAGGCTGACGCGGAAGGCGCCGCCCTGTTCGCCCGTGAGATAGGTGATGGTGCCGCCCAGCCGCTCCATGATCTGACGGCAGATCGCGAGGCCAAGACCCGCACCGCCCGCCTTCTGGTCGGAAATGCGCGAAAATTTTTCGAAGATCATGTCGCGCGATTCCTCGGGCACGCCCGCGCCGTTGTCGATGAAATCGACGCAGATCCGGTCGCCCAGATCGCGCACCCGGATCGTCAGCGTGGGCTGTTCGGCCTCGCAATATTTGCGGGCATTGGCGATGAGGTTGATGAAGACCTGTGCTAGCCGGTCGAGATCGGTATGCAGCCGGATCCGCTCGGAGACATGGCTGCGGTGGATGGCAAGCTTCGGCCCGCCCTCGCCCGCCGCCCCGGCCGCCAGCGCCCGGTCGATCACATCGCCGAGCGCGCCGTCGCGCAGGTTCAGGCTGACGCGCCCGTTCTCCATCACCGACAGATCGAGAATGTCGTCCAGAAGCCGCGTCAGGCGGATCGTCTCGTCATGGATGATGGAGGCGAATTTCGACAATTCCCGCCCTGAAAGGCTGTCGCTGTCACGCAGGATCTCCGAGAACGCCCTGATCGAGGACATGGGCGTGCGCAACTCGTGGCTGATCTGGCTGAGGAAGGCGTCCTTCTGCACCGACAGCCGCGTCAGCTTCTGGTTGGCCTCGCGCAGCTGCGCGGCGGTGCGCGACAGCTCTGCCGATTGCGCCTCGAGGCGCGCGGAATATTCCATCAGCTGGGCGGATTCGTCGGCCACCGCCATCAGGTCCTGAACCGAAACGGAAGTCCCGCCCACGATCTGACCGACCATCGCATGGGCCGTCGCCGCGCCGACCGAGCCTGCCAGCTCGCGCTCCAGCGTTTCCAGAAAGCCCGGATGCGGTTCGGGCAGATCGCCCTTGAGCCCCATCCGTCGCGCCTCGCGGCGGAACAGGGCAATCGCCTGCTCGGGCCCGAGGATCCGCTGCGACATGATCAGCAGATCCTCGGTCTGCGCCACCCCCGCCGACCAGCTGCGCGGCCCGCCGGAATGCTGGAAGACATTGACGAATTGCGCACCCTGCAGCCGCTCCACCGGGATCGGGAAGCTGATGACCGAGACCACGAAGAACACCAGCGTATTGAGCGACATGGACCAGAAGAGCGCGTGCAGGAACGGATCCATGTCGCGCAGCCCGAACAGCGCCTGCGGTGCGAGCCAGCCGATGCCGAAGGGGCCGTCCGACAGCATCGCGGGCGAAAACAGCACCGGACCGAAGGAGGGCAGGAACAGCGTATAGGCCCAGATCGTCGCACCCGTGACGAGGCCCGAAAGCGCCCCCATCCGGGTCGCCCCGCGCCAGAAGATCCCGCCCAGCATCGAGGGCAGGACCTGCACCGCGCCCACGAATGAGATGATCCCGATGGAGGCCAGCGCCGTCCCCCCGCCCGAAAGCGCATAATAGAGATAGCCCAGAAGCACGACCGACACGATCGACACCCGCCGCGCGGTCAGCACCACATGGCGGATGTCACCCGACATGGACGCCCGCCCGCCCGCGAGCCGCAGCCAGAGCGGCATCACCACATGGTTCGACACCATGGTCGAGACCGCGATGGAGGCCACGATCACCATCGACGTGGCCGAGGAAAAGCCGCCGAGGAACGACAGGACCGCAAGGCTCACCTGCCCCTCGGCCAGGGGCAGCGTCACGACGAAGAGGTCCGGATTGGCGCCCGCGGGCAGAAGGTCGAGCCCGGTCACCGCGATGGGCACCACGAAGATCGACATCAGGAGCAGATAGAGCGGGAAGGCCCAGCTTGCGGTGCGCAGGTGATCCTCGTCCGCGGCCTCGACCACGAGAACCTGGAACATGCGCGGCAGGCAGATGAAGGCCGCCGCCGACAGGAAAATGAGCCCCGCCCAGCGCCCGCCATGGATGTCCCAGCTGCGCAGGGGCGATGCCTCGATCCGGGCTAGCGTCTCGGCAATGCCGCCCGACAGGCCCCATACCACGAAAACACCCACCGCCATCAGCGCGAAAAGCTTCACCACCGCCTCGACCGCGATGGCCATGACGACGCCGTGGTGGCGTTCGTTCGCATCGAGGTTGCGGGTGCCGAAGATCACGGTGAACAGCGCGAGGCCGATGGCGACGATGAAGGCCGAATTGGCACTGGGCGCCCCGGCGGCCGCATCGGCGGCGGCGCCGCTGAACACCTCGAGCGACACGGTGACCGATTGCAGCTGCAGCGCGATATAGGGCGTGGTCGCGGTGACCGACAGAAGCGTCACCCCCACCGCCAGCAGGTTCGATTTGCCGAAGCGCGACGAGACCAGGTCCGCAACGGAGGTGATGCGCTGGGACCGCCCGATCCGCACGAGCTTGCGCAGGATCCACCACCAGCCGACCATCACGAGGCTCGGCCCGAGATAGATCGTCAGGTATTCAAGCCCGCTGCGCGCCGCCGAGCCGACCGCGCCGTAGAACGTCCAGGCGGTGCAATAGACCGACAGCGACAGCGTGTAGACCAGGGGAGAGCGCAGCCAGCCGCCCCGGCCGCGCCGCGCCGCACGGTCGGCAAAGAAGGCCACGGCGAAGAGCATGACCACATAGGCCAGACAGATCGCGACAAGCCCGTTGAACGAGATCATTCCGGGCTCCGCTCTGCCTCGGCGGCCTCGCCCCCGGTCAGCTTGCGCGACAGGATCGCGCCCACGACGATCAGCAGGCACCAGACCGAGAACATGTAGATCAGTGCCTGCCCCATGGGCGGGCCCGCCTCGGCGCCGCGCGGCCACAGAAGCGGGATCAGCCAGGCAAAGGCGCCGATCACCGGCACGAGGCGCGCCGCGTCCTGCAGGCGGCGGCGTCTGTAGGTGCGCCGCTCGAAGAAGACCGGCGAGACCGGCCTGTCGTCGGGATCGCTCATGTGGCGGGGGCCAGAGCCCGCACGGCGTCCAGCACCTCGCTGTTCGAGAAGGGCTTGGTCATGAAGCGGCTTGCGCCCGCCTGCTCGGCCAGTTCGCGGTCCTTCGACTGGCCGCGCGCGGTCAGCATCAGCACGGGCAGATCCGCAAGGCTCGCATCGGCGCGGATTTCGCGCAGGATGTCGTAGCCGGATTTGCCGGGCAGCATCACGTCGAGGATCACCACGTCGGGACGTTCGCGCCGCGCTACGTCGGCCGCATCCTTGCCCGAGGCGTGGCTTTTGACCTGCCAGCCATCGCGGGACAGGATGAAACCGATAGCCTCGATGATATTGGGTTCATCTTCGATCAAGAGCAGACGCTTCGTCATGCCAGGTGGCCTCCCCTCCGCCCGAACGGCCAGACTGTCGCTGAAAAAGCCGACGCTGAAAAGTCTCTTTCGGCCAAGGGCGGTTTTGCGGTCAGAACTCCTCGCGCGGGTCGCGGCCCAGGATCGAGGGCTCGCGCCGTCCCTCGCAGCCGCGCCGCGGGCAGATCCGGCAATTGACGCCGACGCCCAGCGCCTCCGCCTCCAGATCCTCGGGCGCGGTCGTGACCAGCATCGTCGCCTCGAAGAGCGGCGCCCGGTCAAGCCGCGGCGGCCCCACCTGTTCGGCGATGGCATAGGCGCGCACGGGGCGCGGCGGCACGCCCGGATGCACAAGCGGCATGGAGATCGGCAGGCCGGGCCGGTTCAGCGCCGCATAAAGCGGCCAGAGCGGACAGCCCGCCCCGAAACGCGGCATCGGAAAATCCGGCAAGGGCTTGCGGAAAGTCAGCACGCCCGAGGCATCGCAGATCGCAAGACCGAAGCCGCCCGGCCCCTCCCCGCCCGGCAGATCGTGGCCCAGAACCGCAAGCCTGCGCATCACTCGTGCCACGCCCTGACCCAGCTGCGCGGCCAGCGCCACCGGATCGGGACCGGTTTCGCCAAGCGCCCGGACCAGCGTCGAGCGCGGCAGCGCGCAGGCATCGGCGGCATAGCGCGACAAATGACCCGCCAGAAGCGCGCGCGCGGCCTCCGATCCGGTCCCGGCCAGCCGGTCGGCCAGGATGTCCGGCGCGGGCCCCGTGCCCGATCCGGTCTCGGCGGCCTCCTCGAGCGCGGGAAAGACGAACTGCGCCTCCTCTAGGATCGTGTCGACCTCTTCCTGCGGCGCGGTCGCATTCGTCCCGGCATCTGCGTCGGCGGCTTCCAGATAGGCCACCAGCGCGCGCGAGGTCTCGGCCAGCTGGCCGCTGTCTTCGTAGATGTTGCGGTGGAACCGGCCCTGCCATTCGGGTGAGATATCGCCCGGCTCGGCCAGGATCGAGGCCGCGGAGCGGATCGCGGTCACACGGCTCAGCATCTCGTGCAGGGAGGCGGCAAGCTGCGGGTCGTGGGTCAGCCGGTCCGACAGCGTCTCGACCGCGCGTTCGAGCGACTGGATGCGCCGTTGCGAGCGCGCAAGCAGTGCCGCCCAGCCCGGGAAGCGGCCCGCGAATTCGTCGACACGGTCAAGCTCGGCCTTGGCGCCCAGAGGGCCCGAGGCCGCTTCGCGCAACGCCCCGATCAGCGCAGCTTCGGCGCCCTCGGTCAGCACCGAAGGCTCCACATCGAGGATGCGGGCGATGTCCACCAGCAGCCGGCCGCCGATTCTGCGGCGGTTGTGCTCGATAAGGTTAAGATAGGAGGGAGAGATATCGGCCTTTTGCGCCAGCTCGGCCTGCTTCAGCCCCAGGATGATGCGTCGCTCGCGGATGCGGCTTCCGGTCAGCGTGTCGCGCGCCATGTCAAAAATCCTGTCTCTCCAGCGGCTTTCTGCGTCGCCGCATCAAATAATTTACAGTTTACGCAGGTATACTGTTCATTCCTTGACAAAAAAAGTGAAGACCCAAAGCGCGTTGTTGCTTGGTTTTCGATCCGCTCCTCATACTGCTTTTGCACGACTTGTGCCCGCGCATCGGTCCGAGGAAGCCGAACGCGGAATCACCAAGGGAGGATATTCATGTCCAGACAGAACCTGACACGCCGTGGCGTGATCAAGACCGGCGCCGTGGCCGGCGCGGGCCTCGCGCTGCCCACCTATCTCAGCGCCGCAGGCCACGAAGGCTTCACCAACGCCCCCACGGGCGACACCGTCACACTGGGCTTCAACGTGCCCCAGTCCGGCCCCTATGCCGATGAGGGCGCGGACGAGC
>CAZTEV010000037.1:1695-16620 GCA_964612785.1 uncultured Roseivivax sp. | reverse complement strand
GCCTTGCCCGCAACCTGCGCATCCCGCGCGCCGAGGCGCAGGGTTTCATCGACCGCTATTTCGAACGGTTCCCGGGCATCAAGGATTACATGACCGACACGACGGCCTTCGCCAAGGAACACAAGCGCGTCGAGACGCTGTTCGGCCGGGTGATCCACACGCCCGAGATCTCCGCATCGGGCCCGCGCGCGGGCTTTGCCCGCCGCGCCGCGATCAACGCACCGATCCAGGGGACGGCGGCGGATATCATCCGGCGCGCCATGGTGCGGATGCCAGCGGCCATTGCCGATCTGCCCGCACAGATGCTTCTGCAGGTGCATGACGAACTGATCTTCGAGGTGGCGGAGGACGCGGTTGACGATCTGATCGCTGTTGCGCGAGAGGTGATGGAAGCCGCGCCCGATCCGGTTCTGAAGCTCGACGTGCCGTTGGTGGTCGATGCGGGGCAGGGCGCGAACTGGGCCGAGGCGCATTGAGGAGAGGCTGAAATCCGACGCGGATTTCAGCCCGAAACCGACGCGGTTTCGGGATTGGCCCCAAAAATCCGCGTCGGATTTTATCTGGAATTCCGCGTGGGAATTCCGGCTCAGATCAGCCCGCGTTCCTTGAACAGGTCCGGTAGCGACGTCTCGGGGCGCGGGCCCATATGGCCGATCACTTCGCGCGCGCTGGTGTGCCCCATCTTGCCGGCCGTCTCCATATCCGCCCCGGTCACGAGCCCGAAGAGAAAGCCCGCCGCGAACTGATCGCCCGCACCCGTGGCATCAACGGGGGTTATATGCTCCACCGGCACGTCTGTGCGCACGCCGTCGCGCATGATCGAGCAGCCATGCCCCGAGCGCGTGCAGACCACGAGGGGGCAAATCGATGCGACCGCCGCCAGATCCGCCTCCAGATCGTCGTTCTGATAAAGCGCGCGGATCTCGGCCTCGTTGCCGATCACGAAATCCAGCTCGTTCTCGATGAGCGACAGGAAGTCCGCGCGGTGCCGCTCCACGCAGAACGGATCCGAGATCGCGATGCCTGCGCGCCCACCTGCTGCGCGGCAGGCGCGGGCGGTCTTGATAAAGGCATCCTTGCCCTTGTCCTTGTCGAAGAGATAGCCCTCGAGGAAGACCACCTCGGCCTCTGCCGCGACTGCATCGTCCACGTCGTCGGGGCCAAGCTCGGCCGAGATGCCGAGATAGGTGTTCATCGACCGCTCGCCATCGGGCGAGACGAAGATCATCGAGCGCGAGGTGGGCAATTCGCCGTCCGCCGCCGGGGCATTGACGAAATCGGTTCCGATCTTCGTCATCTCGTCGGCGTAGAACCGCCCGAGCCCGTCATCCTTCACACGCCCGATGAACGCGGTGCGCAGGCCCAGATTTCCCAGCCCCGCCAGCGTGTTCGCCACCGATCCGCCGGGTGCCTGCACGCGGCCTTCCATCGCACCGTAAAGAAGCTCCGCCCGGTCGCGTTCGACCAGCTGCATGATGCCCTTCTCGATCCCCATATTGTCGAGGAAGGCATCCTCGGCCCGGGTCAACACGTCGACGATGGCATTGCCGATGCCGACCACCTGGTATTTCTTCATTCGGTCTTGTCCTCGAACTGGCAGAGGTCCCGGATCAGACAGGCCCCGCATTTCGGTTTGCGCGCGACGCAGACATAGCGCCCGTGCAGGATCATCCAATGATGCGCGTGAAGCTGGAAATCGACCGGCACATGGTCCTCGATGGCGCGTTCGACCGCGACCACATCCTTGCCCGGCGCGATGCCGGAGCGATTGCCGAGCCGGAAGATATGCGTATCGACCGCCTGTGCCGGATGCCGCCACCACATGTTCAGAACCACATTCGCGGTCTTGCGCCCGACGCCCGGCAGGCTTTCGAGCGCGGCGCGCGAACAGGGCACGGTGCCGCCGTATTCCTCGACGAGGATACGCGACAGCTTCATCACGTTCTTGGCCTTGTTGCGGTAAAGCCCGATCGTCTTGATGTGCTCGATCAGCCGCTCCTCGCCAAGCGCCAGCATCTTCTCGGGCGTATCCGCGATCTCGAACAGCGACGCGGTGGCCTTGTTCACGCCCGCATCGGTGGCCTGCGCCGAAAGCGCAACCGCGACCACCAGCGTATAGGCGTTGACGTGATTGAGCTCGCCCAGCGGCTCGGCCTCGGCGTCGCGGAACCGCGTGAAGATCTCTCGGATCGTGTGATAATCGAGCTGCTTGGCCATGGCGCTCTTCTGCCCGCTTGCGGCGGGATGCGCAACAATCGGGTCGCGCGGAGCGGTCAGGCGGCGCTAGACAAGGGCCAGAGCAGAAGGAGCCCCGCCATGAGCGATCTGTCCCCCCCGCCCCAAGGCCGCAGCGCCTATCATTACGAGGTCATGCGCCGCGCCATCGAGGCGGTGGACGCGCTGGGCCCGCAGGCGCGGCTCGACGATCTGGCGCGCGAGATGCAGATGAGCCCCGCGCATTTCCAGCGTCTCTTCTCCGACTGGGCCGGGGTCAGTCCGAAGCGCTACCAGCAATACCTGACGCTGGGCCACGCCAAGGCGCTTCTGCGGGAACGGTTCACCACGCTCGAGACCGCACATGCGGCGGGGCTGTCGGGGGCCGGGCGGCTGCACGATCTGTTTCTGCGCTGGGAAGCGATGAGCCCCGGCGAATATGCCAAGGGCGGCGCGGGGCTGACCATCCATTGGGGGTTTTTTGACAGCCCGTTCGGCCCGGCGCTGGTGATGGGGACGGACAAGGGGCTGTGCGGGATCGCGTTCACCGCCGAGACCGGGGAAGAGGCGGCCATGGAGGACATGACCGCGCGATGGCCGCATGCGCGCTATCTCGAGGCGCCCGAGCGGCTGCGCGGCTGGGCCGAGGCCGCCTTCGGCACCGGGGGCGAGGTCGCGCTGCATCTCATCGGTGCGCCCTTCCAGATCAAGGTCTGGGAGGCGCTGATGCAGGTGCCCTCGGGCCATGTGACCACCTATTCCGAGATCGCGGGCGCGATCGGGCATCCGAAGGCGGTGCGCGCGGTGGGCACGGCGGTGGGGCGCAATCCGGTCTCGCTGCTGATCCCCTGCCACAGGGCGTTACGCAAATCGGGCGGGCTCGGCGGCTATCACTGGGGTCTGCCCGTCAAACGCGCGATTCTCGCCTGGGAGGCCGCGCGGGCCGAGGCCTGATCCGGCCCATAGGCGGAGCTTTGCCTAGAAATTCGCGGATGTTTTTGGATAACAGTGGCGCCGCGCGGTATGACGCGCCATGTCTTTACGGACGCGATACATGACCCAAGAGGTACGAATGACCCGAGCACGTTCTTTTTCTCTTCTGTCGGCTGCAGGCCTGGTCGCACTGACCGCCTGCGCGCCGCTGAATGACCCGAACAACCCCAACCGCCAGGCCCAGACCGGCGCCCTGATCGGCGCGGGCGTGGGTGCGCTGGCCGGCGGGCTGACCGCGGGCGACGATCCCGTGGAGAAGCGTCAGGCGGTTCTGACCGGTGCGGCCATCGGTGCCGCCGGCGGTGCCGTGATCGGCAACCAGCTCGATCGTCAGGAGGCCGCGCTGCGCCAGCAGGTCGGCAACCAGAACATCGACATCCAGAATACTGGTGACCGTCTGATCGTGACGCTGCCGCAGGACATCCTGTTCGCGGTTGACTCGACGGCTGTCAGCCCCTCGATCCAGGGCGACCTGATCGCCGTGGCGCAGAACCTGCAGCAATATCCCGACACCACCGTGCAGGTCATCGGTCACACCGATTCCGACGGCGATGCCGCTTACAACCTGAACCTGTCGCAGCGCCGCGCGCAGGCCGTGGCGTCGATCCTGACCGCCAATGGCGTGCCGTCGTTCCGCGTGCAGTCCATTGGCCGTGGCGAGGATCAGCCGGTCGCGTCGAACCTGACGCCCGAAGGCAAGGCGCAGAACCGTCGCGTCGAAATCGTGATCCTGCCCAACGCCTGATCGGCAGGCCGATCCGGAACATGAAACGCGCCGCGGTCGCTTGCCGCGGCGCGTTTGCGTTGTAGGTCATGGCCCGTTCATCACCAACGGGAAGACCCATGTCCGAACTCACGCTGCTCACCATTTCCGGCTCGCTTCGCAAAGCCTCGACCAATCGCAAGCTTGCCGCCGAGGCCGCCCGCCGGTTCGGCCCGGCCCGTGTGCTCGTGGGGGACATCGCGTTCCCGGTCTATGACGGCGATATCGAAGACGGCCCCGGCATTCCGGCCGAGGTGCAGACACTTGCCGATCAGATCGCGGCGGCGGATGCGGTCGTGATCTCGACGCCTGAATACAACAAGGGGATCTCGGGCGTGCTGAAGAACGCGCTCGACTGGGTCAGCCGGACCGAAGGCAATCCCTGGCGCGACAAGCCGCTGGCGCTGATGTCCTCGGCGGCGGGGCGTGCGGGCGGGGAGCGGTCTCAGAACATGGCGCGGCTCTGCCTCAACCCGTTCCGCCCCTATCTGCTGCCCGGGCCGGAGGTCTTCGTGGGCAATACGTCCAAGCATTGGGACGACGAGGATCGACTGACCGATGACGTCGCGATCAAGCTTCTGACCGAGCTGATGGACGATCTGCGCAAGGCTGCGGAGGCGCGGCGCACCTGAAGGCGCGCCGCTGCCCGCCGCGGATCAGTAGCCAGTGCCGACCAGCACGACGCGCACCGTGCGCAGCAGCACGGAAACGTCGGTCTTGAAGGACAGCTTGCGGAGGTAGTCGGCATCGTAGGCCGCGCGCTCGATGAAGCTCGACTCGTTGCGTTCGGCGGTCTGCCAGAAGCCTGTGATCCCCGGACGCATCGCGTAATAGGCCGAACCCGGATAGATCGCGCGCTGATCCACCATCATCGGGCGCGGACCCACCAGCGACATATCCCCCTTCAGCACGTTCCAGAGCTGCGGCAGCTCATCTATGGAGCTCTTGCGGATGATGTGTCCCAGCGGCGTGATCCGGGGGTCGTTGCGCAGCTTCTGGTGGTTGCGCCATTCCAGTGCAGCCTGGGGATTATGCGCGAGATAGGTGGCAAGCATCGCATCGGCATTGGGCACCATGGAGCGCAGCTTCCACATGCGGAATACCCGGCCGTTCCGGCCCACGCGTTTCTGCCCGTAGAAAGGCGATGCGCCCTCCGCAGCGATTATCAGCGAGATGGGAAGGATCAGAAGCAGCGCGGGCAGCGCGGCGATCGCCACCAGGACGATGTCGAGGGCCCTTTTGAAGACCCGCATGTAAAGTGAGGAACCAAATCTACGTCCAGACGCCAGATCCGCGACCGGATCGGAATGAGGCCGGATGAACTTGCTGTCGATATGAATGGTCAATGACCCATCCCCCGAGAACCAGGGCGCCGCAAGCCGCACGCAACCGGCCGGATACGCAGCAGTATCCGTGTCGCCCGCGACATCCGTCGCCAACCATAACTTTGGAACACCAGCCCCCAGGTGCACGTCCACGAACACGGCAGAAATGTGTTCGCTTCCTAACGCCAAAGATATGCTATTGCGGCAAATTTAAGTCAATTGTGACGCTGCGCTCCGTGAGGTTGGGTGGGTCCGCTTTGCCCGCTATGGAAAAGTGTGCGGAATTAATATCTATTTTGACATGTGCGGGCGGCGGGCCAAATTCCCCGGCCTATGGCCTTTAATCTCCGCGAGGCCTCTGTCGATATTATGGCCCTTCGGTGAACAATGGGCGCCAGCCGCCCCGTATTTTGTCGCCAGATAAGATACAGTGCCTGAAATATGGATCATTGCCTCCGAAAAAATGGATAGTCGCGCCGATGCCTCGCTGCGCGCTCTCAACAATGCCGATGCTCCGCTTCCGCTTGATCTCGGTCTTTCCGCGATCCGTTGCGCAGCGCGCGCCCGCTTCGTCCTGACGGGATTTGCGTGCACGCGTTCGTGATGACCAGGCCTCACGAAATGTTTCAGGCGGGCGCTTTGGTGGCTTGAATGCGGCCAGAGCGCGCCTGACAGGTGCCCGCTTTTTGCCCCATTTGGTCCGAATCGCGCCCAGATCGCCGCGCGGGAGCCCGCCAGTCGACCCCTGAGGCCGTTGCGGAGGGGGCTCGCGCCCTCTATGTCCCGCGGGTGATCGCGCGATGGCGGAGAGGACGGAGGATACATGGCAAACCATCTCTATCAGGGGGATCTGCCCGACGGCCTCGATCTCGGATCGGTTGTGGCGATCGATTGCGAGACGATGGGCCTCAATCCGCATCGCGACCGGCTGTGTGTCGTGCAGCTGTCCTCCGGCGACGGCGATGCCCATCTGGTGCAGATCGCCAAGGGGCAGACCAGCGCGCCCAATCTGGAAAAGCTGCTGACCGATCCCGGGGTCCTGAAGCTGTTCCATTTCGGGCGCTTCGACATCGCGGTGATGTATCACGCATTCGGCGCCCTGGCCGCGCCGGTCTATTGCACCAAGATCGCCAGCCGCCTGGTGCGCACCTATACGGACCGGCACGGGCTGAAGGTGCTTTTGCAGGAAAACCTGGGCGTCGATATCTCGAAGCAGCAGCAAAGCTCCGATTGGGGCGCGGCGGAGCTGAGTGCGGCGCAACAGGATTACGCGGCCTCCGACGTGCTGTATCTGCACCGCCTGCGCGAGAAGATGGATGCGATGCTGGCGCGGGAAGGCCGGACCGAGATGGCACAGGCCTGTTTCGACTTCCTGCCGATGCGCGCGAAGCTCGACCTGGCGGGATGGCCCGACACCGATATCTTCGCGCATTCCTGATCCGAGATGGCACGCGGCACCGGCATCTATTCGCAGATCGTGGCGGGGCTGAAGGTGCTCCTGCCGATTGTCGCGCTGATCCTGCTGTCGACGCTCTTTCTGTTTTCCCGCTCGACCGATCCGACGCGCAATCTGCCGCTCGCCACGGTCGAAAGCCTGAAGGACCGCACGTCCGAGACGGCGACGGGCGCGACCTATACCGGGCTGACCGATAACGGCGCCGAGGTCCGTATGCGTGCGGAGGTGGCCCGGCCCGATCCCGACACGATCGACCGGCTGATTGCCGAACGCTTCGATGCGACGCTCGATTTCGAGGATGGCAGCCGCGTGCACATCACCGCGCCCAATGCGGAGATGGACAATGGCGCCGCCAGCGCGCGGCTGAGCGGCGGCGTCGATATCGACAGCTCCACGGGCTACCGCATCCGCACGGATGCGCTGACCTCGGCGATGACGCGGGTCGATATCGAAAGCGACGGGCCGGTCTCGGCGACGGGTCCGTCGGGCACACTCGATGCGGGCAAGCTGCGGATCCGTCCGGCCGACGGCCCGGGCGCCGGGCCCGATGACGTGCAACTGCTTTTCACCGACGGCGTTCGGATGATATACGAGCCGCAACAAGAGTGAGTGCGCGTCCATGGCAAATCCGAGAGTGCTGGCCTTCCTTCTGGGAATGGTGCCGTCCGTCCTTTTCGCGCAGGGCACCGAGGTCCAGTTCGGGACCATGCAGCAGGACAGCTCGCTCCCGGTCGAGGTAAGCGCGGATCAGCTGTCCGTCGATCAATCCTCGGGCGTGGCGATCTATTCCGGCGATGTCGTTGTCGGGCAGGGCGATATGCGCCTCGCCGCGCAGCGCGTCCGCGTGGTCTATGCCGAAGCGGCGGGCCGGGTCGAACGGCTTGAGGCCACGGGCGGCGTGACCCTGGTGTCGGGCGAGGAAGCCGCCGAGGCGGAGCGCGCGGATTACAACCTGTCGGACGGCACCGTGGTCATGACCGGCAATGTTCTTCTGACGCAGGGCCAGAACGCACTGACCGCCGACCGGATGGTGGTGAACCTCGATGACGGCACGGCCCAGATGGACGGGCGTGTCCGGTCCGTGTTCCAACCGACCGAGGACGATGGCAGCACCGGCGCCGACGGGACGAACCAATAGGATGGCGCCGCCGGATCTCAAAGTCACGGACGGCGCGGCCGGGCTTGCCATCAAGCATCTGCGCAAGAGCTACAAGAAGCGCGTGGTGATCCGCGACGTGTCGATGACGCTCAATCGCGGCGAGGTGGTCGCGCTTCTGGGTCCGAACGGGTCGGGCAAGACCACGAGCTTCTACGCGATTGCGGGGCTGGTGAATCCCGAAGGCGGACAGGTCCTGATCGACGGTCAGGATGCCACCTACCTGCCGATGTATCGCCGCGCGCGCATGGGAA
Source organism: uncultured Roseivivax sp. (assembly GCA_964612785.1). Taxonomy (GTDB): domain Bacteria; phylum Pseudomonadota; class Alphaproteobacteria; order Rhodobacterales; family Rhodobacteraceae; genus Roseivivax. The sequence continues at coordinate 8,459 of CAZTEV010000037.1, read as the reverse complement.
TCGGCTATCTGCCGCAGGAGATGTCGATCTTCCGCGGCCTGTCGGTCGAAGACAACATCTCCGCCATCCTCGAGATCACGCTCAGCGACAGGTCCCGCCGCCGCGAGCGGCTGGAGGAATTGCTGGGGGAATTTTCGATCGAGCATCTGCGCCGCGCGCCCGCGCTTGCGCTCTCGGGCGGCGAACGCCGCCGGGTGGAGATCGCACGCTGCCTCGCCGCTGATCCGAAATACCTGCTGCTGGACGAACCCTTCGCGGGCGTCGATCCGATCAGCGTGGGCGATATCCGGGGCCTCGTCGCGGATCTGAAGACCCGGGGAATCGGTGTTCTGATCACCGATCACAACGTGCGCGAAACCCTCGAGATCGTGGACCGCGCCTATATCCTGCATGACGGTCAGGTGCTCATGTCCGGCACGCCCGACGAGGTGGTGCGCAACGAGAACGTGCGCCGGGTCTATCTGGGCGACAGCTTCAAGATCGGCTGAGCGCCGCCTTTCCGCGTCCTGCGGTTTTGTTTGACAGAAGGCCGCAGCTTGTCCTCAAATGCAGATATGACGCCGCGCGATTTTGCTATCCGCATCCCTCTCAGACCCTCATCCGGGGGCGGATGCGCACAAGCCGAACGCCAGGCGTCATTTTTCGGCCATAGGGTTCTGTAAAAGCTGGACAGCAGGTCCGGCACCAGACCCCTATCGCCCGGTACAAGAAAAAGGACACCATTCATGCGTTACCAGATCACGGGAAAGCAGATCGATATCGGCGCCGCACTCCAGACCCATGTGGAGACCGAGTTGAACGCGGTGCTCGAGAAGTATTCCGGGCGTCCGACCGATGCCTCCATCGTCTTTTCCAAGTCGGGCCATGAACATGTCTGCGAGGCGACGGTGCATCTGTCGACCGGGCTGACCGCGACGGCGAAGGCGCGCGCGCCGGAAATCTACGCCGCGTTCGACGGGTGCAGCGAGAAGATGGACAAGCAATTGCGCCGCTACAAGCGCCGCCTGAAGGACCACCACAAGGAGCGCACCTCGCCGGTTGAACTCATCGGCGCGTCCTCGTATATCCTCGCGGGCACGAGTGACGGTGATGAGGCGGCAGAGCCCGACAGCTTGCAGCCGATCATCGTGGCGGAGATGGAGACCAAGATCCCGTCGCTGTCTGTCGGTGAAGCCGTGATGCAGATGGAACTTGCCGGGGCACCGGTCCTGGTGTTCCGAAACGAGAAGAAGGATGGCGTGAACGTCGTTTACCGGCGGGATGATGGCAATATCGGCTGGATTGATCCGTAAGCCACGTTATCTCTTCCGTCGATTAGGCCAAGCGCCCGAGCAGAAAAGCATTTTCGTATGAAATTTGTCTCCCTCCTAGAGCCGAGCGCGGTGAAGGTCATGTCGAGCGTTTCCAGCAAGAAACGTCTCATGCATGACCTGGCCGACGTGGTCGAAAGCGTCTACGGCATCGACGCGCCTCGCGTGGTAGAGGCGCTGATGGAGCGCGAAAGTCTGGGCTGCACGGGGGTCGGGCATGGCGTCGCGCTGCCGCATGCCCGGCTGTCGGGCATCGCGGAGGTCAAGGGTGTCTTCCTGCTTCTGGAAAAGCCCATGGGTTTCGATTCGGTGGACCGTCAGCCGGTGGATATCATCTTCGGCCTCTTCGCACCCGAAGAGGCCGGGGTGGAGCATCTGAAGGCGCTGGCTCTGGTCAGCCGCACGCTGCGGGAACCCAGCTTCTGCGCGAAGCTGCGGTCCAATCCCGATCCGTCCAAGCTCTATACGATCCTGACGGAGGCGCAGTCGGTTCAGGCTGCCTGATCGCCTACAAGGGAGTCGCCACGGAACAAACAGCGCCCCGGCCCTGCGGCCGGGGCGTTGTCGTTCGGGCCGCGCGCCCCCCGGCGCCCCTCAGCCCCACTCGGCAAATCCGAACATGGTGTAATCGCGGGCATAGGCCTCCTGGGCCAGGCTTTCGATCTCGTCATCGTAGATCTGCGCCAGCCCGTAGGGTGCCTCGGTCGCGACCGGGGTGGGCTCCGGCGGGGCAGGGTGGCCGACCTGCATCGCGAGCGCGGGCAGATAGGCGGCCATCTCTTCCTCGCGGATGACCATGTCGGGAAAGGTGAACTCCGCCATGCCCAGCAGGGTCTGGGACTGGCTGGCCCAATGGCCGTCGGTGCGGATCGGGCTTTGGCCTGCGAGATTGGCGCGGCAGAACCGCAGGAAACCCGTGAAGGCGCGGCGGTGATCGTCGGGCGTATAGGCCGCCCCCGGCGCGTTCAGCGGCACCTCGTAGGCCTTGATCAGGTGATTACGGATCTTGCCGAAGCTGCCCGGCCCGGTCGCCACGATCTTGGTGCAGAAGGCGTCATGGGCACGCGCCAGCGGGTGGCGCAGTACGGTGAAGCTGCGATGGCCGGGCCGTTCGCGCTTCCATTGCCGCAGAGTGTTCTGGCTAAATTTCGTCATCAGCGCGTCCGCACCGACCCCGTCCAACTGCGCCAGCCAGTTCAGCACCGCCGCCTCGGGCCCCGAGCGGATCGGCATGTAGAGAAGCGGCGTCTTGGCCCCCGCCACATAGGTCGGAACGAGCGGCCCGCGCCGGGGCTCGAAATTGGGGGTTCGCGTCAGGTTGAACTGATCGAGCCCCGCGAGCGCCTGCGCCATCTCGCCCGGATTGGCGACCTTCTCCGCCACGGGTTTGGGGTTCTGCACCTTGAGCGACTTGTCGAGCCCCTCCAGCCGGTCGGGCACGCCAAGCCAGGCCGCAAGCCCGTTCATCACATCGACATCCTGCAGGTCTTCATAGGCCACATAGAAGGCGGTCTGCCCGCTGCGCTGCATCCGGTTCAGGATCGTGACCTGGAAGTCCTGCAACGCGGCCAGGTGCCGGGTGAATTCGGAGCTGTCGAAGGTGGCCAGCTCCTCGCGCCGTTTGCGCACGTTGGTCAGTTTCCATTGGCCTGTGGCCTGCGCGATCTTCCAGCTGACGTAGCTGTCGACCGGGTTGCGCGTCAGCACGATCTTGGCGCAGCGCGGATCGTCCAGGATCGTGTCGCGCACCCGCGCGTCGTGATCGTGGAAGTACCGAAAGCCGCCCAGCCCCTGCGTGGCATGTTTGATCTGCTGGATCAGCCGTTCGGGCTTCAGGTCGCGTTCGTCCTGGGTGATCCCGAGGATGTCCTCGGAATTCGGGTAGCCGATGAAATGCGGATTGAACGCCTCGCCATGGCAGGTGACCGACGGCAGTGCGTTGAGATTGGTTTCCAGAAAATTCGAGCCGGTGCGCATCTCTGCGAAAATGACGAAATAGTCGAAGCGTCCGGACATAAGGATCCTTATTTCTTGATCAAATAGGGTTTTCGAACCGGCCTCTGGCCATGCCGCGGGGCGGGATCGACGGGGAAATCCCCCATCAGATAGGGGTGCATGCCCTGGTTCTTGAGGTTCTGCAGGAACTGCCCGAAGCCTGACAGATCCTCCAGCTTGGGCGCCTCGGCCAGGCGGCGGCTGGGCTTCTGGCCGATCTCGTCGATCAGAAGCTGCAGGGGCTCCATCGGGGCCTCGATGAATTCCGCCATGGACCAGATGCGGATCTGCGCCTTTGCCTCGGGCGAGCGTAACTCGTCCAGCATCTTCGCCTCGATCTTCTGAAGCGCCGCCGCTTCGACCCGCAGGTCGGCGAAATCGCGGTTGGACTTGAACAGCGGGACCGCCCAGGCACCCGAGATCACCGAGATCTGCGCGTTGGGATCGCGGGCGAAATGCCGGTTGATATCGGGATTGTCATGCGGTCCGTACTGGAAGCATTGCCGCTCCCCGCGGGTGTTCCAGATGAGGTTCGTCAGAAAGGCGCGCGGGTTGTAATCGCGCAGCTCCGCACTGTCAGAAAGCGCGCCGTTCACGATGTGCTGCCCGCCTGCGAAATGCGCGCGGTCGGGCGCAAAAAGGTGCCCGTGCACGGCGACGCCCGTGGCGCGCGACAGCCAGGATTCGAACTCCTCAAACAGCTCCGCGAAGCCCTGGAAGACGGAATACTTGCCCGCGGTCACGCCGTTTTCCCAGCCGTAATTCGGCCAACGCGACTGCATGTAAAGGCCCGCGCGGCCGCGTGTCCGGCGATCCACCGCCTTGGCGAAGATGCGGTCGATCTTGCCGGGATTGGGCTCCATCCGGTTGGCTTCGCGTTCGTGATCGCCCAAGAACACCTCGTAGAGGCGTTCCGCATGGGGCCAGATCTTGCGGGCGACAAAGCAATCCGAGCGGCGCAGAAGCTTCAGGTGGTCATCGTAGAAGATGTGCGGCTTGCCCTGGAAGTCGAACTTGGACAGCGTCAGCGACCGGCTTTCGATATTGGTCGAATAGAGCCGCGCCAGCGTCTGGAAATAGCTTTCGTCGGGGATCCAGACGGATTTGAAGTAGCGGTCGTATTTCGGGCGCTTGGGATCCTGCAGGATGGCCGACAGGGTCTGCCGCGTCAGGCACCACCATTGACTGCCCATATGCGGGGTGATGCCGCGCGGAATGCGGCGGCGGAGGCCGATCCGGCGCTGGAACTCCACGAACCGGTCGAAGAGATAGCGCTGTTTGCGCCAGGAGAACGGGAACCACATAGTAAACCGTTCCTCGTCAAGCCCGCCCACGGTCCAGGGCACATCGGCGGTCGTGGCGCTTTCGATGAAATCGGTGCTGGGACGGGAGGCCAGGTAGTCCTGCAGCTCCGCCACGGGCCGCAGCGGCAGGCAGGAGCCCGAGGCGAGATAGACATGCCGCACGTCGCGATTGGCCTGCAGCATCATCTCGCAGGCATCCTGGGTCGCAGCGACGAGGCCCCAGCTGCCCCAGTCGCAGCGATGCCGCCGCGAGAAGCGGATCAGGGGATCGTCCGACAGCTCTTCCATGAACGCCCGATAGGCGGCTTGCGGCACCTTCTTGTCGACATGGATCACCAGCGGGCAGCCCGCGCGGGTCCAGTGCCGGGCCACCTGCGTCGCGCGGCCAAGGGCGGTATGGACCAGCATGACGATCCCGACACTCATGCCCAGTTGCCCTTCGACATGAGGCCCAGGATCTCGAGCTGGCGCCAGTTGATGTATTTCTCGCTCCACTTGCACCAGAGGTCGGGATTGTCGCGCAGCCCCTCCGCGTAGGCGATGTATTCCTTGGACCCGCCGTAATGCTGGCGGCGGTCCAGCTCTTCGGCTGCCTTGTCGGTGAAGGTGTCGAGAAACTTGGTGTGCAGCAGCACGCCCGACGCTTTCTCGCCGCCCCATTCGTCATAGACGAGGTTCAGCCCCCGCGGCAGCAGCGTGTGTGTGGAGCTGTGATAGGCGTATCGCTTGTTCCACTTCACCAGCGGGATCTTGTTGAGCGCGGGCGCGCGTTCGGGATCCTCGGCGAAGAAGGCGCGCGCGCGGGGGCCGCCCTGGATCCACAGATTGCCGTAACGCGGGTTCTTCGAGATCGTATAATTGCCCGCATCGAACCATGACGCGATCTCAAGCGGGTCGCGGCCCGGCTGGTAGGGGTCCGCGTCGATGCGTCCCTTGGGGTACATGTCCAGAAGCATCGCGCCGAAGGACTTGATCGAGGAGGCATCGAGCCAGTCGGTAAGCGCCCGGATCGGCCGGGTGTCGCAGAACGGATAAAGAAACAGCTCGTCGGGATCGACCACCAGGCACCAATGGTCGTGGCCGTATTTCATCTGCAGCCAGTTCATCCAGTCGACGCCGAAGCGCGCGCGCTTGTAGCTGGCCCGCGTGGTCCAGACCGATACGTCGGGTTGTCTGGCCAGATAGTCGAGCGATCCGTCGGTGCTGTCATTGTCGACCATCAGGAAGTGATCGACGCCCAGCTCGCGGTAATATTTCAGGAAATAGGGCAGTCGGACGCCTTCGTTCCGCGCGGTCGAGACGACGAGGATGTCGGAGGGCTTGATCGCATTGGTGCGGTTCGCGATGGCCCGCAGGTCGCGGCGTTTGCGGAACGCGCGGATGCGCCAGCGACGCCGCTGCAACCGCAGCCGATATGATTGCCATACGCCCAAACGCGATCCTGCCCGTCTACCTCACTTGCACCATCGGACGTTGCACGGTCCGAACCACATCGCCGACTATCAGATCCGGCTTAACAACCTCGTAAAATGGCTCGTCCAGTCGGGCGGGCTCCACCGTGCCTGCGGGGCGATCCTGCCCTCCGGCGGCGCGGACGTCTTTCCAGCCAGACGCGTAATCTCCTGTTGCCAAGTGTAGCTGTCGCGCGAATCGGCGTAAATGGCCTGATCGCCCAGCACCTCGCGCAGCACCGGAAGTGTGTTGCAAAGCGCAGGCACCCCGAGGCTCAGCGCTTCGGCGGGGGGCAGGCCGAAGCCTTCGGCGAGGCTCGGGAAGAGCAGGCCGCGACTGTCCGCCAGTAGCGCCGCGACCTCGCTGTCATCGAGGCCCGGCAACTCGTGCACATGGGCCGGACCGGCATCGAGCCGGGCAAAGACATCCGCGTTCCGCCAGCCGCGGCTGCCCAGGATCAGAAGGTGCGGGGCTGCGTTGCCCTGCGCGGCGGTCAGCCCCTCCCAGATATCCAACAGGAGTGCGTGGTTCTTGCGCGGCTCGATCGTGCCGAGCGCCACGAAATAGGGGCGGCCCGTCCACGCCCCGTGCGGGGCTTCTCCGGGCCTGGCGGGCGTCACGCCCAGGGGGGCCGCGACGATATCGGGCGGGCTTGCACAATGCCGCGCGATATCCGCGGCCGTGGCGCGGGAATTGGCGATGA
>CAZTEV010000037.1:0-1595 GCA_964612785.1 uncultured Roseivivax sp. | reverse complement strand
GGCCGTGCTGCTGCCAGGCCCAGGCATCTTCGATCATCTGCTGCATGGTGGAGCGGCGGGGCTGCCATCCCAGTTCCTCGCCCGCGCGGGCAGAGCCCGAGACGAGCTTCGTCGCATCGCCCGCCCGGCGCGGCCCCTCGGTCATGGGCACCTCGCGGTTGGTGACGGCGCGGGAGGCCTCGACCACCTCGCGCACGGAAAAGCCCGACCCGGTGCCCAGGTTGAACACACGGCTGCCGCGCCCTTCTTCGAGCCATTTCAGGCCAAGCACATGGGCATCGACCAGATCCGAGACATGCACGTAATCGCGGATGCAGGTCCCGTCAGGCGTGTCGTAATCGGTGCCGTGGATCGTCAGCGCGGGCCGCTTGCCCTGGATCGCCTCCAGCATCACCGGAATAAGGTGCGTTTCGGGCCGATGATGTTCGCCGATCGTGCCCTCGGGGTCGGCGCCTGCCACGTTGAAGTAGCGGAAGATCACCGAGCGCAGCCCATGCGCGGCCTCGAAATCGCCGATCATGTCCTCGATGGCGCGCTTGGACTTGCCGTAGGCGTTGAGCGGCTCCTGCGGCGTCTCTTCGTTCAGCACCACATTGTCATGCTCGCCATAGGTCGCGCAGGTGGAGGAGAAGACGATATTGGAGCATTCCGCCGCGACCATCGCCTCCAGCAGGTTGAGCGCGCCCATCACGTTGTTGCGCCAATAGCGCGCGGGATCGGCCATGGCCTCGCCCACGAGGCTCAGCGCCGCGAAATGCAGAACCGCCACGGGCGCATGCTCTGCGAAGGCCCGGTCGATCGAGGCGCGATCCAGAAGATCGCCCTCGGCCAGGGGGCCGAACTGCACCGCATCGCGCCACCCGGTGACGAAATTGTCGAAGGTGACGGGGGTATAGCCCGCGGCCGCCAGCGCCTTGCAGGCATGGCTGCCGATATAGCCCGCACCGCCCGTGACCAGAACCGTTCCCGCCATGGGATCAGCCCGCCGCCTTGTCCGCGGCGACGGTTTCGTGGAGGAACGCGCGCAGATCGTCGCGCAGGTCGGGCCGGCGCAGGCCGAAGGCCACGGTCGCCTGCAGGAAGCCCGATTTCGAGCCGCAATCGAACCGCTCGCCCTCGAAGCAGAGCCCGTGCACGCCCTCACCGTCGATTTCCTGCGCGATGGCGTCGGTCAGCTGGATCTCGCCCCCGGCCCCGGCCTTCATCGTGTTCAGGTTGTCCAGGATCTTGGGGCTCAGGATATACCGACCGATCACGGCGAGGTTCGAGGGGGCCTCTTCGGCCTTGGGCTTTTCGACCATGCCGCGCACCTTGACCAGCGCCTCGCCTTCGCGCTTGGCGTCGAGGATGCCGTAGGCCGAGGTCTTCTCCTGCGGGACTTCCATCGCGGCCACCATGTTGCCGCCGGTCTCCGCATAGGCCTCGACCATCTGCTGCAGGCAGGGCGTCTCGGCGGCGATCACGTCGTCGGGCAGCATGACCGCGAAGGGCTCATCCCCGATGAGGCGCCGGGCGCACCAGACCGCATGGCCGAGCCCCAGCGCCTTGTGCTGGCGGGTATAGGCCACCTCGCCCGATTCCATGTTGGTGGATTT
>CAZTEV010000036.1:0-16689 GCA_964612785.1 uncultured Roseivivax sp. | reverse complement strand
GCTTTTCCACCGCGACACTGGCCGCGGGCGGCACGCTGGGCATCCTGATCCCGCCTTCGGTGATCCTCGTGATCTATGCGATCCTGACCGAACAGAACATCGCCAAGCTGTTCCTCGCGGCCTTCATCCCGGGCATCCTGGCGGCTATCGGCTATATGCTAACGATCTCGATCTATGTGCGCGTCCACCCCGAGGCTGCGGGCACGCGGGCGGCGGTTCCCCTCTCTGAGCGGATGCGCGCGCTGGCGCAGGTCTGGCCGGTGCTCCTTGTCTTCCTGTTGGTCGTGGGCGGGATCTATCTGGGCTGGTTCACACCCACCGAAGGCGCCGCCGTGGGCGCGGCGGGCACGGGCCTTGCCGCGCTTGTCTCGGGCAACATGACCTGGGCCCTCTTCCGAGAAAGCATCGTGCAGACCGCCACCGCGACCGCGATGATCTTCTTCATCGTGCTGGGCGCGGGCTTCTACAATTCTTTCCTCGCGCTCAGCCAGGTTCCGCAGGAGCTGTCGAACTGGGTGCTGGGCCAGGGGTTCGCGCCGATGACGGTGCTGCTGATGATCCTGGCCTTCTATCTGCTGTTCGGCTGCCTGATGGATAGCCTGTCGATGATCCTCCTGACGATCCCGATCTTCTTTCCGGTGATCTCCGTGCTCGATTTCGGCATGTCGGCCGAGCATATGGCGATCTGGTTCGGCATCCTCGTGCTGATCGTGGTGGAGGTGGGCCTGATCACACCGCCCGTGGGCATGAACCTGTTCATCATCAATTCGATGGACCGGGAGACTCCGATATCCGCGACCTATCGCGCGGTCCTGTGGTTCGTGTCCTCCGATCTGATCCGCGTGGCGCTGCTGGTGGCGTTCCCGCCGGTCACGCTGTTCCTTCTGGCGGAGTGAAGACGCCCGCGTGACGGGACGTTGCGGCTTGCGCCGCCACCGCGCCCGCGCATAGTCCGGGGGCAGATTTCAAGGGAGAGCATCATGGACAAGGACATCGTCATTCTGTCGGGCGCGCGCACGGCCATCGGCACCTTCGGGGGCAGCCTTGCCGGAACGCCGCCCATCGACCTCGGCGCCGCCGCGTCGAAAGCCGCGCTGGAGCGGGCAGGGCTCGAGGGCGGCGATGTGGGTCAGGTCTTCTTCGGCCATGTCATCAATACCGAACCGCGCGACATGTATCTCAGCCGTGTGGCGGCAATGCAGGCGGGCGTGCCGGACACCGTGCCCGCGATGAACGTGAACCGGCTTTGCGGCTCGGGCGCGCAGGCCATTGTGTCGGGCGTGCAGGCGCTCGGCATGGGCGATTGCGACGTGGCGCTGGTGGGCGGTGCGGAATGCATGTCGCGGTCTCCCTATATCGTGCCGGACCAGCGCTGGGGCGCGAAGATGGGCGATATCAAGACGCTCGACATGATGCTGGGCGCGCTCAACTGTCCCTTCGGCACCGGCCATATGGGTGTGACCGCCGAGAATGTGTCGGGCGAGCATGACATCTCCCGCGAGGCGCAGGACGCCTTCGCCATGGAAAGCCAGGAACGCGCGGCGAAAGCCATCGCGGAGGGTCGGTTCAAGGACCAGATCGTGCCCGTCGAGGTGCGCGTGAAGCGCGACACGGTGGCGTTCGAGACGGATGAGCATCCCAAGCAGACCTCGTTGGAAAAGCTCGGCGGTCTGAAACCCGTCTTCAAGAAGGACGGCACCGTCACCGCGGGCAATGCCTCGGGGATCAATGACGGCGCGGCGGCGCTGATCCTCGCCACGGCCGAGGCCGCGCAATCTAAGGGGGCCAAGCCGCTTGCGCGGGTTCTGGGCTATGCCCATGCGGGCGTCCGCCCCGAGGTGATGGGAATCGGCCCGGTTCCGGCGGTCGAGGCGCTGATGGCGCGCACGGGGCTGTCGGTCGGCGATTTCGACGTGATCGAATCGAACGAGGCCTTCGCGGCGCAGGCGCTTGCGGTGAACAAGGGCCTGGGCCTCGATCCGGCGAAGGTGAACCCCAATGGCGGCGCCATCGCGCTGGGCCATCCGGTGGGCGCGACGGGCGCGATCCTGACCGTCAAGGCGCTCTACGAGCTGGAGCGCACGGGCGGCAGGATTGGCCTCATCACCATGTGCATCGGTGGCGGGCAGGGCATCGCCATCGCGATCGAGCGGCTCTGATCCGGGTCGGGGCCTGGCGGCGTTAAGCACTTTTTCAGAGCTTCCGGCCCAGATGACGGGCGGAGGTGGCAGAAAGGGTGTAGATGACGCTGAGCCAGGCCCTGAAGACCGAACGGCGCGCCCGGCTCGCGGCGGAACAACTTCTGGCGCAGAAGCACCGCGAATTGATGGCGGCCAATCGCCAGCTTGGCCTGCATACCCGCGAACTCGCCCAGGAAGTGTACGAGGCGCGCGCGCAGGTGGCCTCCATGCGCAGCGCCCATGCGCGCGTCTCGGATGAACTGGACCGGGCCGTGGCGCGGATGGAGATGGTCGAATCGCATCTCTGGCAGGCGCTTGAGGCGATCCGCGACGGCTTCGCGCTGTTCAACGCCGATGGCACGCTGGAGATCGCCAATCCGGCCTTTCTGTCCCTCTTCGACGGGCTGAGCGATGTGGGCCCCGGCACCCATTACCGGACACTCATCGCGATCACCGCGGAGGAAGGCCTGGCCGATCTGGGGGAGGAGGCGCCCGAAAGCTGGGCGCGCCGCCTTGAAGCCGCGTTCGAGACACCGACATCCAAACCGCTGACCCTGAAGCTTTGGGATGGCCGCTTCATCAAACTGCAGAACCGCCGCACCGGCGATGATGCGCTGGTCAGCCTTGTCACCGACACGACCGAACTCATGCGCATGTGGTCCGCGGTGCAGGAATTGCCCGACGGGTTCGTGCTTTACGATGCCGACGATCGCATGGTCATGTGCAACGACCGCTATCGTGGCCTTTACGCGAAATCCGCGCCCGCCATGGTGCCCGGCGCCCTGTTCGAGGACATCCTGCGCTACGGGCTGAAGAACCGCCAATACCCGGACGCGATCGGACGGGAAGAGGCGTGGCTGGCCGAACGGCTGGCGCAGCACCGCAAATCCGACACGACGGTCGAACAGCCGCTCGACAACGGTCGGTGGCTGCGCATCTTCGAGAAACGCATCTCCGACGGCTCTCGCGTGGGGCTGCGTGTCGACATCACCGATCTGAAGGAGACCCAGGCGGAACTGGAAGACGCGATCCGCCGCGCGGAGGCCGCGAACCGCACCAAATCCGTGTTCCTCGCCAATATGAGCCATGAGATCCGCACGCCCATGAACGGCATCGTCAGCATGTCGGAGCTGTTGATGAGCACGCCGCTCAGCGACGAACAGCGGCTTTACTCCGAGACGATCCAGACCTCGGGGGAGGCGCTTCTGGAGATGATCAACGATATTCTCGATTTCTCCAAGCTGGAGGCCGAGCGCGTGGTGATCGCCGATGCGCCCTTCGATCTGGAGTGCCTGATCCACGATCTGGTGACGCTCGTGCAGGGGGCGGCCCGCGAAAAGGGTCTGACGCTGTTGGTGGATTACGACATCTTCCTGCCCAGCCAGGTCTCGGGCGATGCCAAAAGGCTGCGGCAGATCCTGATGAACCTTATCGGCAACGCCATCAAGTTCACCGATTCAGGTCAGGTCCTGATCCGCATCGTCGGCCTGGGCGAGGCGGCGGGACGCATCACCCTCAACATCACGGTCGAGGATACCGGCATCGGCATTCCCCCCGACATGACGGAACATATCTTCGGCGTGTTCAATCAGGTCGAGGAAGACCGCGACCGTGCGTTTGAGGGGACGGGGCTTGGCCTGTCTATCTGCAAGCGCCTGGTGGAGCTGATGGGCGGAGAGATCTGGGTGGACTCCAGGCAAGGCGAAGGCGCCTGTTTCGGCGTGCGTCTGGCGCTGGGTGTCGTGCCGGATGCCACGCCTTCGATCCCCGACGCGCTGCGCCGGATTGCGCGTGTCCTGATCGTGGATCCGCATGCGGGCTCGCGCGGCATCCTCGCACGGCAATTGGGGCAGGCGGGGATCGCGACGCTCATGGCATCAAGCTCTGAGGAGGCTGAGGTTCTGCGCGACGCGGACTGGCAGGTTGCGATCCTGGCCGAGGATCTGTGCGGCGGGACCGGCGTGGCGCTGGCCCGCCGCTGGCGTGCGAACGGAGAGGGGCGCGGTATCATCCTGTCCGCGACGCTGCCCGATCAGGACCGGGACGCGCTGGAGCAGGGCATCGTTCAGGCGGTACTGACCCGCCCGGCGCGCCGGTCCAATCTGCAGGCGGCGCTGGCGCGGATCGTCTCAAGAAGGGGCGATCCGCCCGGGGCCAGTCAGGATACGTCCGGACATCACGGTCGCCTTGGCAGGGATGGCACAGAGATAGACATGGCGCAGGAGACTCTGATCGACGTGCTTCTGGCCGAGGACAACAAGACAAATCAGCTTGTCTTCGCGAAGATGGTGGCAGGGCTGCCGGTGCGTCTCAGGATCGTTGCGAACGGTCAGGAGGCGCTTGATGCCATCGCGGAGGCGCGGCCCGAGCTTGTCTTCATGGACATCTCCATGCCCGGGATGGACGGCAAGGAGGCCACCCGCCGCCTGCGCGCACAGGAGATGCGGGACGAGGGGACGCGCCTGCCGATCATCGCCGTCACCGCCCATGCCATGGCGGGCGACCGGGAGGCGGCGCTGGCGGGCGGGATGGACGATTACATCACCAAGCCCGTGCGCAAGGCCGCGATCCGCGCGGCGATCGAGGCAGCCTTGCCCGGAAGGCTGCCCGTCGAGGCCGCGCCAACCGATCAGGCCGCTCGGGCGGCTTCCTCGGAGCGCAGGAAGACAGGCTTGTCGGGCTCGGACAGGTCTTCGCGGTAGCGATAGCCGCCCAGATCGAAGTCGCGCAGCGCCGCCGGGTCGGTCAGCCGGTTCTGCACGATGAACCGCGCCATCGCGCCGCGGGCCTTCTTGGCGTAGAAGCTTACGATCTTGGGTGTGCCGTTCTTGTCTTCCATGAATTGCGGCGTGATCACCCGCAGTTCCAGCGCCTTTTCGGGCACGGCGCCGAAATATTCCTGGCTCGCGCAATTCACCAGCGTCGCGGTGCCGATCGCATCGGCCTGCGCCTTCAGCGCCTTGGCGATCCGGTCGCCCCAATACTCGTAAAGCGACGTGCCGCGGCGCGTCTTCAGCTTCGATCCCATCTCCAGCCGGTAGGCCTGCATCGCGTCGCGCGGACGCAGAACACCGTAGAGCCCCGACAGGATCGCCAGGTGATCCTGCGCCCAATCCATCTCCTCGGGATCGAGGGATGCGGCTTCCAGCCCCTGATAGGTGTCGCCCGCAAAGGCCAGCGCCGCGGGCCGCACTGCATCTGCGCCGGGGGCTTCGGCAAAGTCGCGGAAGCGGTCGCGATTGAGCTTGGCCAGATCGTCCGACAGATCCATCAACGCCTTGAGATCCTTCAGCGTCAGGTTCCGCATGGTCTTGGCGAGGCGCTGGGCCTCGTCCTCGAAACGCGGCGTGGTCATTTCGACCGCGCGTTCGGTCCAGTCGAGGCGCTTGGCCGGGGAAATCGCGATCAGCATCGGGCGGCTCCTTGGGGCATAACGTGTCGGTGGACCATTTAGGGCCTCATCCCTGCCGGGAAAAGCCCGCGCGCGTTCAGGCCGCGTCGGTCAGCACGTCGAGAAACGCCGCCGCGAAGCGTTCCTGCCGCCTTTCGTCCAGGAACCGGGCCAGCGCCGCATCGCTTGCCGGGCGCGCCTCCGCGATCTTGGCCAGTTGCGAGGCAGAACACGACAGCGGCTTGTCGGTGCCATCGGGCCCGCGCACCAGCGCGGCCTGCGCCTCCAGCAGCCGGTCATAGAGCGAGCCCGCCGCGCGGCCCGCGAGTTTGCGGCGCGCGGGATGCAGGGCTTCGGCCTCGCCCGCGATCACGGACAGGAAATCCGCGCCGTAGCGGTCGAGCTTCTTGGCCCCCACACCGGAAATCCCGGCCATGTCGTCCAGCGTCTGCGGCCGCGTTTCGGCCATTTCGATCAGTGTGCGGTCGGTGAAGATGACATAGGCCGGGACCGACGCGGCCTCGGCCAGGGCGCGACGCTTGGCCTTCAGCGCCGACAGAAGCGGCGCGTCTTCCTCGGAGACGAGCTGTTTCGGCTGCGCGCGCACCGCGCGGCGGTCCACCACGTCGCGGCGCAGGCGGATCGCCTCTTCGCCGCGCAGGATCGGCAAGGCGCGGTCGGTCATCACCAGCGCACCGTGCCGTTCGGGATCGGGGCGCATCAGGTCGAACCCCATGATCTGGCGGAAGACGCCTTGCCATTGGCTCTGGTTCAGGTCGCGGCCTACCCCGAAGGTTGGCAATTGGTCGTGCCGCCGCTGGCGCACCTTGTCGGTGTCGTTGCCGCGCAGGATGTCGATCAGGTGGCCCGCGCCGAAGGTTTCGCCCGTTCGCAATGCCGCGGACAGCGCCTTGCGCACCGCCTCCGTGCCATCGAACGTCTCGGGCGGCGTGTCGCAAAGATCGCAATGACCGCAAGGGGCGGGCAGGGTTTCACCGAAATAGCCCAGAAGCGTGGCGCGACGGCAGGATTGCGCCTCGGCCAGACCCAGAAGCGCGTTCAGGCGGCCATGATCAGCGATGCGCCGTTCGGGCGGCGCGAGCCCCTCGTCGATCTGCGCGCGGCGCAGGCGGATATCGTCCGCACCATAGAGCGTCAGGGTCTCCGCCGGTCCGCCATCGCGGCCCGCGCGCCCGATCTCCTGGTAATAGGCCTCGATGGATTTCGGCAGGTCCGCATGGGCCACCCAGCGGATATCGGGTTTGTCGACACCCATGCCGAAGGCCACGGTGGCCACGACGATCAGGCCGTCCTCTTGGGCAAAGGCGGTCTCGACCGCGCGGCGCGCGTCGGGCTCCATCCCGCCGTGATAGGCGCGGGCGGCGTGCCCCTCGGCCCGGAGCGCCTGCGCCAGCGTTTCGGTCTTGGCGCGGGTGCCGCAATAGACGATGCCCGACTGACCCTTGCGCGCGGCGGCATAGGTCAGGATCTGTTTGCGGGGGCTGTCCTTGGGCGCGAAGGCCAGGTGGATGTTGGGCCGGTCGAAGCCGCGCAGGAAGACCTGCGGCGCGGTGCCGGGGAACAGCCGTTCGATGATTTCCGCGCGCGTTTCCTCGTCCGCGGTGGCGGTGAAGGCCGCGACGGGCACGTCCAGTTCGCGGCGCAGCGTGCCGATGCGCAGGTAGTCCGGCCGGAAATCGTGGCCCCACTGGCTGACGCAATGGGCCTCGTCCACGGCGATGAGGGAAACGCCTGCCTGGGCCAGCATCCGCGCCGTCCCGCCCGAGGCCAGCCGTTCCGGCGCCAGATAGAGCAGCTTCAGATCGCCTGCATGGATCGCGTCGAAGACGGCGTCGTTCTCTTCGGGCGTATTGGCCGAGGTCAGTGCGCCTGCGGCCACGCCCGCCTCGCGCAAGCCGCGCACCTGGTCGCGCATCAGGGCGATCAGCGGAGAGATCACGACCGTCAGGCCGGGCCGCATCAGCGCGGGCAGCTGGAAACAGAGCGACTTGCCGCCGCCCGTGGGCATGATCGCCAGCACATCCGCGCCCGCGGCCACCGCATCGACGATTTCGCCCTGCCCGGGACGGAAGGCATCATAGCCAAAGACGTCACGCAAAAGCGCATCTGCGCCGGAGAGGTCGCGCGGCATGGGAAGACCCTGTTTCTTCTATATCTGCTCATTGGTGCAGGGTCTCATACTAAGATTCGGTGAACAAGGGTTAACCAGGCACAGGGCGCGTGTCCCGGCCTTGATCCGGAACGCAGGCGGGAGGCCCCGGGTCAGGGGTGTGCGTGGAGGTGCCGCGCTCAATAGCCGTAGAACAGCGCGGCATTGTTGGCGAGGATGATGCGCAGCGCGTAGACCGCGATCAGCGCGACCAGCGGCGCGAGGTCGAGCCCGCCCATCTGCGGCAGGAACCGGCGGATCCGCGAATAGGCGGGCTCCAGCAGCCGGTTCAGCCCGTCCCAGATCTGCGCGACCAGCGGCTGACGCAGGTTCAGCACCTGGAAATTGATCAGCCAGCTCATGATCACGTGGGCGATGATGAAGAACCACACCACGTCCAAGAGCAGCATCAGGATCTGGAAGAGCGATTGCATGGGCCGCATCCCTTACGTCTATACGATGTCGCCAGACCTAAGCGCGGGCGCCGCCCGGGGCAAGTGCCGCGGCGTTCATGGTTGACGTCCCGGGCAGGGCTTGCCACCCCGCGCCCAGAAAAGGAGCTTGCCCATGTACCCCTTCGTCCGGCTTGCCAAGGAAATGTGGCGCTTTCGCAATGCGGACCCCATCGCGCTGGGGCAGGATCATGTCTCGCACCATATCTGCTGGCCCTGGGATCTGGACATGTGGTGGGAGCTCAACAACGGGCGGACGCTGACGCTTTACGATCTCGGGCGCATCCCGATGGCCGCGCGCGGCGGGCTGATCGCGGCGATGCGCGCCCGCGGCTGGGGGCTGACCATCGCGGGCTCCTCGGTGCGGTATCGCCGCCGGGTGCGGATGTTCGACCGGATCGAGATGCGGTCGCGGATCGTGGGCTGGGATGCGCGGTTTCTCTATCTCGAGCAATCCATGTGGAAGACAGATGGCGAATGCGCGAGCCACGCGCTCTATCGCTCGGCGGTGACCGATCGCAACGGGATCGTGCCGCCCGCGACCGTGGCCGAGGCGCTGGACCACGATCCGGTCTCGCCCCCGCTGCCCGACTGGGTGCAGGCCTGGTCCGACGCGGAGGGGCTGCGCCCCTGGCCGCCCATGTCGTGACCCCGGTCCGACACGGGGCCGCGATCTTGCGCAAGATTGCTTGCCACGGCGCGCCGCCCGGCGTTTGATCGCGCCCGGGGACAGGAAACGGGGCAGGCATGAGCGAGACACGCAAACGGATCTGGGGCTGGTTCTTCTTCGACTGGGCCAGCCAGCCCTACAACACGCTGCTGATCACCTTCATCTTCGCGCCTTACGTCAAAGAGCTGATGGTCGACGGGGCGGCGGCACAGACCGCCTGGGCCTTCGGCATCGGCTTCGCGGGCATCGCCATCGCGCTTCTGGCCCCGGTCCTGGGCGCCATCGCCGATACCGGCGGCAACCGCATCCGCTGGATCTGGCTGTTCTCGGCGCTCTATGTCGTGGGATCTGGGATGCTGTGGTTCGCGGCGCCTGACGATTTCAACCTCTATGCCACGCTGTTCTTCTTCGCGCTGGGCCTCGTGGGCATGGAGTTCGCCACGATCTTCACCAATGCGATGCTGCCCGATCTGGGACCGCGCGAGGAGATCGGGCGCATTTCCGGCAATGGCTGGGCGTTCGGCTATGTGGGTGGGTTGATCACGCTGGTCATCATGCTTGTCCTCTTCGCCGAAAGCGCCGCGACGGGGCGCACCTTCGTCGGGCTGACGCCGCCCTTCGGGCTGGATGCGGAGGCGCGGGAGGGCACGCGCTTTGTCGGTCCGCTGACGGCGATCTGGTACGCGGTCTTCATGGTGCCCTTCTTCCTGTGGGTCCGCGATCCGCGCGCCAAGCCCGCCCCGCCGGGTGCGGTGCGCAAGGCGCTGTCGGACCTGGGCCTGACGATCCGCACGCTGCCGCGTCATCCCTCGCTCTTTTCCTATCTCGGCGCGTCGATGTTCTACCGGGATGCGCTGAACGGGATGTATGCGTTCGGCGGCATCTATGCAGCGGGCGTGCTGGGCTGGAGCGTTGTCGATGTGGGCATTTTCGGCATCCTCGCCATCATCTCGGGCGCGGTCTTCGCCTGGCTTGGCGGCAAGGCCGATATGCGCCACGGGCCGAAGCCCGTGATCGTGGTGTGCATCCTGGCCCTGACCCTCGTGGCCATCTCCATCGTGCTCGTCAGCCGCGAGCGCGTGTTCTTCCTGCCCGTGGCCGAGGGCTCGTCCCTGCCCGACATCGCCTTCTACGTCTTCGGCGTGGTGATCGGCGCCGCGGGCGGCGTGTTGCAGGCCGCCTCGCGCACGATGATGGTCCGGCAGGCGCACGAGACCCGCATGACGGAGGGCTTCGGCCTCTATGCGCTGGCGGGCAAGGCCACGTCGTTCCTGGCACCCATGCTGATCGGTTTCGCCACCTGGGCCAGCGGTTCACAACAAGTTGGGGTCAGCCCGCTTATTCTGCTTTTCGCAATCGGACTTGTGTTGTTACGCTGGGTGAAATCCGACGGAGATCGAGCAGCATGAGACGACCCTTTGCCACCCTGGCTTTCGCCGCCGCGCTTCTGGCCGGATGCGGCGAGGCCGAGGCCCCGAACGCCAATCCCGGCGCGCCTGAGGCCACAGCCCCGGCGACAATCCCGGCCGTGCTGTCGACGCGCAGCGCCAAGCAGCTTTTCGGGACCGAGGCGCGCGCCTCGGCCCAGGCCTCGAAGCCCTATGGCTCTTATTCGAAGGGCTGCGCCGCGGGGAATGTGCAGCTGCCCGAGACGGGGCCGACCTGGCAGGCGATGCGCCTCTCGCGGAATCGCAACTGGGGCCAGCCGGTGATGATCGACTTCATCCAGGACCTGTCCCGCTTTGCCGCGACGCAGCCTGGCTGGAACGGGCTTTACGTCGGCGATATCGCCCAGCCCAAGGGCGGGCCGATGCTGACCGGCCATGCGAGCCATCAGATCGGCCTCGACGCGGATATCTGGATGCGGCCCACGGACCGGCTGACCCTGTCGGCAGCCGAGCGGGAAAGCATCTCGTCGATTTCGCTGCGTCGGGCCTCGGGCGCCTATACCAACGACAATTGGAGCCGCGCGCATCATGAGATCATGAAAGCCGCCGCCTCCGATCCGCGGGTCGCGCGCATCTTCGTCTTCCCGGGCGCCAAGGTGCGGATGTGCAACGAAGAGACGGGCAACCGCGACTGGCTGCGCAAGATCCGGCCCTGGTACGGGCACCATTATCACTTCCATGTGCGTCTGTCCTGTCCGCCGGGGGCCGCGGGATGCGTCGATCAGGCGCCGCCGCCGCCGGGCGATGGCTGCGCGGATGCGCAGGCCTGGGTGAACAACATCCTGAACCCGCCGCCGCCCGATCCGAACGCGCCCGCACCCAAGCCCAAACGCGAACTGACCCTGGCCGATCTGCCCGCGCAATGTACCTCCGTTCTCTCGGCGCGCTGAGCGCGCTTGCCCTCGCCGTGCTGCCCGCCTGCGCGGCGGAGCCGCAGTCGGACAGCGTCCTGTCGCGCTACACCTGGCGCATGGCGGATGCGGCCTTCGGCGGCTTTTCAGGGCTCGAGATGTCCGCCGATGGTGGCGCCTTCATCGCCATCAGCGATCGCGGCACCATCGTGGCGGGCCGGGTCGAGCGCGATGCCACCGGTATCACCGGCATCACGGCAGGCGCGCCCGAGGCGCTGGAGCTTCCGCCGGACGGCACGGCGGACGGGCCGTCCGCCGATGCGGAGGGGCTGGCCATCAGCGCCACAGGCACGCGCGTCATCAGCTTCGAAGGCGATGTGCCGCGCCTCATCGCCTATGGAGACAAGGGGGCGACTGTGCTTCCCGTCCCGCCCGCCTTCGCGAGCCTTGGCCACAATGCGGGACTTGAGGCGCTGGCCATAGATGACGCGGGCGCGCTTTACACGCTGCCCGAACGCTCGGGCGCTCTGACGCAACCTTTCCCGGTCTGGAAACTGGCGCAGGGGCGCTGGTCGCAGCCCTTCGTGATCGCGCGGCACGGTGGTTTCCTGCCCGTGGGCGCCGATTTCGGGCCGGACGGCGCGCTGTATCTGCTGGAGCGGGAATTCAACGGCTTCGGCTTCCGCTCGCGCGTGCGGCAATTGCGGATCGAGGCGGACCGGATCCTGTCCGAACGCATCCTGCTGGAAAGCGCGTTCGGCACCTTCGACAACCTCGAAGCCATTGCCGCCTGGCAGGACGAGACCGGCGCGATCCGCCTGACGATGCTGTCGGACGACAATTTCAACTTCTTCCAGCGCACCGAGTTCGTCGAGATCCGCGTGACGGAATAACTTGCGCAGGCGCGGTGATGGATCTATGCGCGCAGCTTGTTCCGGGATGAGCCGGGACCAAGTCCCCGCAACCTTGTTAAAACGGGAAAGCAGATCATGACCCGCGCTTACCTCCCCGGCATTCTGGCCATGGCGGCCGTTGTCGTCGCCTCCAACATCCTCGTCCAGTTCCTGTTCGGCCAATGGCTGACCTGGGGCGCCTTCACCTATCCCATCGCCTTTCTGGTCACCGACCTGATGAACCGCATCTACGGCAAGGCCGCCGCGCGCCGCGTCGTCTTCGCGGGCTTCCTGGTCGGTGTCGCCTGTTCGCTGGTCGGCACGCAGATCATGGGCGAGTTCGGCTCGCTCGTGACCTGGCGCATTGCCATCGGGTCGGGCGTGGCGTTCCTGACCGCGCAGCTTCTGGACGTGGCGATTTTCGACCGGCTGCGCGAAGGCCGCTGGTGGCGTGCGCCGCTGGCCTCGACGCTTGTCGGCTCCTCGGTCGATACGGCGCTCTTCTTCACCATCGCCTTCTCGGGCGCGCTGAGCTTCATTGAGCCCGCGAATGACGTAAGCTGGGCCGGAGAGATGCTGCCGCTTCTGGGCGCGGGCCCCGTCGTGCCGCTTTGGGTGTCGCTGGCCGTGGCCGACTGGATGGTCAAGCTGGCGCTCGCGCTGATCGCGCTCATCCCGTTCCGGATGATCGTTTCTTGGGCTCTATCGACGCGCAGGACCGTCTGACCACAAGATTTTGTTTTGCGTGCGAGGAAAAGTCTGTCAGGCTGACCTCATTGAGCAACATAGAGAAAGGAGGTGATCCAGTGTCGAGAGAAGCATTGGAGAGAGGTGTCGGAACAGTTCGGAGGGCCCGGCTCTAGGGCAGCCCCTACAGGCGGATGATCGTCCGAATTGGTGAATGCCTAACCGGTATCGCCTCCACATTCTCGAAGGGTCGCCCTCGCGGGCGGCCCTTTTATATTGTGGGGCGGAAGGAAGATGCATGCTGAAGATCAACGACAAGGTCTCGCTCGAGGATTGGGAGATGACGGAGCAGTTCATCCGGGCCTCGGGGCCGGGTGGGCAGAACGTCAACAAGGTGTCCTCTGCGGTGGAGCTGCGCTTCGAGGCGGAACGCTCGCCCAACCTGCCGGGGCCTGTGAAGGCGCGGCTGAGACGGCTCGCGGGGCGGCGCTGGACCAAGGATGGCGCGGTGGTGCTTCAGGTCGACGAGACGCGGTCACAGGCCCGCAACCGCGACATCGCGCGGACCCGGCTGGCGGAGCTGGTGGCGAAAGCCTTCGAGAAGCCCAAGAAGCGCATCCCGACGCGGCCCACGCTCGGGGCGAAGAAGCGACGTCTGAAGGCGAAGAAGATCGTGGGGGAGAAGAAGGCGCTCAGGGGCAAGGTCGATCCGGATTGATCCTTGCCGTCGGCCCGGCTGGCGCGCGGGGCGACTTTGCGTCGGCTCTTTGACGAGGCCCCGGATCAAGTCCGGGGCAGCGGGCTGGAGAAGGCGCCCGGGTTTCGGCCCCCGTCGCGCTTGGTCCTGCTCCTGTCCCGGCCTTGCGCCGGGACCTCAGTCTGAGGCCCGGATCACGTCCGGGGCAGCGGTGAGCCACTCTTTTGGTCAAACGATCCGCTGAGCGCATTGGCGCTTTGGTGCCGCCTGCGCTTGGTTCGAACATCGTGATGACCTGGCCAGATAAAGCGCGCACTTCGGATGGAGAGGGCGCCCATCCGCTAGACCCTTTGGACACGAAGAGCCGATGACCTCTAACTTTCCGGCCGCCCCAGCACCGACCCTTCCAGCATCTTCACCTCCCGCTGCGGGAACGGGATCGAAATGCCGTGCTCCTGGAACGCATCCCACAGCGCCAGATACACGTTGCCCCGGATATTGGTCAGCCCGCCCGTCGGATCCTTGATCCAGAACCGCAGGATGTAATCGACGGAGCTGTCGCCGAAGCCCACGATATGACAGACGGCGGGTTTCTCGGACAGGACGCGAGGCGTCTTCGAAGCAGCCTCCACGGCGATCTTGCGGACCAGATGCGGGTCATCGCCGTAGGCCGTGCCAAAATAGATGTCGAGCCGCACGAAATCGTTCGAATGGGACCAGTTCACCACCTGTCCGGTGATCAGATCCTCGTTCGGGATCAGATATTCCTTGCCGTCCCGCGTGGTGATCGAGACATAGCGCGCACCCAGCGAGTTGATCCAGCCGAAGGTCTCGCCCAGCGAGATCACGTCGCCCGGCTTGATCGACCGATCCAGCAGCAGGATCACACCCGAGACGAGGTTCGAGACGACCTTCTGCAGACCGAAACCCAGGCCCACGCCGATCGCACCCGACAGCACCGCAAGGCCCGTGAGATCCACGCCCACCAGTCGCAGCGAGATGAAGAAGGCCGCACCATAAAGCAGCACCTGCAGGAATTTGATCGCCAGCACCTGCATGGAAGGCGAGATGTCCTCATTCGCCCGGATCCGCGCCGCCGATGAGGTCGAGAGAAACCGCGCGGCCACGAACATCAGCACCAGAAGCACCAGCGCCTGCAGCGCAAGCCAGAGCGTCAGGCGGCTTTCGCCGAAGCTGACGCCCACCGAATCAAGCGCGACGCGCGCCGCCTCCGTCAGTCCGAGGATCGACAGGGTGACCCAGGCCCAGGCACCATAGCGCACCGCGGTGCGCATCACCGGATTGCCGATCAGCCGGGTCGCTACGGCGATGAACAGCCAGGCGGTGGCAAGCTCGGCCACGATGGCCAGGATGTAGGATCGCGAGGGCCATGTCACCTCGCGCATGATCCAGACCGTGGTCCAGATCAGCCCGACGAACAGCATCATCCGGATGCGCCGGTGCAGAACCACGAACAGCCGCATCCGCCATTTCGGCCAGCCCTCGCGCGTTCGCATCCATTCGTAGATCTGCGGGCCGACGATCCGGGTCAGGCCATGCGCCAGCAGGAAAAGCCCCAGGGCAATGCCGATCTGATAGGCATTCCAGGGCCGCAGCAGCCCCTGCGCAAACAGCTGAATTTCGGAGAGAAAAGTCGCGAGGATCGCGGCGATTTCGGCGAAGGCGTCATCTGAGGACATGGGCGGGCCTGTCGGGTCGTCTCATCGGTCCAAGGATGCATCCTGCGCCGTGTTGGGCAAGCGTGAAGTGCTCAGGCGTCGGTGGTGTGGCGCACGCCCATATCCCGCGGGCCGAAGCCCGAAACCGGCTCGTGCGAGATCGCGAAGGCCAGCGAGGCAAGGATCACGAGGATCAGCGTCGCATTGACGAGATTGAGAGGAGAGAGCAAAGCCGCACCATGTCTGAGGATGTGTTTCGCATAGCCGGGTTTGCGCCACATTCCAACGTCGCGCTGGCCCGGTGCGACCAGATTGCGCAGGGCGGGCTGTTCCGTATGTGGGCCCGCGCGCGGATCTGCGCGAGAAACAGGCAGCCTTGCGACAGGGCGGCGGACAGGCTATCTGGCAGGCATGGAACGCGTGATCGACCTCGATGACCGGGTGCGCCTGAAAGAGCGCTTCTTCGGCGCGATCCGCCACACGGTGCTGGCGGGCCTATAAGCCTGTGCCACCGGGCAGGGTGGATCGTTCGGTCGGACGGATGCCGTGACCGCGCGCCCATCACCTGCCTGCCGATCCGACGTCTTTCTTCATTCACATCTCCGGGGATCCCCCATGGCTGGAAAAACCCTCTACGACAAAATTTGGGACGCGCATGTCGTCCATGCGGCCGATGACGGCACGACGCATCTCTATATCGACCGCCACCTCGTGCACGAAGTGACGAGCCCGCAGGCCTTCGAGGGGCTGCGCATGGCGAACCGCACTGTCCGGGCACCCGACAAGACCATCGCCGTGCCCGATCACAACGTGCCCACGACCGAGGGTCGTGCGACCCGGATCGACAACGAGGAAAGCCGCATCCAGGTCGAGGCGCTCGACAAGAACGCGCGCGATTTCGGCGTGCATTACTACCCGGTCTCCGACATCCGTCAGGGCATCGTGCATATCATCGGGCCCGAACTGGGCTGGACCCTGCCGGGCATGACCATCGTCTGCGGCGACAGCCACACCGCGACGCACGGCGCGTTCGGCGCGCTGGCCCACGGCATCGGCACCTCCGAGGTGGAGCATGTGCTGGCCACCCAGACGCTGATCCAGTCGAAGTCCAAGAACATGAAGGTCGAGGTCACGGGCAAGCTGGCGCCCGGTGTCACCGCCAAGGACATCGTCCTGTCGATCATCGGCAAGACCGGTACGGCAGGCGGCACCGGCTACGTCATCGAATATTGCGGCGAGGCGATCCGCTCGCTGTCGATGGAAGGCCGCATGACGATCTGCAACATGTCGATCGAGGGCGGCGCGCGAGCCGGCCTGATCGCGCCGGACGAAACGACATTCGCCTACGTCAAGGACAAGCCCCGCGCGCCGAAGGGCAAGGCTTGGGACATGGCGCTCGACTACTGGAAGACACTGAAGACCGACGAGGGCGCGCATTTCGACAAGGTGGTCGTACTCGACGCTGCCAACCTGCCGCCGATCGTCACCTGGGGTTCCTCGCCAGAGGACGTCGTGGCGATCACCGGCGAGGTTCCGGACCCGGCCGCCATTGTAGACGAGACCAAGCGCAC
>CAZTEV010000035.1:6452-16799 GCA_964612785.1 uncultured Roseivivax sp. | reverse complement strand
TAGGTGATCTTGCGGAAGCCCTCGGCCTCGCATTGGGTGCAATACATGCCGTTCGACATGTAAAGCCCCTCGAGCGCGGTGTTGGAGGCGGGCGCGATCTCGACCTCGGCCTCCCACGTGAAGGGGGCGTCGGGCACGTCGCAGGTCAGACCCTCTGCCGTGACGTCGGGCGTGACCTCGGCGCCGTCGATCCGGGCCGAGATCAGGGTCAGATCCTCGCCATGCAGGAAGAACGTCCGGTCCGTCGCGGCCGGGTTCGGGCGGAAGGCGATGCGGCTTTTGACGCGTGTGGCCTCGGGGCTCAGCGTGAAGGTCAGATGGACCGCGTCCACTTCGAAGCCGAACGGCGTGTAATCCTTCAGATAGACGGTTTGCGGGCTCGCATCCTTCACGCGGTGTCACTCCTTTATGATCGACAGGGGCCGGACTTTCCTATGTGTCGCAGGAACCGGCGGCGTCCACTCTTCGTTCCCTTTGCAACCGCGACCGGGATCCTGCCCGGTCCGCCGCAAAGCATTCGAAAGGGAAGTAATCAGATGTCCGCACCTGATACCAATGTGAAAAGCGAAGAAAAGAAGCACCGTCATTCCCTGCTGGGGATCAAGGCCTCGCTTGCCTATGGTGTGGGGCTTCTGGCGATCTTCACCATCTACGTCATCACCGCCTCGAACGAGCCCGAATCCGGAGTGGCCGGTGCCGACACCGCCGGGTCCTCCATGGTCGAGGGCGGCACCGAAGGCACCGCGCTCGAAGGCTACGAGGCCGAAGGCTACGAGCCGGGTGGCAATTCGACGGGCTCCGTCACGCTCGACAGTCAATAACCCACAGCGCGGGGGCCGCGATGGCGAAGATGCGAAAGAAGGGCGATCTGCCGCAGAAGATCTGCGCGACCTGCGGCAGGCCTTTCGTCTGGCGTAAGAAATGGGCCGATGTCTGGGACGAGGTGCGCTATTGCTCGGACCGCTGCCGCCGCGAGAAATCCAAGCCTGCGCGGGCCTGACCGGGCGGTCTACAGCTCGCGCATCCAGAATTGCAGCTCGTGCCGCGTCTCGTCCGCCTGGTCGAGATCCTTCCAGGAAAACTCCGCCACGACGCCCGGCAACGGCCCGTAGCCGCGTTTGCGCCAGAAACCGTTGAGCGGGCGATACCCTTCGGGCCTGTGCGGATGGTCTTCGGGCCGGATGACCGCGCAGAAGGCCGAATGGGTGCGCCCGAGACTGCGCGCATGCTCTTCCCGCATATCGAAGAACAGATGTCCGATGCGCTGGCCGCGATAGGCGGGCAGCAGGACGGATTCCGCACAATAGAAGATCGTATCGAGTTCGTGCCCGGTATTGGAAAAGGCCGCGGCGAAATCCTCGGCGTGATCCTCCATCGGCGTTCCGGTCGCCGCGCCGACCAGCTTGCCGCCGTCGAAGGCGCCGATGACCACGGCGTTCGGGTTGTCGCGATAGGCTTGCAGATACGCGCGCTCATAGGCGGCATCGCCGTCATAGAGATAGGGATATTCCCGAAAGACCGCGATCCGCAGGGCGGCCAGATCGTCGAGCACCGGCTCGATCGCGTCGCCTGTCAGTGCCTTGACCCGCATCAGGAGACCTGCCGGATCCAGTCGGCCAGATTGTAATAGGTGACCACCCGCGTGATCCGCCCATCCGTGAGCGAAAAGAACGACCCCGCGGGCAGGCGGTAGGATTGCCCGCGGGCCTCGGGCAGGCCTGCGTCGGTCTCCAGATAGGTGCCGTTGACCATGTATTCCGCGGCCCCGCGCGTACCGCCTTCGGCTTCGAAGATCACCAGTTCGGTCAGCTTCTCGTCATAGCAGCGCGCCATATGGGTGCAGAAGTCGCGGAAGGCGTCGCGGCCCATGCGCACCGCGCCCTCATTGACGTGATGCGCCACGTCCGGATCGAGGCAATCGATCATCGCGTCGATATCGCCGCGATTGAAGGCGTCGAAATAGCGGGTCAGAGTGGCTTGGCTCATTTCAGGCCCCATTTGTCGATCATGTGTCGGCGCAACTGGTCGCGGGTTTGGCGATAGGCTTCAAGCTTGATCTCGCGCGTCTCGCCGATCCCGGTCGGATCCATGATCGGCCAGTATTCCACCGAGAGGTGAAATTTGCGTGTCAGCTCCAGCGCCTGGCGGTTGGCGGCGGGCGACATGGCGACGATCAGGTCGAAATCCGACAGCGCCTCGCCCATCTCCTCCAGCTCCTCGAAGCTGCGGGATTTGTGGCGCGACAGCTCCACGCCCAGCTCCTGGCAGACGGCGATGGTGAAGCCGTCGATGTCCAGATCGCTCAGCACGCCCACCGATTGCACATAGGGATCCTGCCCGTACAGCTGCTTCATCAGCCCCTCGGCCATGGGTGAACGGACGGCGTTGTGATCGCAGCAGAACAGGACGGAGCGGGGCAGGGCCTGGGGCATTTCAGCCGCCGAATTGCAGCACGCAGACCAGCGTGAAGAGGCGCCGCGCGGTGTCGTCGTCGATTTCGGCCTTGCCTGCGAGGCGATCCTGCAGCAGCCGCGCGCCTTCGTCATGGATGCCGCGGCGGGCCATGTCTATGGTCTCGATCTGGCTGGGAGGCAGCGATTTGACCGCGTCGAAATAGCTTTTGCAGATCTGGAAGTAATCCTTCACCACCTGCCGGAAGGGGGACAGGGACAGGTGAAATTCGCTGGCCTTGTCTCCGGCCTCGGTCGTCACGTCGAAGACCAGCCGCTTGTCGCGGATCGCGAGGCCCAGATTGTAAGGGCCGGGCGGCGGCGCGTTGCCGTCGCGGGCGGGCAGGGTGAAGCTGTTCTCTTCCATCAGATCGAACATCGCCACGCGACGCTCCTGTTCGATCTCGGGCGTGGGCGGCGGCAGGTTCGCGTCATCGAGCGCGATATCGGTGATGTAGCTCATGGATGGGGTCCGGGATGTCCTGTCTTCCTGCCTAGCGGCAAAGGCCGGGCCGGGCAACGGCGCATTGGGTGGGGGTCCGGCGCGAAAGGCGTGCCTGCCGCGCACGTCTAACGGTTGAGCTTTTCCAGCCGTGCCGTCACCGACAGCCCATGCGCCTCCAGGCTTTCGGCCCGCGCGAGCGTCTCGGCCGCGGGACCGATGGCGCGCAGGGCCTCGGGCGTCATCTTGGCCAGCGTCGTGCGCTTGACGAAATCCATTACCGACAGCCCCGACGAGAACCGTGCCGAGCGCGCGGTGGGCAGCACATGGTTCGGCCCGCCCACGTAATCGCCGATGGCCTCGGGCGTCCATTGGCCAAGGAAAATCGCCCCGGCATGGGTGATCTTCTCGGACAGCGCGTCAGGATCGGCGACGCACAATTCCAGGTGTTCGGGCGCGATGCGGTTCGACAGCGCCGCCGCCTCCTCCAGATCGCGCGCCACCACGATGGCGCCGAAATCGCGCCAGGAGGCGCCCGCAACCGCGCGGCGCTCCAGCGTGCCGAGCCGGACCTCGACCGCGTCCGCGACCGCGCGGCCGAAGCCTTCGTCGGTGGTGATCAGGATCGATTGCGCGCTCTCGTCATGTTCGGCCTGGCTCATCAGGTCGAGCGCGATCCAGTCGGGATCGTTGTCGCCGTCCGCGATCACGAGGATCTCCGACGGGCCCGCGATCATGTCGATGCCCACGCGCCCGAAGACCCGGCGCTTGGCGGCGGCGACGAACGCGTTGCCCGGCCCGGTGATCTTGTCGACGGGCGCGATGGTCTCGGTCCCGTAGGCCAGCGCGGCGATGGCCTGCGCGCCGCCCACGCGGTAGATTTCATCAACACCCGCGATGCGCGCGGCCAGCATGACGAGCGGGTTCATCACCCCGTCCGGCGTGGGCACGGTGATCGCCAGACGCGCGACACCCGCGACCTTGGCCGGCACCGCGTTCATCAGCACCGAAGACGGGTAGGAGGCGATGCCGCCGGGCACATAAAGCCCTGCCGCCGACACCGGCGTCCAGCGCCAGCCCAGCTCCGCGCCGGTGTCGTCGGTCCAGCGCTGATCTTCGGGCAATTGCCGCGCGTGATAGGCCCGGATGCGCTCTGCCGCGGTTTCGAGGGCCGCGCGTTCCTCAGGCGCGACCTTGGCGATCTCGGCATCGACCTCCTCGCGGGTCACGGCGATCCGGTCGGCGGTGATCTCCATCCGGTCGAACCGCGCGGTGTATTCCAGAAGGGCCGCATCGCCGCGCGCGCGCACCTCGGCGATGATCGCGGCGACGGTGTCGTCGACATCGGGGCTGTCTTCGCGCTTGGCTGTCAGGAGCGCGGCAAAGGCCGCGTCGAAATCGGACTGCGTCGTGTTCAGAAAGACGGGCATGATTGCGACCTCTCTAGCCTTCTGACGCGCGTTCTAGCGGGATCGGCGCCGGGCGCAACCGCGCGGGGGTAAAGTTCTGCGCCGGGCGGGGCCGCCCCGAATTCCGTCGCGGAATTCGGACGAAAATCGCCGCGATTTTCGCACATCGCCCCAGGGTATCAGCCGGATCGCGGCCGTGCAGCGCACGACCAGGGCATCATGCCGCCGGAAATCCGCGTCGGATTTCAACCGAAGATCGCGTCGATCTTCGGCGCGGCCGGATCAGTCCAGCGGATGCGTCGGCCGCTTGCCCGAAGGCGCCAGATAGGGCCGGGTCACGTCCTTGACGCGCAGTTCGAGCGCCTCGACTTCGGCCCGGATCGCGCCATCGCCTGCAAAGGTGATCTCGACGAAACCCGCCCCGTCGTCGCCGGGCTCAAAGGCGATCGCGAGGATCTGCAGCACCGTTTCGGCATCACCTCGGGTGATACCCTGGCTCGCGACGCGCAGCACGTTTTCCACCGCAAGCACCGATTGCACGCGCTCGACCTCGCGCACGGGATCTTCGTGGCGCAGCCGGTTGACCAGCAGGGCGAGCCGCCGGTCCTTCCGCGAAAAGGCGATCTCGGTCGCGGGCAGCACCGCGTCCTGCACCAGCGCCGACAGCACAGCCAGATCGTCGGGATCCATCGCGCCCAGGTTCAGGGGCTTCGGGCTGGCATCCTCGAACCGTGCGTCCTCGCTCATGCTTCCTTGATCCTTTCGATCTTGGCCCCCACGCCAGACAGCTTGCGCACCACATGCTCGTAGCCGCGGTCGAGATGATAGACGCGGTTCACCTGTGTCTCGCCCTCGGCCGCGAGCCCCGCGAGGATCAGCGAAACCGACGCGCGCAGATCCGTCGCCATCACCGGCGCACCTTTGAGCTTCTCCACGCCCGTGACGGTCGCGGTGCCCCCCTGCACGTCGATCTTCGCCCCCATCCGCATGAGTTCCGGCGCATGCATGAAGCGGTTCTCGAAGATCTTCTCTTCCAGAACGCTCGTGCCCTCTGCCGTGCACAGAAGCGCCATCATCTGCGCCTGCAGGTCGGTGGGGAAGCCCGGGAAGGGCTCTGTCGTGACATCGACCGCACGGACGCGGCCATTCTTGCGCGCGACCTTGAGGCCCTTGTCCGTCTCCTCGACCGCGATGCCCGCCGCATCGAGCCGCTCGCAGAAGGCCTCGACCAGCCGGATCTCGCCGCCCAGGCACTCGACCTCGCCGCCGCAGATCGCGGGCGCCAGCATGTATGTGCCCAGTTCGATCCGGTCGGTCACGACACGGTGGGTGGCGCCGCCCAGACGGTCGACACCCTGGATCGTGATCGTATCGGTGCCGTCGCCCTCGATCTGGGCGCCCATGCGACGCAGGCAATCGGCCAGATCGACGATTTCGGGCTCTTTCGCCGCGTTTTTCAGAACCGTCGTGCCGCGGGCCAGCGTCGCCGCCATCAGCGCGTTCTCGGTGGCGCCCACGGAGACGAGCGGAAATTCGAAGGTTCCGCCCTTGAGCCCGCCCGGCGCCTTGGCATGCACATAGCCGTCCCGCAGATCGAGCTCGGCCCCCATCGCCTCCAGCGCCTTGAGATGCAGGTCCACGGGCCGCGCGCCGATGGCGCAGCCGCCGGGCAGGGAGACCACCGCATGCCCGTCCCGCGCCAGCATCGGTCCCAGCACCAGAATCGAAGCGCGCATCTTCCGGACGATGTCGTAATCGGCCTTGTGGTTGTGGATGTCGTGGCTCGACAGCGCGAGCACATGACCGTCCTGCAGGCTGGAGACCTCGGCGCCCAGCGATTGCAGCAGCGTCGTCATGGTGCGGATGTCCGACAGCCGCGGCGCGTTGGTCAGCGTCAGCGGCTCTTCCGACAGAAGCGTCGCGGGCATCAGCGTGAGGCAGGCATTCTTCGCGCCCGCGATGGGGATCTGGCCCGAAAGCGGGCCGCCTCCGGTGACGACGATGGAATCCATGGCCTCAATCCTTGTCTTCTGTCCGGTCCGTATCCTCCGCATCGGCGCGCGCGCGGGCCTGGCGCTTGCGGCGCGCCAGATTGGCCTTCAGC
Source organism: uncultured Roseivivax sp. (assembly GCA_964612785.1). GTDB lineage: Bacteria > Pseudomonadota > Alphaproteobacteria > Rhodobacterales > Rhodobacteraceae > Roseivivax. The sequence continues at coordinate 10,394 of CAZTEV010000035.1, read as the reverse complement.
GCCGCCTTCAGCCGATCTTCGCGGCCTGCATCGCGGGGTTTTCCGGAGGTCGGTTTCTGCTCCATGCGCGCTCTCTATCGCAGCCGGCAAAAAGGGTCCAGATTCGTGCTTGCACCTGCGGTTTTTTGCCAGTAGAGACCCGCCACATCGCCGATGACGGCACCCCGGCGCTGCTGTAGCTCAGAGGTAGAGCACTCCCTTGGTAAGGGAGAGGTCGAGAGTTCAATTCTCTCCAGCAGCACCACTTCCTCCCAACCCTGCGAGACCTGTGGCAGCGCATCACCGTGGCTCAACGCAACCCTATTGGCCCAGACCGCTGAAATCCGCCCGCCACGATGTCAGCGGTGCCAGGAAGTCGTAAATCGCCTGAACCTGCGTGATGAGATCCGTCCCGGACATTTCCTCCGCAGGCCAAGCCGCTGACGCCGCGACCTTTTCGTTGAGCGCGAGAAACGGCATCCGGCACAACCCGTCCGCGCAATACACCACAGGCGCGAAGGGGCCGCCTGCCGGGGACACGATCTGGCAGGACAGCGCCTCCGCGTCGCGCAGGCAAAGCGAGGTCTCCGTGCGCAGGATCTCCGTCAGCGGGTCGTCCAGACGCACGCGATGCGCGCTTGCCGCGGCCTCCGCCGCCCCGGCGATGTCCGCGGAGCTGAAAAGCGCCAATTCCGTCAGATTCAACCCCGTGGCCTCCGGCGCATAGCGCATGCGGGCGACGATGGGGATCGGGTTGCCGGGACCGTCGCGGGCGGTGCGCTCTGCCGCGCGGCACTCGGTCTTGCCCGAAACCAGCAGCGGCGCGCCGTCGAAACCTTCGGCGCGGAAGGTCGGCCCGCCGGGCACGACGCCGCCGGGCGTCTCGATCCCGAAATCGACGAAGCGGAAAAAGTCGGGGCAGGGCGCGGCATGGCCCGCGCTGGGCAGGGCGAGCGTCAGTGCCACCAACACGGCAAATCGTTTCGATCTCATGCGGCGCCTCCATCGCGGGGGATCGCCCCGGCGGGCGACGCGCTAAGGATAGGGCAAATACCGGAAAATCCCGCAAGTCGGACGCTGCGCCGTGCAAAACGGGCCTCAACCGGTGCGCGGCCGCCCGGCGACACAGGGAACAAAATGTCGCACCCGTGCCTTCTATCCCTGCCATCCCGGCAAAAGGAGTTCAGAAAATGCGCAATATCATTTACCTCGTCGGCCTCGTCGTGATCGTCCTGGCCATCGTGCAATTCGTCTTCTGATCCGAACTGCCCCGGGCGCAGGCGGCGGGCCTGCGCTTGTCTGCGCCGGGCGGGATTGCTAAGCCCGACCCGTCCAGAGGAAAGCCCCGGATCATGCGCGCAGCCATCGCCACCAGCGACTACCACGTCCCCGGCGAGACCTTCATCAACCGCCATATCGCCCATCTTTTCGGCGGCAATACGGTCATCGTGGCGGGCCGCTTCAACGGCGAGGACGCCCACGGCAAGCCAATTTTCGAACGCCGTGCCCGTCCGCCGCTGTCCGACGTGATCCGCGCGCCGGTCTGGACGCTCTGGAACCGCGCCCGGCACAAGACGACGCGGCTGCCCTTCGGGCATCAGAAGGCGGCCCTCGCGGCCTTTCTGCGTACCGAACGGGTCGAGGTCATCCTGGCCGAATTCGGCACCCAGGCGCTGGCGCTCGCGCCGCTGGCGAACGAGCTTGGCATTCCGATCTTTTCCTATTTCCGCGGCACCGACGCCTCGAAATCCCTGCGCCCCCCGCGCATGCAGGAGGCCTATCGCCGCATGATGCCGCGGCTTGCAGGCGTCATCTCGGTCAGTCAGTTCCTGCTCGACAATCTGGCGGCCCATGGCGTGCGGCACCCGAACGCGCATGTGATCCCCTCGGGCGTCGATGTGCGCCGCTTCGCGCCGGGAGACAAGGTGCCCTTGTCCTGCCTCGCGGTCGGCCGGTTCGTGGAGAAAAAGGCGCCGCTCATCACGCTGCGCAGCTTCGCGGAGGCTTCGCAGGACCTGGAGGCGGCGCGGCTCGATTTCGTGGGCGACGGACCGTTGCTGGAGGCGGCAAAGGCGCTCGCTGCCGAATTGGGCGCGGCGGATAAGGTCCGCTTTCACGGTGCGCAGCCGCATGATTTCGTGCGCGAAAAACTCGCCACCACGGCCTTTTTCCTGCAACATTCCGTGACCGCCGCCGACGGCAACACCGAAGGCCTGCCGACCGCGATACAGGAGGCGATGGCCGCGGGCTGCATCACCGTCTCCACCCGCCATGCAGGCATCCCCGAGGCCATCGACGAGGGCGAGACCGGGTATCTGGTCGACGAACACGACGCCCAAGGCTTCACCGGCGCGATCCGCACCGCGCTTGGCCGCCCCGATGCCGACCGCATGAGCGCCAGGGCGCGCCGCGTGGCCGAGGACCGGTTCGACAACGACATCCTTCTGGGGCGCCTCGAAGAGACGATCCGCCACACGCTTTCGCAGCGCTGAGGCGCGGCATTCCCAATCCCAAGGCGGCGGTGTAGGACGGCCAGATGCTTGCCTACCGCCTTCTGATCTCGGTTTTTGCCATTGTCGTTTTGACCCGCACCGCGCTGCGCGACGGGCGCGCGGCGCTGGCTGCGCGGCTGGGGCGGGGCGGGCCGCGCGACGGGCAGGCGCGACTTTGGCTGCATGCGGCCTCGAACGGCGAACTGGCCTCGGCCCGGCCCGTTATCGACGCTCTGCGCAAGGGGCGCCCGGATCTGCCGATCGTGGTGACCTGCAACACCGAGACGGGCTGCGATCTGGCCCGCCGCATGGGGCTTGCCGCGCGGCTCGCGCCGCTTGATCTGCGCGGGGCGGTGGGGCGGTTCATCCGCGATTGGGACGTCGTGGCCCATGTCACGCTCGAATCCGAGCTTTGGCCCAATCGGATCGCGGCCATGCCGGGGCCGGTCCTCGTGCTGGGCGGGCGGCTGACCGCGAAATCCGCGCGCGGCTGGCAGAAGCTGTCCGCGCTGGCCGAGGCGGTGCTGGATCGCGTCACCTACCTGTCCGCGCAGGATCGCGGATCGCGCGACCGCTTCGCGGCGCTGGGCCTGCCGGCCGAGGCTACGGGCCCCGTCGTCGATCTGAAAGCGCTTTATGCGCCGCCTTCGGACCTGACGCCCGATGCGGCGCTTCAGGCGGCTTATCCCCGCGCGCGGACCTGGCTCGCCGCCTCCACCCATGAGGGCGAGGAGGCGGTGGTGATCGCCGCCCATCTGGCCGCGCGAGAGGTCGAGCCGGGCCTGCGCCTGATCCTCGCGCCCCGCCACCCCCGCCGGGCCGATGCCATCGCGGCCGAGCTGGCCCGGGCGGGCCTCAGCGTCGCGCGGCGCTCGAAAGGCGAGGCTGACGCGGAGGTGTTGCTGGCCGACACGATGGGGGAGATGCCGCTCTGGTATGCGCTGGCGGGCCGGGTCTTCATCGGCGGCACGCTCACCCCGCGCGGCGGGCACACCCCGTTCGAGCCTGCAGCCTTCGGCGCGGCGCTGATCCACGGCCCGGACGTGGCGAATTTCGCGCGCCCCTTCGCGCGGCTGGGCAAGGCCGGGGCGGCGGCGCAGATCGCCGATGCCGAGGGGCTGGCCCGGGCGCTGGGCGCCCTGCAGGACCCGCAGGCCCAGGCGCGTCAGGGCCGCGCGGCGAGGCAGGTTCTGCGCCCCGAGGCGGATCTCGACGCGCTGATGGATCACGTCCTGGCCCGGCTGCCTGCCGCTTGAAGCCCGGGCCCGAGAGATTACTTTCTGCACCAGCCAAATCCGAGCCGCGAGAATGATCAGCTATACGCTCAAATGCGCGTCGGGACACAGCTTCGACAGCTGGTTCCAATCCGCCAAAGCCTTCGACACGCTGCAGGCGCAGGGCCTCGTCTCCTGCGCGATCTGCGGTGCGACCGAGGTCGAGAAGGCGCTGATGGCGCCCGCCGTGTCGAAAA
>CAZTEV010000035.1:4987-6352 GCA_964612785.1 uncultured Roseivivax sp. | reverse complement strand
GGCGCCGCCCCCGACCGCCCGATCTGGGGCGAGGCGCGGCTTGAGGAGGCGCGCAAGCTGGCCGAGGACGGCGTGCCCGTCGCCCCTTTGCCTTTCCGGCCCACCCGCAAAACCAACTGAGGTTCCATGTCCCGTATTCTCATCACCGGCGCCAGCCGCGGCATCGGCGCGGCCCTGTCTGACACCTTCGAGGCGCAGGGCCACGAGGTCATCCGTACGGCCCGCTCGGGCGGTAGCACGGTCGCGCTGGACGTGACCGATCCCTCATCGCTGGCCAACCTCGCCGCGCGGATCGGGGACGACAGCCTTGATGTGCTTGTGTGCAATGCAGGCGTCTATCCCGACATGGGCGAGGCGCTGGAGGACGGCTATCCGCCGCAGATGTGGGCCGATGCCTTCGCCACCAACGTCACGGGCGTCTTCGGCACGATCCAGGCGCTGCTGCCCGCGTTGCGGCGTGCGAAGGGGGCGAAGATCGCGATCATCTCCTCGCAGATGGGATCCTCCGAGAAGGCGCCGGGCGGCAGCTACATCTATCGCGCCAGCAAGGCGGCGGTGACCAATCTGGGTCGCAACCTCGCGGCGGATCTCAAGGGCGAGGGGATCGCGGTCGGCATCTATCACCCGGGCTGGGTGCGCACCGATATGGGCGGGGCAAGCGCCAGCATCTCGCCCGAGGCCTCGGCGGCGGGTCTTGCGCAGCGCATCGACCGGCTGAGCCTCGAGACCACGGGCGCCTTTCTGACCTGGAACGGCGAGGCGCATCCGTTTTGAGCCTACCCGCCGATCCGCAGGACTTCCCGGCGGCGTTCGCCGCGGCCTGGATGGCGCGGGACGGCGACGCGATCGGGGCGCTTTTCGCGGAGGATGCGGATTTCGTGAACGTGGTCGGGCTCTGGTGGCGCGACCGCGCGGCGATCGCGCGCGCCCATGGCTATGCGCTCGACAGCTTTTTTGCCGAGACCGATCTGACGCCCGGCGCGGTCCGGGTGCGCCCCTTGGGCAGGGGACATGCGGTGGTGCATTGCCGCTTCCGCCTGACCGGCCAGCGCGCGCCCGACGGAGGCATTGCGGGGCCGCGGCGCACGGTCTTCGTCTTCGTGCTGCGCGACACCGGCGCGGGCTGGCAGGCGGTGGCGGCGCAGAATACCGACGTGGTGGACGGGGCGGAGACGCATCTGCGCACGGAGGGGCTGCATCCTGTGGATTACCGGTGAGCGGGGGGCTCGCGGGGGCGAGCGACATCGGTGAGGTCCCGGCGCGAGGCCGGGACAGGATGCAGGGCCGAAGCACAGCGCTGGTTGTTGGTGCGCGGCTCCGACCGGTAATGTTCCGGCACGGGGCTGAAAGCTCGGGGGTCGGCGC
>CAZTEV010000035.1:0-4887 GCA_964612785.1 uncultured Roseivivax sp. | reverse complement strand
TCCCGGCCTCGCGCCGGGACCTCCCGGTCCAAGCCCGAGACCCAGCCCAACACCCCAGCTCACCCCCGCCCGGAAAACCTCGCGCCCACGCCCCGCACGGCATCGAAGCCCCCTCAGGCGCGCGGCAACACTCCCGCCGCTTTCGCGCGCGGGCTCTCGCGCTCTCTTGCGCGGTCCCGTCGGCCACACTAAACGGCTTGCGACTCGACCCGGGGAGGCAAAATGCCCGTTCTCGTGATGAAATTCGGCGGCACTTCCGTCGCCACGCTCGATCGGATCCGCCGCGCGGCCAAGCGCGTGGGCGTTGAAGTGTCCAAGGGCTACGACGTGATCGTCATCGTTTCGGCCATGTCGGGCGAGACCAACAAGCTGGTGGGCTTCGTGAACGAAACCTCGCCCTTCTATGACGCCCGCGAATACGATGCGGTCGTCTCCTCGGGCGAGAACGTGACCGCGGGCCTGATGGCGCTGACGCTGCAGGAGATGGACGTGCCCGCACGCTCCTGGCAGGGCTGGCAGGTGCCGCTTCTGACCACCTCGGCCCATGGTGCGGCCCGGATCGAAGAGATCCCCACCGACAACATCAACGCCAAGTTCGGCGAGGGCATGCGCGTCGCGGTCGTGGCGGGGTTCCAGGGCATCAGCCCCGAAGGCCGGATCACCACGCTCGGGCGCGGCGGGTCGGACACGACGGCGGTGGCCTTCGCCGCGGCCTTCGGCGCGGAGCGTTGCGATATCTACACCGATGTGGACGGGGTCTACACCACCGATCCGCGCATCTGCGAAAAGGCCCGCAAGCTTGATCGCATCGCGTTCGAGGAAATGCTGGAACTGGCCTCGCTGGGCGCCAAGGTGCTGCAGACCCGGTCTGTGGAGCTGGCGATGCGCTACAAGGTGCGTCTGCGCGTCTTGTCGAGTTTCGAGGAAATGGATGACGCGGCCGGAACCCTGGTCTGCGACGAGGAGGACATCATGGAAAGCAAGGTCGTGGCCGGCGTGGCCTATTCCCGCGACGAGGCGAAGATGACGCTGGTGTCGGTCGCGGACCGCCCGGGCATCGCATCCGCCATCTTCACCCCGCTGGCCGAGGCGGGGGTCAATGTGGACATGATCGTGCAAAATATCTCGGATGATGGGCGCACGGACATGACCTTCTCCTGCCCCGTGGACCAGGTGAAGCGCGCGCAGAAGGCGATGGATGACGCGAAGGCGTCGGGCGCGATCAACTTCCACGACCTCGTCGCCGATACCGGCGTGGCCAAGGTGTCGGTCGTGGGTATCGGCATGCGCTCCCATGCGGGCGTGGCGGCCAAGATGTTCCAGACGCTTGCGCAAGAAGGCGTCAACATCAAGGTGATCTCCACCTCCGAAATCAAGATCTCGGTCCTTGTCGATCGCAAGTACATGGAGCTTGCCGTGCAGGCCCTTCACGACGCGTTCGAGCTGGAAAAAGCCTGATATTGCCAGGCGATTGGGCGAAATTACGCGCCATTCACACCTTTCGCATGCGAAAGATCGCCGTCACACAACTTATGGGTTAGTCCCTCTTTCCCTTGGCGGGCCGCATCGCCTATAGCTGGGGGAGCCATTTCGAGACTGGGAAGCCACATGCCGGACCGCGGCGAGAGCGAGAGCGAAAGCCGGAAATTGCTGCGCCGGCTGCGCGACACCATGGCCGAGGAAGCCGCCGGGCAGGCGCGCCTCGACAAGATCACGCATTTGACCGCCGACAGCATGGGCACCGAAGTGTGCTCCGTCTACCTGTTCCGCGACCGGGACACGCTTGAACTCTGCGCCACGCATGGCCTGAAGAAGGAGGCCGTGCACCAGACCCGCATGCGCATCGGCGAGGGCCTTGTGGGCCGCGTCGCGCGCACGGGCGAGGCGGTCAACGCCGCCGACGCGCCCTCCGAGCCCGGCTTCCGCTACATGCCCGAGACCGGCGAGGAAATCTTTTCCTCGTTCATCGGCGTGCCGATCCAACGGCTGGGCGAGACGCTGGGCGTTCTGGTCGTGCAGTCGAAAGAGGCGCGGGAATTCTCGGCCGACGAGCTTTACGCGCTCGAAGTGGTGGCCATGGTGCTGGCCGAGATGGCCGAGCTGGGCGCCTTCGTGGGCGAGGGCGCGGCGCTGGCCGCGCGGCACACCGAGGCACGGCTCATCCGCGGCACGCAGGGCCAGGAGGGCACCGCCGAGGGCCATGTCTGGCTGCACGAGCCGCGCGTCGTCGTCACCAACCTCGTGGCCGACGATCCGGTGCGCGAACGCGAACGGCTGGCCGAGGCGATCCAGTCGCTTCAGGTCTCGGTCGACGATCTGCTGGCCACCGCGGAAGATCCCGAACAGCGCGCCATTCTTGAGGCCTATCGCATGTTCGCGGCCTCCAAGGGCTGGGTGCGCCGGATGGAAGAGGATATCGACCGGGGCCTCTCGGCGGAATCCGCCGTCGAGAAACAGCAATCCAATGCCCGTGCGCGCATGTCCCAGGCAACCGACGCCTATCTGCGCGAACGTCTGCAGGATCTCGACGATCTGTCGAACCGTCTGCTGCGCATCCTGACCGGGCAGGGGCGCGAGACCGGGGCGGAAATGCCAGCCGATCCGATCCTCGTGGCGCGCAATATCGGCCCCGGGGAGCTTCTGGAATATGGCCGGTCGCTGAAGGGGATCGTGCTCGAGGAAGGCTCTGTGGGCAGCCATGCGGCCATCGTGGCCCGGGCGCTGGCCATCCCGCTCATCATCCATGCGGGCCACATCACCACCGAGGCCCTGAACCGCGATCACATCATGCTCGATGGCGATCAGGGCATCGTGCATCTGCGCCCCGATGACAGCGTCGTTGCCGCCTTCCGCGACAAGATGGCGATGCAGGCCAAGGCGCAGGAGCGCTACGCCTCGATCCGCGACGCCGAATGCATCGCGGCCTGCGGCACGCGGGTGCATCTGAACATGAATGCGGGCCTCATGGCCGACCTGCCGAGCCTCGACAGCTCCGGCGCCGAGGGCGTGGGCCTCTTTCGCACGGAGCTGCAATTCCTCGTGCGCAACAAGATGCCCACGCGCACCGAACTGGCCGCCCTTTACGCCCGCGTCCTCGACGCGGCCCATGGCAAGCGGGTGAATTTCCGCACGCTCGATATCGGTTCGGACAAGGTGCTGCCCTACATGAAGCCCAACGATGAGCCGAACCCGGCCTTGGGCTGGCGCGCGATCCGCGTGGGCCTCGACAAGCCGGGCGTGATGCGGATGCAGCTTCAGGCGCTGTTCCGCGCGGCCAACGGGCGGCCGCTGACGCTGATGTTTCCCTTCGTGGCCCAGCTCGACGAGTTCCGTGCGGGCCGTGCCGAGGTCGACAAGACCATCGCGCGCGAAAAGCGCCTTGGCCATGCAGTGCCCGAGCGGCTGGAAGTGGGCGCGATGCTCGAGACACCCAGCCTCGCCTTCGCCCCGCGCACCTTCTTCGAGGAGGTGGATTTCGTCTCGATCGGCGGCAACGACCTGAAGCAGTTCTTCTTCGCTGCCGACCGCGAGAACGAACGGGTGCGCCGCCGCTACGACACGCTCAACTGCTCGTTCCTGACCTTCATCGAAAGCATCGTTCAGCGCTGCAACGAGACCGGCACGCCCTTGTCCTTCTGCGGCGAGGATGCGGGCCGCCCGATCGAGGCCGCCTGCCTCGCGGCGGTGGGCCTGCGCACGCTGTCCATGCGCCCGGCCTCCATCGGCCCGGTCAAACATCTTCTCATGCGCGTGCGCCTCGACGAACTGCGCGAGGTCATCATGGGCGCCTGCCATCACGGGCACCAATCGGTGCGCGGCCCGGTTATGGAGTACCTGGCCCGCGCGAGCTGAGCATCGTCGGAGAGGCGCGCGGGACTTCGCGAAATGCGCGCTACATATGCACCAGATGCATAGCGGATAGTCGCCCGGCGCGGTTTCGTCGCCGGTCGAAACCCGTTACCGCCCGTGTTTTGCGATCCGAGACCCGAAAAGAAGGCCACTTCATGTCCCGTGCCCCGCTCGCGCGCTTTGCGCAAAGCCTCGCCGCCGCCGATCTGAACATCCTGCCGCAGGGGCGTCTCAGCCCCGCGCAGCTGAAGACCGAGCTTCTGTCGGGCCTGACGGTGGCGCTGGCGCTGGTGCCGGAAGCGGTGGCCTTCGCCTTCGTGGCGGGGGTGCATCCGCTGGTGGGCCTTTATGCGGCCTTCCTCGTGGGTCTGATCACCGCGCTCATCGGCGGGCGGCCCGGCATGATCTCGGGCGCGACGGGCGCGCTTGCGGTCGTGATGGTGGCGCTCGTGGCCCAGCACGGTGTGGAATACCTCTTCGCCACGGTGGTGCTGATGGGCATCCTGCAGATGATCGCCGGGGGGCTCGGCTGGGGCAAGTTCATCCGGCTGGTGCCGCATCCGGTGATGCTGGGCTTCGTGAACGGACTCGCCATCGTGATCTTCCTCGCGCAGCTGACGCAGTTCCAGGTGCCCGGCACGGCCGAGGTCTCGGGCCATGGCGCATCGGGCGGGGACTGGCTGCCCATGGCGCAGATGATCCCGATGCTCGGTCTCGTCGCGCTGACCATGGCGGTGATCTGGGGGCTGCCGAAACTGACGAAAGTGGTGCCCGCGCCGCTCGTGGGCATTGCCGTGACGGCGGCCATCGTGATCGGCTTCGGCATCGACGTGCCGCGGGTGGGCGATCTGGCCTCGATCCAGGGCGGCCTGCCGAGCTTCCACATCCCCTCCGTGCCGCTCACGCTCGAGACCTTCGAGATCATCCTGCCCTATGCGGTGATCCTGGCCGCGATCGGCCTCATCGAAAGCCTGCTGACCCTCAACCTCGTGGGCGAGATCACGGGCCGGAAGGGCGGCGCCAGCCAGGAATGCGTGG
>CAZTEV010000034.1:0-16973 GCA_964612785.1 uncultured Roseivivax sp. | reverse complement strand
ACAACGTGGCCAACCGTCAGGCGCATATCGAGATGACCGGCCCCGAGATCTGGGAGCAGACCGGCGGCAAGGTCGACGGCTTCATCTGCGCCGCAGGCTCCGGCGGGACGGTGGCGGGCGTCGGCATGGCGCTGCAGCCCAAAGGCGTGAAAGTGGGGTTGGCCGATCCCGAAGGCGCGGGCCTTCTGAAGCTTTATACCGGCCAGGACAATCCCGGCGACTCGATCACCGAAGGTATTGGTCAGGGGCGGATCACTGCCAATCTCGAAGGGTTCACGCCGGATTTCACCTGCCGGATCGAGGACCGCGAGGCGCTGCCCATCGTCTATGACCTCCTGCAACATGAGGGCCTCGTCATGGGCGGCTCCACGGGCGTGAACGTCGCGGGCGCCATGGCCATGGCGCGCGAAATGGGACCGGGGCACACCATCGTCACCATCCTGTGCGATTTCGGCAACCGCTATCAGTCGAAGCTTTTCAATCCCGACTTCCTGACCGCCAAGGGCCTGCCCGTGCCGCCCTGGATGGACCGGGCGCCGGCCTCCATTCCGGGCGTCTTCGAGGATACATGAGGCCCCTGGCCGCATGGGCCTTGCGCGCGGTTCTGCTGGCGTGCCTTTGGGCGGGCTCTGCCCTGGCGCAGGATGCAGGCGGCGCGGGCACCGGGCAGGCGGATCGGAGCGCAGAGGCGCAAACGGCGGATGCAGGTCCGTCCGGACCGCGCCCCGAGATTGACTTCAACCTATGGGACGAGGCCGCCCGCCGCGTCGAGGGGGTGCTGGAGGACGGCAGTGCGACGATCCCGCGGCTCGAGGCGCTGCGCTCGGAGATCGCGGCCTTCCGCGAACGGCTGAACGCTCAGCAGAACGCCGCGACCGACCGGATCGAAACGCTGCAATCGCAGATCGACGCGCTGGGCCCCGAACCCGAGGAGGGGCAGAGCGAAGCCCCCGAGATCGCCCAGCGGCGGGCCGAACTGACCCGCCAGCTCGAAGAGGCGCGCGCACCCGTCGTCGCCGCCGAAGAGGCCTTCACCCGCGCCGACGGCATCATCCGCGAGATCGATGCCACGATCCGCGCCCGCGCGACGGAGCGGCTGTTCAATCGCGGGCCCACGCCGCTCAATCCCGCGCTCTGGCCCGAAGCGGTCGAGGCGGTGATCGGCTCGGCCGTGGGCTTCGTGACCGAGACCGACCGCGAAATCGGCCGCGGCCTTCTGTCCACGAACCAAGTGAACGTGCCGCTGGCGATCTTTCTGGGGTTTGCGGGCCTTGTCCTGCTGGTGCGCGGACGGCTCTGGGCCGAACGCGGCACGGCCTTCCTGCGCAATGCGGTCTCGCGCCGCGGCTCGGGCGTGTGGCGCACGCTGGCCTCTTTCGGGATGGTGGTCCTGCCGCTCTCGGGCATCATCCTGCTGGCGATCGGGGCGCAGATGACCGGCTATGCGGGCCCGCGCGGCGAGGTCGTGCTGGAACGGCTGCCGATCTGGGTCGGCATCTTCGTCTATATCCGCTGGCTTGCGCAGCAGACCTTTTCCCCGGACGAGGACGAGGCGACGCTGCCTCTCGAAGGGGCGCGGCGGACCGAGGCGCGCTACTATTTCGGCGCGCTTGCCGCGCTGATGATCCTGGGCGGGATCACGGTGACGTTCGCGCGCGCGGATGGCTACAGCGAGGGCGTGAACGCAGTCCTCAGCTTCGCAATCGTCACCTTCGCCTCGCTGCTGCTGTTCCGGCTGGGCACGATCTTCCGCCGCGCGAAACTCGAAGGCGACAGCGACGACGACAGCGACACGCATCGCCACGACCCGATGCATTTCCGCCTGCGGCTCTTGCGGGCCTTCGGGGGCATTCTGACCCTGTCGGCGATTGCGGCCCCGATCTTCGCGGCCTCGGGCCTGCAGCAGGTGGCCCAGACCCTGACCTTCCCGATGATCGCGACCATGGTGCTGGCGGGCACGATGCTGGTGCTGCTGCGCTTCGTGGGGGATGTCTACAAGCTGGCCACGGGCGTGTCGGCGCAGGACAGCAATTCGCTGATCCCGGTCTTCGCGGGTCTGGTCTTGATCCTGGCGGCGCTCCCGGTGCTGGCGCTGATCTGGGGCGCGCGGGTGGCCGACCTGACCGAGCTTTGGACCCGGTTCCTGAACGGCTTCGAGGTGGGCGACAGCGTCATTTCGCCCGCGGATTTCCTGTCCTTCGTTCTGGTCTTCCTGCTGGGCTATGCGATTACGCGCGGCACCCAGACCGGCCTGCGTTCGAGCGTGCTGCCCAAGACGAAGATGGATATCGGCGGGCAGAACGCGATCGTCGCGGGCGTGGGCTATCTGGGGATCTTCCTCGCGGCGCTTCTGGCCTTCACGACCGCGGGCATCGACCTGTCGTCGCTTGCCATCGTCGCGGGTGCCTTGTCCGTCGGCATCGGCTTCGGCCTGCAGAACATCGTGTCGAACTTCGTCTCGGGCATCATCCTGCTGATCGAGCGGCCCATCGGCGAAGGCGACTGGATCGCGGTCGGCGACAATATGGGCTTCGTGAAGGATATCTCGGTCCGCTCCACCCGGATCGAGACCTTCGACCGCTTCGACGTGATCGTGCCGAACTCGGATCTCGTGTCGGGCACGGTCACGAACTACACCCGTGGCAACACGCTGGGCCGGCTGATCGTGCCGGTGAAGGTGGCCTTCGGATCGGATACGCGGAAGGTGGAATCGATCCTTCTGTCCATCGCACGCGCCCATCCCACGGTCATCATGAACCCACCCCCTTACGTCTGGTTCAAGGGCTTCGGCGATGACGGTCCGGAATTCGAGATCCGGGTGATCCTCAGCGACATTCTGGAAATCTTCGACGTGCAGACCGAGATGAACCACCAGATCGCCGAACGCTTCGCCGATGAGGGCATCGCCATCCCGATCCCGCAGCGCGACATGTGGCTGCGCAACGCCGAAGAGCTGCGCGGGGATGGCGGACAGCCCTCCGAGACGCGGTCCTTCGCAAGCGACGATCAATCCCCGCAAAGCATGGCCGACAAGGGCCCGCTGCCCGAGAATGTCGCGCGCTCCACCGGCGGCGGCGAGGGCACGGGCAATCCCGACGGCGAATAAGGAGCGCCCCCGTGACCGACCTTCTGTTCCGTAAAGACCCCTATCAGCGCGAGGCCGCAGCGCAGGTGACCGGCCTGACCGAGGAGGGCGGCATCCTCTGCGATGCGTCGCTGTTTTATCCCACAGGCGGCGGGCAGCCCGGCGACAGCGGCAAGCTCGTCTGGGAGGGCGGCGAGATCGCGATTGCCACTGCCGTCAAAGGCCCCGGCGACGCTGTCGTGCTGGTCCCTGCAGAGTCGCGCGACCTGCCGCCCGAAGGCGCGGCGGTCACGCAGATCCTTGACTGGGAGCGGCGACAGGCGCATATGCGCGTCCATACCGCGCTGCATCTTCTGTCGGTGGTGATCCCGCTGCCGGTGACGGGCGGGCAGATCGGTGCCGGAAAGGGGCGGCTCGATTTCCTGATGCCCGAGCCGCCCGAGGACAAGGGCGCGGTGGAGGCCGCGCTCAACGCGCTCGTGGCGCGCGACCTGCCGGTCTCCGAGACCTGGATCGAGGAGGCCGAGCTTGATGTCAATCCGGGGCTGGTGAAGACCATGTCCGTCCAGCCCCCGCGCGGCGCGGGCCGCATCCGTCTGGTGCGGATCGGCGAGGGCGCGGATCAGGTCGACCTGCAACCCTGCGGGGGCACCCATGTGGCCCGCACGGGCGAGATCGGCGCGGTGCGGCTCGGCAAGATCGAGAACAAGGGCAAACAGAACCGCCGCGTGCAGATCCTGCTTGATCCCGCGGAGTGATCCCGGGGGGCTGCGTTCTGCGAAACCCGCGCGAAATGCACCGAAAAAACCGGGAAAAATCGTCCCCGCCGCCCCTTGCACCCCGGCCCCGCTTTCGGCTAGACACCGCCTCGGACAGGTGGCCGAGTGGTCGAAGGCGCGCGCCTGGAAAGTGCGTAGGCGGGAGACCGTCTCGAGGGTTCGAATCCCTTCCTGTCCGCCACTTTTCCCAGTAAAATCAACAACATAATTAGATTCAAGGGAAGAATTTTACCCAAATCCGACCAATGTGCGCAAAATCAGGTCTGAAATGGAAAAGCGGCCACTTGCCACCTTGCAGAGTGACCTACGCGGCTCCCATCCCAAACGCTTCGTTTGAGGTTTGACCTTTCGCCAATCGGTTCCAGAATAGCCGCCAGCAAGACCCAGGCGGCCACTGCATCCAGGAACCGCAGGGCCCTTCAACCCGTACCGCCTCAATATGGCATGGCAAACTCTTCATGTTGCTGAAAAATCCAGTGTGTCGGTCACTTGCCGCGCCAAAGTTATTCCTCTTGCGCCGATGCCCTTTGAAAACGCACACTGAGCTCACCTGCAGACCTACGCGACCCGGAGACAGATGACGGCAGAGCGTTTCACGGCACCCGGCCGCCGCAACGGCGCCCAGATCATCTGGGTCTTTCTGGTCGCTATCGTGCTCATGGCGTTGCTGGTCACGATCCTGTGGTGGCGGGCCATCCAGACGTCGCAGCGCTTCGAGGCAGAGGCCAATCTGCGGGCGACATTGGCGCAGGCCAGCGATCCGATCGAACGCGAAATTTCCGCACTGGGCCTTCAGGTCGACGGTCTGATCTCGGCGGTGGAGCTGTCACCGGAGCTGGTGGAACAGAACTGGGAAAAGCTGGCATCGGACATCGTTCGCGCGAACGAGGCGATCATTAACATCGCTTTGATCCCCGATTTCATCATTACCCGGGTTTATCCCGAAGAGCAGAACCGCGCTGCGATCGGGATCGATATTAGCGAACGTCCGCAGCAATACGAACTGGCCTTGCAGTCGCTCGCGGCCGATGCGGTCCTGTTCGACGGCCCCGTCGCGCTGGTACAGGGATTTCCGGGACTGATCGTGCGGGGGCCCGTGACCGACGTGCTGGGCCAGGAGCCGGGCGAGGCCTGGGGGTTGGTGTCCCTTGTGCTGCATTTCGAGCGATTCCTCGACACGATCAACTTCGAGCGCACGCTCGATGGCTATGAATGGCAATTGGTCAAGCTTGCCGATAGCGGCGAGATCGAGATCTTGCGCAGCTCCGGTCCGGAAGACCTCCGCGGCGCGCTGGGAACGAGAATCCAGATCCCAGGCCAGTCCTGGGAATTACGCGCGCGGCCCCTGGGCGGTTGGGCGCTTCCGCTGACATCGCGCCATGCCGCGCCGGTCGCCTTTCTGCTCGTCACCATCTGCTTCATCGGCCTCAGCATGTACTGGCAGCGGGAAGCCCAACGCCGCCGCGCGGCGGAGGATCGCCTCGGGGCGGCGATCGAGGCGCTGACCGATGGATTCGCGCTTTACGATCACAACGACCGTCTGGTGACCTGCAACGAGCAGTATCGCCGAATGTACAAGATCTCGAACCACGCGATCCGCGTCGGCGCGACCTTCGAGGAGATCATCCGCGAGGGCGTCGCGAACGGTCAGTATCAGTCCGCGCTCGGGCGGGAAGAGGAATGGATCAAGGACCGCATCGCCGTCCATCAGGCCGCGAATTCCGACCACGAACAGCAACTTGCCGATGGCCGCTGGGTCCGTGTCGCGGATCGTCGGGTGAGCGACGGCAGTATCGTGGGCTTCCGCGTCGACATCACCGACCTCAAGGCCGCGAAGGAAGAAGCAGAGGCCGCAAGCCGGGCCAAGACCGAGTTCCTGGGCACGCTCAGCCACGAATTGCGCACGCCGCTGACCATCATCCTGGGCCATGCGGGCCTGATCGAAGGCATGAAGGCACGAAAGCCCGTAAGGGCGTTGTTCGAAGAGTTGGAGGCCGAAGCGCCTGACATCTCCGTAGTGAACGAGCGGCTCGAAACCCTGGTCGATCAGACGGCTTCGCAAGCGCATCTGATCTCCAGCTCCAGCACCCATCTGCTGGATCTGATCAACGAGATTCTGGATTATTCCCGCATCGAAAGCGGCACGTTCAAACTCGAAAAGGAGCGTGTGCGCGTTGATGAATTGGTCCGACAGGTCGCCCGCGGCATGGAGGTGCATGCGACGCAGAAGGGGCTCACGCTCGATGTGGACACGACGCCGACCTGTGCGCATGTGGACAAGACGCGGCTGCGGCAAGTCATCATCAACATCACGGGCAATGCGATCAAATTCACGGAAACCGGCGGTGTCGTGATCGGTGTCAGAGAAAACGATGGCCTGGTCGAGCTGACAATCAGCGATACCGGGCGCGGCATCCCGGAAGAATATCGCGACCGCATCTTCGAAGCCTTCGAACAGGTCAGCCAGTTGAAGAGCCGCAGCTCCGAAGGGGTGGGGCTGGGCCTTGCCATCTCGCGCAAGCTGATCCGCATGCATGACGGCGAGATCACGGTCGCGCCCGTTGAGACCGGCGGCACCGTGTTCACGATCACCATCCCGGCTGTCTCCGAAGCCTGACGCCCGGACACTGACGGGATCAGGGCGTGACCGCTGCGCGGTATTCCTCTTCGAAGGTGGCAAACGCCGCGTCGAACGCGGCGCGCTCCTCGGGGTGCAATGCCCGAGGCGCGCCTGCGGCCTGGAGGATCGTGGCTTCCGCGGCAAGCGCGCGTTCGCCCAGCGTCTCCAGGTCGAAGACGATGGCGCTGCCGCCGATGGAATGGGTCAGGAAGCGCAGCCTCTGGACCGCCTCGGCATCGAGCGTGGTCTGAGCGAGGATCACGCGCAACTCGGCCACCTGTTCGGCCAGCGTCGCCAGGTAGCGGGCGCGCAGCTTGCGCATCTTTTCGGTCTGTTCCGGCGTCATCATGATGTCGATGTCCTGCTTCTTGCCGCCGCTCGCCAGGCGGTCACCTTCTTGAACAGCCAGCCGCCTTTCTGGGCCGCGTTCAGCTTCTGGATTTCCTGCGCCGCGCGATCCCGTCCGATGCGCTGATTGGCCAGATCCGCATAGACCTGATCGGCGGTGTTTCGGCGCTTGATCGCGAAAAAGGCATCAACCAGCCCTTCGACCACGCCGAGCAATGCAGCCAGCACCCCGTCGCTGCGCGGGCCGCTCTCGCCCGTCTCCTGATCGGTTCCGCGCGCGGCAAGCGTCTGTTGCAGCGTCTTGACGCGCAGCTGGATGGCGGGCGGCACCTGCGCCTTGCCCGAGCCCAGATCGTCCAGCGCGGCCAGCACCGTATCGCGGCCCAGCTGGCCGATCACGGGCCCGGATTCGAGCTTGCGCAGGCCCTGGTCGATCTGCTCGTCCACGCCCGTCGCAAGCTGCAGGATCGCATTGGCCTGCTGGTCGTAATCCTGCCATTTGTAGATGAAGCCGAGCCCGGTGCCCTTGATGTTCTGGATCCCCATCACGCGACTCAGCATGCCCGGCGGGGTCAGCCCCACCAGCCGCGCGACCACCTCGTCGCCGCTGGCATAGGTGTCGGGCTCGATATGGATCCGGGCGCGGAACCAGGTGGCGAAGGCCTTGCGGCAATGCTCCTCGAGCGCGGCATCGACCTTGTCGCTGCGGGCGGCCTCCAGCAGGGCTGCGGCCTCGGCCATCTGGGTCGCGCGCAACTCCAGATGGGCCTTGGCGAACCCGGCTTCTTCGTCGCTGCCGCCTGCGCCCTTCAGGGCGGTCGCCACAGCCTCGGGGCTCGGGTCGCCGGGCGGTGTGTCGCGTCCCAGAAGCGCGCCTGCAATCCCTGCAAGATGTTCGGGCAGGTAGGGCACCCGCAGGCGGCGAATCTCCTCGGTGATGCGCTGGTGGGCCGCATCGGAGGACAGCGCGCTGCCCGCATCGTCGCGCAGGGTGAACCCCGCCAGCCGTTCGGTCAGCGCCTCTTCGATATAGCCTTCCATGCCCTGCAGGTTGGAGCCGATCAGCAGATGCGCATCGGCCATGAAATCGTCCACGAGGATCTGCGCGAAGACGCGGCTGCGCGGCACGCGGTCGGCGCGGTTGTTCACCACGGTCACGAGGAACTGCCCGGGATCGGCATAGGGGTCATGGGTGGCGAAGCCCGTGCGGCGCCAATTGCCCATTGCGCCGAAGCGTTCGTTGGCGGACATGCCGTTGACGAATTCGAGCCGCCTGAGCCCGACCTTCGCCACCGGATAGGTCTTCAGGACGCCCAGATCGGGCACCACCTTTTCGGCCATCTCGCGCAGCGAGCGGTCGTGATCGAGGCCCAGCTCGCGGGCCATGCGCAGCACCAGCGCGATATTCGCGGGGTGCTCATCATAAGGAAACCGCTCGAGCGCCTCGCGCGGGATCAGAAGGGGCGCGCACCAATCGACGCCGATCAACGTGCTTTTGCGCTTGCGTGCGCCCTCCTTCAGGATCGGCAGCATCTGCTCTTCGGTGGTCAGCACGGTCGAGCGGTCGGGGATGAACTCGGTCATCACCTCGGGGATGTTGCGGCCCGCGGGGCCCTGCAGGTCTTCGTGGTCGGGATAGGTGTTGGTGATCGTCGAGATGTCGTCGCGCATCCATTGCCGCTGCAGGATCGCGACGTAGGAGGGCGTGAGCCCCATGCACTCCCACAGCACCACGCCCGAGCCGCAATCGCGTCCCATGCGCGCCACCCGGGCCTGTTCCCAGATCGTCGCCTTGTCGAAGGGGCGGAACAGAAACAGCTCTTTCGTGTCGCCGAACGCGTCGGAATGCAGGAACATCGCCTCGCATCCGGTGGTCTTGGAGATCAGCGGAATGCCCAGCCCGTTGAACATCCCGGCCTTCAGCCGCTCGGTCCCGGACTTGCCGCGCGTGCCCCAGCCGCCGATCACCAGCGGCAATGTGCGCCGCACCCGGCGGATCCTGCGGCTCAGGACGTAATGGCGCCCCATGAACCACGCCAGTGCCAGCGCCATGAAGACCGCAAGTTGCCCGAGCGTGTTCTGGTAGATCGAGTAGATATAGGTTTGCCAGCGCTCGTTCAGACCGGGCAGGATCGGCAGGACCAGCGCCGGGAAATGTTTTTGCAGGGCAGGGCCCAGCGTACCCGCATCATGCGGGCGCAGGCGCACGTCGATCCCGAGCTGCCCCAGCGCGGCCAGATAGCCTGCGCCGCTCGGTCCGTTGCGCAACTCCGCGATCCGTTCGAATTCGCGGTGCAGCCGCATCCGCGTGCGCCAGCGCTTGAAGCGGGATTTCGGGGCGGCGACGGTGGTCACGCCTTCGGGCGAATAGATATCGACGGGGCTGCGGTCCTGCGCGGCCGAGATCACCAGATCGAGCAGCGGCAGGTAGTTGCGCCAGCCCTGATCGGCCTCGATGAACAGCGGCTCGCCGGGCACCTTGGTCTGCGACAGCTCCGCCAGCACGCCCGACGGCGCATGCAGGCGCCCCGCATTGACGCGCCCGATCGTGTGGCGGAAGGCCTGCCGCTTGTCCGTGCTCGGGTTGCGGTATTCGTGCAGCACCCGCCAGAGCCGCCAGCCGAAGCGTTCCCCGCGCCGCAGCTTCAGCCCCCCAAGGCCCCCGCGTTCCAGCGACAGCCCGAAATCCCGCCGCGCAAGCACCGCGAGAACCCGGCCCGCAAGCTGCCGGTCCTGCATCGCGCGGCCAAGCGCGCGATTGAGCCGCCGGGCCGCGCCTTCGTTCATCGTCATGATGAAGCGCGCAAGGCTCTCGTGCAGGGCGAAGGCCTCGGGCGTGGTGGCGCACCAGATACCTTCGCGCGCAGCGGCCGCATGGCGGCGCAGCGCCTCGTTTTCGGCCTCGGCTATGTGACGCGTCAGCAGGGGCATGACCTGCGCCGCCCAGGCCGCGGCGCCGTCGGCATTCTCCGCACGGGCAAGGCGCCAGGCCATCACCTCCGCCAGTTCGAAGATCAGCCGCTGCGCCTCGGGCGCGGTTTCCTTGGCCAGCCGGTCGCATAGAAGCGCCAGGGCCGGATCGGGCGCGTCTTCGGGCGTGGCTTCGGACAGATCCGGCAGGCGTTGCAGGGCCATCAGGCGCACGGACAGCTCCGGATCCCCGGCGGCGAGCGTTCGGATCGCATCGTCCTGCGCGGCAAAGGGCGCTTCCCGGAAAAAGGCCACCGCCTGACGCACGGCCGCGCTGTCGCTGGCCATGGCGCGCGCGATGGCCTCGGTGGCCGCGTCACGGCCTGCGAATTTCGACACGGCCAGCCGGATGCAGGCGCGCTGCACCCAGAACCCGCCATCATAGGGCGCCCGTTCCAGCACACGGATCAGGGCCAGCCCGCCGCTATCCGGTGCCAGTTCGCACAGACAGGATAACGCGGCCTCGGCCAGAAGCGAGCTGCTGTTGCGGTCGAGCGCGAGGCGCGACACCTGGTAGGCAAAGCCTGACGACAAGGCTGCGCGTCCGGGCTCGGACAGGGCCGCGCAATGTTCGAGACATTCGAGCGCCGCGGCAGCGGTGCGGTCATCAAGCCGGGCCGACAGAAGCCGTTCGGTCATCTGCCGGACGGCGTTCAGCCCCACGCGGGGCAGGGGGCCGCGCGCCTGCGCCACGGCGGCAAGCCTGCCAAGGGCGACGGCGATGTCGAACTCGGCCAGCCCTTTCGCGCGCTGCGCCCGGTCGCTGACCGCATCGAGGTCGAACCAGCGCCGGAAGGCACGGGAATCCCGGCGTAATTCGCGACCGGTCGCGCCGAGCGCGCGGGCGAAATCGAGGATCGCAAGCCTGCGCGCGGCGTCGTCGTCGGCAGAGGCGACCTGCGCTTCGCCGCGTTGCTGGATCCGCCGCAACCCCTCCAGCGTATCGAGCCGCGCGATGATCCATTTGCACAGCGACAGGGGCAGCTGGCCCTCGGGATCGGTGGCCCCGGCCAGATCCGGCAGGATGTCCCCCGAGATGCGGGCGATCGTCTTGGCCTCGGTCGCGATCATCTTCTTGTGCCTGCGCCCGACAGCCGCATCGAGCCGGGCCGCGACATCGGCGCGGCTCGACGGACGCCAGACCCGGTTGGAGATGGCGGGATCAGCGGCCATAGCGATCCTCGAGCCAGCGATAGCGGGCATCTTCGCGCAGGGAGCGGAAGGCCACGCTGTCGGGTGTCAGGTCCTCGAAGCCGCCGCCCATGTGCCAGGTCAGGAATGCCTCGCCGCCCAACCCGCTGATGTCGCTGCGATACAGAAGCCCACCGCCGATCTCGAGCCGACCAAGCGGGTCGCGATGGCCCTCCCAGACCGCGTCGAGCGCGATCTCGGAGCGTTCGGAGCGATCCGCGCGGTCGGCGTCCTTCAGGAAGACGCGGTGCGATGCGGTCAGGGCCGTGCGCAGCCCGCCGCGATAATGGCGCAGGCCGAATTCCACCTCTGCGCTGTCGATACTGAGCCCCTGATCGAGCGCATTGCTGCGCTGCTCGAGCCGCGCGTACATGCGCAGATCCTCATAGGGCCGCCAGTCAAGCTCCGCGCCCAGCCGCAGCGCGGAGGCGTGATCGCGCAGATAGGCCGAATAGACCGAGGGGTCGATTTCGGCGGCATCGGATGCAGGTGCGCTGTCATGGCTCAGGATCGACAGCGACAGGCCGCCATCGAGCGTCAGATCCAGCGCCTCGGTCATCGTGAAGACACGCTCGGCATCGACACTGAGACCCAGACGCCAGGCCAGGCGGTCGAAATCCTGCGCGCGCAGCTCGAACCCGGCGCTGTAGCTCGTCCCATAGCCCCGGTCGGGCCAGTGCATCGTGCCGTCGAACCCGTACATGGCCGGACCCGCATCGCGCAGCCGGATCCGGGCGATCAGGTCGCTATAGACGTCCCAGCCTGCATGATAGCGGCGGTGGCGCACGGATGTCTCGAACTGGTTCAGCCAGCTGCCGCCCTGATCCTGCGTCCGGCTGGCCTGCGACAGGGCCGCGCGCAGCGACCAGGTGCCGGGCTGGCCGGGCAGAAGCTCGGCCGTGCCCGTGCGTGTGACGGCTTCGGGAAAGCCCAGCGTCTGCGGGACCGCGCGCGCCAGCGCGGCAAGGCCCGTCACGGCGCTACCTGCCGGGGGAATGCGCTCTGCGGTTTCGATCTCGGGCGGCTCGGCGGATTCCTCGGGGGCTGGATCGGGCACCAGTTCGAACAAGCGGAAGAGTGCGCGCTGGCGTCCGTCCTCCGGGCTGAGCGTGACCGGCGCGTCGGGGCCTGCCAGGATCACGCGCGCCAGAAGCCGCCCGTCGCGCCATTCATCGACGCGCAGCACGGTCGGCATGGGCGGGATGTAGCGCAGCGGTTCTTCGACAGTCGCGACCTCGAAGAGGCGCGTGCGGTTCTCGGGCAGGAAAAGTTCGGTCGTCTGTTGGGGGCGCTCCAGCCGCAATTGCACGAAGGCGTTCTGCACCGGCGCCTCGAGACTCAAGCCATGGGTGGCATCGCCCGGGGGGAAGTCGAATGTGACGGGGGCTGACCGCTGGTCGGGGCCCAGCCGCACGGTGCGCACATCGCCTTGCGGGTCGGTCAGGCGGATCACCGCCTCGGGCACCGGAACCGAAGGCAGGGGGACGAGCGCAAGCTCCGCATTGATCTGCAGGGGCGTGTCGGCCTGCCTGCGCGCGGTGAGCATTGTGTCGGCGGGCACGATGCGCGCATCGGGTTCGAAGCCCGGGGCGAGGATCGCGCGGGTGCGCAGGATCGGGCTGTCGAAGGGCTGATCCGGCGTCGCGATTTCGGTGACGCCTGCGCTGGAGGAGACGCGCGTGACCCGGTCCCACCGGCTTTGCGCGCGTATCCGCGCCCAGAAGGGCCGCAGGACCGGATCGCGCAGCTGACCGTCCAGCGGCGCGGCAAGGCGCGCGGCTTCAACCAGCAGATCCCGCCGCCCGACAGGATCGGCGATGTAATCGGAGGCCAGTTGCGACAGCCGCGCCAGTTGCGCCTCGGGCAGGGTGGCGGTGTCGGGGCGCGCGCCGGGGCGCAGCGTCGCCTCGACCGCGAGATCGGTGTTGCTGGCGCGGATCGTGACCCGCTGACCGGCGCGCAGCGTGCCGCTCCAGTGCTCGCCCAGGCCCAGACGGCCCGTGCCGCTGAGATCGGTGAGGTTCGGAGAGGCCGCGTTCGCCGGGAAGAGGCGCGTCGCGCGCGGACCTGCCCCTTCGATCGTGGCGCGCGCGAGGCCCGGTGTGCCTGTGCCGATAAGGGGCCGCAGCGTCAGGTCCAGTCGACCGTCCTCGGGCGCTTCGATGACGATCGGATGCGCCTCGGTCGCGCGGTACCAGGTGGTGAAAAGATCCCGCGTCTCCACCTTGACGGGGATCGCGCCCGCGGCGCCCACCAAAAGCGCCGTGGCATCGAGCGGGCCGGTCTCGTCCAGCACGGACGGCAGCGGCGCGCCCGGCCAGCCGGTCCGCGCGCGCGCCTCTGCAAGGATGGGCGCGGCGGACATATCCGCCAGCGCGCCCAGCCGCAGCGCCGCGTCGTCGCGCCCGTCCGCGGCCAGAAGCGCCGTCATCGCCTGCAGGGAGGCGGCATCGTCGCCGCACAGAATGCGCCGGGCCAGCACACCGATCTGCCGGTCGATATCTCCGCGCGTCCGGTAGCGGTCCATCAACTGACCACGGGCATCCGCTGCCAGCGCATCGCCGCAGGGCAGGGCCGCGTGGCGCAGGATGCGGTCGGGCAGAAAGGCCTCGCCCAGCGTATCGAGCGCGCGGACCTGTCCCGCAAGCGCGCGGCCCGCGACCTCCGGCGGCGCGCTGTCGCGCGCAGCGGTGAAATCTTCAAGCGCGGGCAGGGGCTGTCCTTCGCCCTGCCAGCCTTCCGCCCGGGCAAGCAGGCGCTGGGCGCGCACCGGATCGGAGATGCCATTGCCTGCGTCCTGCGGGGGCGGCGCATCGCGCACGGCGTCGAAGACCAGCCGTTCCCGGCTGCGCAGAAAGCGCAGGAGCGGCAGCATGTCGTTGTAGAATTCCGCCTGCAGGATCCGCGGCCCGCTCACGGGTTCGATGCGGCAGGCGCCCGGGGCCGCAAGCCAGCGCTCGCAGGCGATTGCGGCGCGCAGCGCATGGGTGAAGAGATGCCGCGCCTCGCGCCGGTCGAGCCGCGCGAGCAGGCTGTAATAGGCGGGTGCATCGAGGCTCGGTTGGCGCGACACCCGTTCGGACAACGCCACGCGGACCGGCTGGCCCGCGTCGTCCAGAAGGCGCAGCTGCAGGCGTGAGACCGGATGATCGAGCGTCAAATCGAGCGTGGCAAGATCCGAGCGCCGGGCGCCGGGCAGTCCACGGCTGCGCAGAACGCGGCGGATCACCTGATCCGTCGGCAGGCCGGTGGTCTCAGATAGCCGCACGAGACCCAGATCGCCCAGGGCCTGCCTGCGCGGCAACGCGGCCTCGACGGTGTCGGGCCGCAGCTCCATGAGGACAGGCGCATGGCCGTCCGCCTGCAGCGACAGGCGCAGCGGTGCGCGCAGCCCGGCCCGGTCGACCATCACCCGCAGCCGCGTGGCACCGCTTGTGTCGCTCGTCCGGTAGCGCAGGGCGCCGCCCGGTGGCAGGGCATGGAACAGCCCGCTGCGCAGCCCGGTCAGCAGCACGGGTTCCGGCACGGCCGCGCTTGGTCCCTGCCGCCATGAGATTGCGGGCTCATCGAGGGCGCGAGGACTGTCCCACAGGGCCGCGCCCCGTGGCGTATGGCCGATGGGCTGGAGCTGCCGGAAGAACCCGTAGGCCCCGGAAAACCGTTCGGCGCTCGCATGGAGGCCCGGCAGATCGGGACGCGCGGCCGCGGCCGCGCGCAGCAGGTCTGCGGCCTTCATTCCGCCGCCCGAGACCGCGAAGCTGCGGGCCAGATCGCGCGCGCGGGCCTCAACCCGACCGGGCGTGTCGCGGGTCATGTCGATGCGCGGCACCGCCCCGCCAAGCGCACCCCAGGCCAGGTCCGACCGGTCCGGCGGGCGCGGGCGCGTGACCGCCGCGAAGGCCTCTGCCAGCCCCGGCGCGGCATTGGCCCCGGGCGCGATCAACGCGCCACCGAAGGCATCCGCGCGCAAAAGCATCGGGCGCGACGGCACAAGCCGCAGGCGATGCCGTCCCTCGGGCACGTCCAGATACCCGGCCTGCGCGCCGGTCACGCCTGCCACGCCGCCCTGGTCCCAGTGATATTCGCGCGACAGGTCCCAGGAGGCCTCGAAGCCCAGTGCCTTCTGCGGCTGACCGTCGAGATTCCAGTCGATCCGGTAGGGTCGATAGAGTTCGTCGGTTGCCTCCGGCAGAAGGCGGCTTTCGAGCCGCAGGCGCTGCGGGCCGATCACGTCGAGCGCGATGGCGCGTCCGGGCTCCAGCAGGGTGTAGTCGCGTTCGCGCCGCTGCCCCGTCCGACGCGGACCGAACTGGCGCGCGGCGCCTTCGAGGTGCCGGATCGTCTGGTGCCGGGGCTCTTCCCAGACCAGCCGCCGGGCGAGCCCCGGCAGCGGCACGGCGCGGTCATAGCTCAGGCCCGCATCGTCGAGATGCACCTGCGCCGTCGCGACCTGCAGCGACACCGCATGTCCGGTCTCCGTCGGACGCAGGATGCGGATGATGCGGGGGCCGGAGGCGGCGGGCAGCAGATAGGCGCCCTCAGCGATCCGGGGCTTGGCGCGGGCCAGAAGGCCCTGACCATCGCCCACCCAGAAGTGCAGCGCGCCCGAAACCGCGAGGTCCGGGGTCTCCGTGTCGCGCACGGCCCGCAGGGCGACGCGCAACGCCTCGCCCGAGGCGAGGTGCAGGGTCAGCGCCTCGCCCGCATGCAGGCGCGGGATGGCAAAGCCTGCGGGATCCCAGTCGCGCACGCCCATCTGGGGGTCACCGAGACGCGCGCGCAGATCGTCCGGGGCGGCCTGGGCCGGGGGCGGCGGAGACAGGAAGACTGCGGCCCCGAGGACAAGCGCGCTCAGCGCAGGTCTGAAGGCCGCGCCACCCACGATCAGAGCCCCGCGGACAGGCAGGAGCCGAAGACGAAGCGCAGCGCGGCATCGTCCGAAAGCCGGTCGCGCAGATCGCGCGAGGTCTCCACATGCACGAAGGTGCCGATGGGCGCGCCCGCCTTCGTGAGTTCGGCGAGGGTGATGTTGGTGGTGCCGCCAAGCTCGCTGACCTCGTCGGGATAGATCGCGGTTTTGATCCCGGCGCCCGCGAGGCAGGACGCGATGGCCCGCGTGCCCGGATCGGGGCGCCGCGTGCCGTTGCTGACGATGACCTGGGCCGCACGGGCGGCGGCGCTCTTGCGTTTCTCCGCGGCAAAGCCGTGCAGCTGGACGATGCGCGCGCCGGGCCGGTGGGCGTGATAGGCCAGGTGGAAAAGATTGAACTCCGTGCCTTCGAGCTTGCCCAGATCCGACAGGCGATCACCGCCCATGGGCAGATCGCGCGGCGCGGTGTTGAACGCCGCCGCGCCAAGCTGCAATTCGTCGAACAGGAACCCCGCGATGCGCCCCGTGCGCAGATCCTTGAACTGGTGCGGCGCCGAGATCAGTAGATCGAGCCCGCCGGGCCGGTAGGCATAAAGCCCGCGCCCCTGCGGATCGCTGTCCAGATCGGCCAGCGCGCGCCACTGCCCGTCCGCAGCGTGCAGGGCAAGCCCGGCCGCGCGCAGCGTCCCGGGGGCCGGATCGCGGCCCGCCAGCAGATCGGCGAAGGCCTCTTGTGCGGCGGTTCTGGCGGCTGCATCGGGCAGCGCAAACCGCTCTTTCTGGCGCAGGGACAGGCGCAGGGGGTTGATGCTGTGCATGGCAGCCTCGGATTGGGCGGCGGCCGGCGCGGTGTCGAGGACCAGCCCGGAGGCACAGCTCAGAAGCGCGGCGAAGCTCAGGGCGAAAAGGCGTCCGGTGCGGTTCATTCCGAGCCCTCCAGATCCTCGTAGACGAATTCGATCTGGCCGGACGTGGCGGGAAAGGCCCGCGAGATGAGGACAAGCAATTCCGTGTCGTGGTCGAGGGTCATCGTGATTCTGTAAAGGCCTGCGGGAATGTCTTCGCCCAATACCAGAAACATACGCTGCTCGGGGCCGAGGGCGCGACCCG